>JAKAVY010000004.1:0-23752 GCA_021827405.1 Thermoplasmata archaeon
TCCCCGCCCGATGCCCCCCCAGCGCGCTCGTGTGCGTGTCGATGCCCGAATCGAAAAGTCCCCGTACGGACGGTTCGGGTGAGCTTACGACCCTGAAGGGAACCGGTTCGAGCTATGGGAGCCGCCTCGGCGCTACCGGTCACCGGAAAGGCACACTCCGATGGACTAGGCACTTCCCCCTTCCGTGTCGTGTTTCTGGGCTTCCGTCGGACCTCTGAGCCCTTACGGATCTATTCGACTCCGGTCTCAATGACTCGTTCATACCGTTCGGGTCCCAAGCACGCCAGATCCTGGTCCTGGGGGACTGGCTTATCGTTCGCGACCCCCTCGCAACAAGCCTCCTGTATCGGACCGGCGTCGGACGTCCCAAGGCGCTCGGGGAGGCATCGATCAATGGCTCGCCTCAATTCCTGACCTTGCTCTCCGCAAGTCCCGCTATGGGCACGGGCTCGCCTTCTATCTGGGCCGCCAGGAGGTCGTTCTCTATCTCCGAAACCAGCGCCTGGATGTCCGGATGACCGCGGGGGTCAGTCAACGGGGTAGACGCGAAAGCGGACTCGAGGACCGCGCGAAGTCCGAGGGCGGGGCACCGAATTGGGTGAAGGGCAGGCTCTCCGAGCAGAGGTGGGAGTTCCCGTAACTCTGCACCCACCACTACCCGAAACTTCTCACCCATCGTCTTTTGCGAGGAAGGCGCTTCTCCGTGACCCTCCGTCCTCCTCGGGCCGCCCTTCCCGGCGACCCCACTGGGGCCGCCATGCCCGACCCTTCTCCCGTTCCCGTTTCGCGGGAGCGGAAGAGGTACTCGTCAGTAGCCCCGAGCGGATTCGAACCGCTGTCCCAGGCTCCAAAGGCCCGTATGCTTGTCCACTACACCACGGGGCTGCGAGACCCCGGTACGCGGACGGGAGTTATAGGTTCCCGAGGCAGAGGAACTCGTGTCCTCCTTGTCGGGGCCGGCGGCAAACCTTTCTATCCTGCCGCTCTGGCGCCCCCCGAGCGTCATGCAGGGCCTCAACGATGTCACGAACAAGGTGGCCTACGCCTATGCCCGATACCAGGCCTCCTTGGTCGTCGTGGCCGCGCTGGTGGTGGGCGGGCTTCTCGCTACCTACGACGAACTGGACGTCCCGCTTTCCGTCGTGGACGACCTCCTCCTGGTCGTGTTGGGAGCGGCGCTCCTCGTGGTGGCCGTCCGGAACCGGGACCTCAAGCGGATCAACCGGGGTACCCTTCTCCTCCTCTCGGCGGCCTTCCTTCTCCAGCTCGTCTTTGCCTTCCTGGAGTCCCCCGAGGATCGACTCGACGAGAGCGTCTGGATCGCCGCGTTGGCCCTCCTCTTGCTGGCCCACTTCCTTCCCCGGAGGATGGGGAAGACCGTGCTGTTCGGGCAGGGGGAGCTCCGGGCCCTTTCCAACGGAAGGACCCTGGCCACCGGCCTCCTCTTCGCCCTGGTCTTTTCCGGTCTCGGGGAAGCCGTCCTGGGGATCCCCCCGCGTTCGGTCCTCGGGGTCTTCGACCTCCTCGTCGCCATCGCCTGCACTTCCGGCCTGGTCGTCTATCTTCTCTTCCCGAGCGGACCGCGCCTTACCGGATGGCTGAGCGGCTTTGCGGGAGTCTCCCTGGTGGTCGCCGCTTTGGCCGCCGCCAGCACGTTCATGCCCGGAGATCGCTTGGATGAACAGTTGGTCGCTCTGGTCGCCCTGGCCTCCGCCCTCGTCGTGGTCTGGGGCTTCAGCCGACGGATCAACCAGGGGAAGACCATCATCGCGCACCGTGCCTGAGGCTTCCCCCAGCCGCCCGGGGGGCCGGCTACCGGCGCACGAACCCGGAGAGGCCGAGTTCCTCGAGGTGGGGGAAGGTCCGCGGATCGAGCCGGACCCCCTCTTCCGTCCAGAGGACCACCCCGGCCTCCACGAGCGGACGGAGGACCAGGTTCACATGAGGGATCCGCGTCCCCTTCCAGCACCGGGCCAAGAGGTCCCCCGCGGCCACGTAGGCCGGAGGGAGGAGGGGATGACCGGGAGTGGGGGCCGAGCCGTCGAGGATCCATCCGAGGACCCGGTCCACGTCCAGCCCATACCTCCGGCGTAGATAGGCTAGGGTCTGGCGGGCCTCCGACAGGTCGAAGGGGTCCGGCTCCGTCCCCATGGCTCCTCCCAAGGTCCGCCCTGTCAGAGAGCCCAAGCGTATTAGACCCGACCCCGGATTCCCCGGGCGTGCGGGTCGTCCTGGTGGGTAGCGGCGTGCTCCCGATCCCTCCTCCGGACTGGGGAGCCGTGGAACGGGCGATCGATGGCCTCGCGCGAGGGCTCCAGGCACTCGGGGCCGAAGTTCTCATCGTGAACCGGGACGGCGGAGGCCACAGTTGGAGAGAGTACCCGTTCGCCCTAAGCGTGCCCCGGAAGCTCCGCGGCCTGTCGCGGGACATCGTCCACGTGTTCACGCCCGTGGTCGCGAATCGCCTGCTCCTCTCCGGCATCCCCTTCGTGTATACCTCCCACTCGCGTCACTGGTCGGGAGCCCGAAGCGCGCGCGAGCGGTTCGGGTTCTGGTTGGAACGTCGCGCTTGCGCCCAGGCCACAAGAACCGTGGCCCTGAACGACAGCGTGGCCCGGAGCATGCGGCAGGCCCGGCCTCCTACCCGGCCGGACCGGATCCGGGTCATCCCCAACGGGGTGGACCTTGCCCGCTTCGGCCCCCGGTGGGATTCCCGACAGGGGAACGGGCTCCTCGGCGTGGGAGCCATCCATCCCCGAAAGCGCTGGGACCTTGCCGTGCGACTGCTCGAGCGCCTGCCGGGAGCCCATCTCACCCTGGTCGGGCCCTGGTCAGATCCCCATTACGCGCGGAGCCTGTTGGCCTCCCCGGGGTCGCAGGGGCGTCTGGTCCTGACCGGCCCAGTGGGGGATGCAACGCTCTCCCGCCTCTATGCGGAGCATGACCTCCTCGTCCATCCCAGCGCTTCCGAGCTGCAAAGCATCACCGTATTGGAAGCCCTGGCGAGTGGACTCCCGGTGCTGGGGACCGACGCGCTCTCCGACGAAGTACCGGACCCCGCGGTGGGCTACCTGCTGCCTCGGGACCTTCCCCCTCAAGCGCTGGTCGAGCGCTGGGCCACCTTCGCCCTCGAGCTCCTCAAGGACCCCCATCGGCGGCGCCGGATGGGGGAGGCTGCTCGCCTTAGGGCGGAGGAACTCTATGGTTGGGAGGGGGTGGCAAAAGCCACCCTCGAACTCTATCGGGAGCTCAAGGAAGGACCGGGGTGAGGGAGGGAGTAGGGAGGCCGGTCTCCACCCGGACCCCCTTTCCGTCGATGGTGAACGGGTGCTCGTCGGCGTCGTGGGGGGACCCCCGGAACCGGCTGACCCGGAGGGTCCGGACCATACCGTGGCCCTGCCACTCCCTCCGCAGGACGATCTCCCCGCGACAGAGTACCTGTTCCGGGGTGAGTTCGTTCTCCCGGGGCGGGCGGGCGGTGACGAGGGTGGTCGCCTCCTTCTCGCTGAGGAAGCGCAGCAACGACTGGATCTCCGTGCGCTCGGCCTGCTTGTCCGGGCTCGCCCGGAGCGCGAAGTGCCGGATGGAGGTGAGCGAGTCCAGCACCACCCTTCGGGCCGGGAGCACATCCATCTGCCGACGGAGCTTGAGATAGATGGATTGAAGGGAGATCTCGTCGGTGGCCTGGTTCGGCCGTCGGAGGTTCTCTCCCAGGTCCTGCATGGCCTTCACGTCGTGGAGGGACTTGATCTCCTGCAGGTCCCCGAGCCGACGGTAAGCCAGCTGACCGGGGGTCGCGTCCATGGTGTGGATCTTCGAGAGGTCCCAGCCCAGGGACCTCACGTTCTCCAAGATCTCATGGGGGGGCTCGTCGACGGCCACCAAGAGCACCGGTTCTCCCTTCCGGATCCCCTCGAGTAGGAATTGGAGGCTGAGGAGCGTCCTCCCGCTCCCGTTGGGGCCGGTGAGCAAATAGGGCCGGCCCGGAAACAGCCCGCCCCCGAGGAGGAGGTCCAATCCGGCGATCCCCGTCGAGATCCGCTCCCCCTCGGTCATGGGGGGCCCCCCACCTGGCCCCCGTCCTCCGAGGTTCCGGGGTCTGGGTCGGTCGGGCCCTCCTCTGTCTCCTCGGCCAGAGGGCCGCCTGGCAGTTCCTCGGCCTCCGGTTCCTTTCCGGCCGAAGCACCCCGGGCCCGCTGGACCCGCTCCACAACCGGGCGCGGGTCCGCCTTCGGTCCGCCCGGCGAGGTGGGGCCTGCGGCCGTGGTCGGTCCTTCCCGGGGCGGACCGGGCGTTTGGACCGCCGGGCGAAGGCTGGTGGTCGGTGGCCCGTCCGTCCCGCTGCGCGCTGCGTCGGGAGGGGTCGTAGCTGGCAGTATGCGTGGGGGAGACGCGTCGGAAGGATGGGGACCCGGTTCCGCCGGCCGATCGGGAAGCCGTCGGATGGCCGAGGGGCGCCGGTTCCCCGGTCCCCCAGACGGTGGGGCGGGGAAAAGACGCACCCGCTCCAGCCCCGGGGCGGTGGTCCCGGTGGCCGGAGCCCTGGGAGCCCCGCTGGGCCCGGTCCGAAGCGAGGCGGATGCCTCTGGCGGGCGTCCCGGAGGAACAAGCCCAGGCACTCCCGCGGCCCGGGCCGCGCGTTGCAGGAGGGCGGGGGAGAGGTTCTGGCTGACCACCCGTCCCCGCGAGCCTTCCAGCACCCCTACTAACCGGCCCAGAAGCGGGAGGAGCGCGCTGGCGGAACTCTCCGCGACTGGGGTAGGGCCCACTGCCGAGGACGCCTCTGCAGCCTCTTCCGGACCGGGCGAAGGTACGGTCGAGGCCCCGGCGGACAGGCCCCGAGGAGCGATGAGGGTCGGTTGGAACGGTTTTCCGGAGAACTCCCGGGAGACCTCATGGGCCAAGAGCAGGTGGTTGACCATCTGCCGGGCCTCCAGGATCTGCTCGAACGCCGTCTGGGTCCGCATGTCCGAGAGGGAACGATGAGCTCCGGTGAGCAACTGACGGACCGGTTCGACGTCCAGCCCCAGATCCAGAAGGCCCCGGACGTCCTCCTGGAGGGCCAGGATCGCCCGACGGGCCTCCACCATGAGCTCCGCGTCCGTGGGCCGAGGGAGTTCCTCCCGCTCCGAGGAGGGAACCGGGGCCATGACCCGGCTCTCCCGGGCCAGGGAAGAGGAGATGTCCACGTCCAGGCCATGGGCGGACAGCCGGAACGGATGCAGCCGGACGTCGTGCCCACTGCCGCGGAACTTCTCGACCCCCAGGGCCCGGACGGTCTTTCCTTCCACGTCCCATTGAAACAGGTGAAGTTCCCCTCGGGCCAGGAGCCGCTCCGCGCTGGGGAGGTCCTCCAGGGGCGTCTCCACCGTGAGGAGGGTGGTGATGCCCAGGTCGGAAAGGAAACGCAAGAACGCCTGGGCCCCCTGCTGCTCATCGAACCCCTTCATGCAAAAGAACTCGAGCGCGGTCAGCGAGTCCACCACCAGACGGGTGTAGAGCCGCCGAACCGTCTCCATCTTCAAGGTCTGGATCAGGGCGCTGAAGGTGACCTCCACGCTGGTGAATTCCCCCGTCTTTCGGATGGACTCCGGGTAGGACCCGAGCTGGGTCGCGGAGCGGACCGCGGCAATGTCCTTGAACGGGGCCTTCTCATACCGCATGACGTCTGGGATCGCGTCGAAGACCCAGATCCGCAAGAGATCGGGGCCCAGCCCACGGAAATCCGCCCGGATCTCGTTCGGGGGCTCCTCCAAGGTGACGTACAGGACCTCCTCCCCATCCCTTACCCCCCGCAACAAGAACTCGAGCGAGAGGGTGGTCTTCCCCGAGCCCGGGGGGCCCACGACCAGATAGGGTCGGCCGGGAAGAAGCCCTCCCCGGAGCATCCGGTCCAGCCCCGTGATCCCGGTGGGGATCTTCATGTGGGGGCTCAGGAAGTCTCGTTGCATCCCCTGCTCCGCTCCGGCTCCCTGGCGTGGGCCTGGAAGGGACTCCGGGCCCGGGGGGGGCCCTGCCCGCACCGGGCCTACGGCCTTGTTCTTATCGTTTGGCCCCCTAAAGAGTCTATCGTGCAGCGTAAGGAACTTTTTCGGGGGTTCGAAGGTGACCCTCGCAACGACGATGCGGTCGGGAGTTCTGGATCGTTCGTCCCCCTCGGGCCTATCCCCTGGGGCTTGCCAGAAGGGAATGCGGCTGTGACCGGGTGCCATGAGCGATTTCGTGGGGCCCGGCGGTGCCGGCGGCCGGGAGACGAAGGGCGCGCCTAGGACACCCGACGAGGGACGGACCCCGCTCACTCCCCACGGCACCGGTACATCCGGGCCCCAGGGCTAGTCTTCCCCTTCCCCGGGCGTTGGGTCTACGGGTTCCGAGGGCGCGGGAGCCGGCTTCTGGTGCCGATACGCGGAGCTGAGCCAGGCCGGGGCCCTTCTCTGCAGGTCAACCGCCAAATACACCGGAGCCTGGGAGCGCTACCGATGTCCGAGTCGTCCCCGGGGAGACTTCGGATGTGGGACCTGACCCGGGCGTTCCCCTCCCAATTGCGAGCCGGTCTGACGGCTGGAGGTCAGGATCCGGTGGCCTGGGAGAGCCGCTCTACGACGGCGATCTTGGGAATGGGCGGAAGCGGACTGGCCGGGGAGCTCTTCGCCGCAGTGACCGGGGAGACCTCCCCACGACCCGTTCTCCCTTTGAGGGATCCCCGGTTTCCCCGCTGGCTGGACCGCTCCGCCGCCCTGGTCCTGGTCTCCTACTCCGGGGAGACCCAAGAGGTCCTCGAGAGTTACGAGGAAGGGAGAAGGCGTTCCATCCCCCTCGCCGTGGTGACCTCAGGAGGGACCCTGGAGAAGTGGGCCGCCCGGGACTCGGTTCCCGTGGCCCGCATCCCGGGGGGGCAACCGCCCCGCGCCAGTCTGGGGCTCCTCTTCGGAGCTCTCTGGGGGCTCCTCCCGGGCCTGCGGACGGGCTCCCGAGACCTCCTCGCCGTCGCGGAAGAGCTCCAAGAGACAGGTTCCACCTTCAACTCCCCCGAGGGGGCCCCGGCCCAACTCGCCCGGGAGTGGGAAGGTCGGGAGCTTTGGACCTACACCCCGGAGTTGTTTGCCTGCGTCGGGCGACGGTGGAAGGACGATACCGAGGAGAATGCCAAGGAGCTTTCGCACTTTGACACCCTCCCAGAACTCGCCCACAACGCCATCGTGGCCTGGGACGTGCTCTCCCCGCAGGAACGAGACCGACGGTTGGTGGCCCTCGTGGAGGGGCTGGACCGTAACGGACCCGGGGCTTGGGAAGGCCAGTACCTGGAGTCGGAGCTCAAGGCCCGGGGGGTCCGGACGGTTCGGGTGGTGCCCCGCGCCCGGGACCGTCTGGGGGCGATGCTCGAACTGGTCTGGTTCGGAGACTTCCTATCCCTCTTCCGGGCGGATGCCCGTGGGGTCGACCCTCTTCCCATGGAGGGGATCGTGAAGATGAAGGAGGCCCGGCGGCGATCGCACCCGGTGTCCCCCCGGTGAGCAGGGTCTCAGCCCGTTCCCACGGGACGCCCCTGAACGTCCGTTCTTTCGGGCCATTTCGGGAAGCCGGACTTAACTCCCTGGCCACAGACCGGGGCGGGAGGCTCCTACCGGACCGGCTCAGGGTTCCTGGAGAGGGGGGGCCGCGCCGGCCCACACGCGAGGATTCCCTTCCCCTCCCCGGTCTCCCCCGGAGGGGGGCTTTCGGAGGGGACCTTCTCCAGCCCTCAGGGGTGTGCCGCGCCGGAGGCGCGGAGAGGTTAAGCGGTGGCCGTCCGTTTCCTCCCCGGCACGGGTGCTGAGGTAGCCTAGCCCGGCAAGGCGCCGGTCTCGAAAACCGGTGGGTTCGTCCCTCGGGAGTTCAAATCTCCCCCTCAGCGCTTTCCAGTCCGGGAGGAGGGAAGGGGCGCGCGTGCTCGAAGCCCTCCCGGGGCCCGAGGGGATACTAGGGGGTTGACGGCGCAAGGGCGCCCTTCCCGGGCACAGGGGCCCCCGGGACACCTCTCCCCCCCGCCTGGATCCCCACGGGACCTTCATCTGTGCCCCGTCCTGGCCCCCCCGGGGCAAAAACGGGTGAGCGACATCGACGGATCCGGCGAACTCCGCGTGAGGGTGGTGTTCGGTCCCGGTTGCGGGGGGCGCCCGGAGACCGACCTGGCCGTCCCGCCGGGGACCTCCTTACGGAACCTCTTGCCGGGTCTCGGGCTCTTCGTGGAGGGCACGGCCCTCTGGTGGGACGGCGAGCCCGTGCCTTCCGATTTCCGGGTGACCCGGAGCGGCCGGCTGGAGGTCGTGGGGACATTTTCCGGGGGCTGAAGCCCAAAGGCTAAGTCGTCCGGGGTTGCTGGTGTCCCCATGGTGACCGCCAAGGAGGTGGAGCAGCGCTGCCCCATCTGTGACGGTGACCTCGACCCTAGCGGGATCCGCTGCCCGCACTGCGGGTTCCCGGCCGCGTTGTTGTCCGAGGCCCGGCGTGCCTTGGAGGCAGAGGATGAGTCCGAGCGGACAGAGTTCGCCAGCAGCGCATCGCCTCCCACGGGCGGGTACGACGCCCTCTCGAGCCCTCCGGAAGAGACGGTCCCAGAGACGAGCGGCACGCTGGCCAGCGAGGTGGAGGACCTGGCGCTCAGCCTCCAGGGGAACCTGCGGGTGGCCCAAAGCCTGGAACTCGACCCCACCGGGACCGCGGAGGCCCTGGCCACGGCCGCCATGAGCGCGGCCCGGGGCCGGCTGGAGGATTCCCGCAGGACCTTGCTCTCGGCCCTGGAAGCGCTCGAGCCGGCCCTGGCCCACCGTTTCGACGAGGCCGCCTCCAACCTTGAGGAACGGGAGGGACGGCTCCGGGAGGATGGGGTGGCAGCGGACGTGGCCCGAGAGCTCTCCCGGGCGCGGACCGCCTTCCGGGAGGGAGCGAAGTTCGAAGCGGTCAGCGCCCTCAAGGTCGCCGACGAGGAATTGAACGAGCTGGAGCGGGACTGGAAGCACCTGAAGGAGACCTTGCTCAGGATCGATGCCTTCCGGGAGGTCGGGCACCGGCTCGGGCTCGACCTCGCTCCGATCGACGCCCGGCTCCTCCGGGTACGGGGGTCCTTGGCAGACGAGACGTTGAGCGCGGAAGACCTCCGGGAGGCCGGCTCCCAAGCGGCGGCCACCCTGATCCTGGTGCACGAGCAGGTCCGCCAGAACCTGCTGGACCGGGCCCTCTCGGCGACGGAAGCCCTGGACCGCTATGCCTTTCCCCCCGGGGGAAGGGCCCGGGCCGAGCGCCGGGTCGTCTCCCTGCAGCGGCATGCCCGCGCCGGGCGGTTCAAAGAGGCTGCCGAGGAGTTCTTCCAGCTACGCCGGGAGTACCCCGGGCTGCTCGTTCTCTCCGGGGCGGAACCGGTCCCCGAACCTCCCGGGAACAAGGAGACCCCCGTCCCGGAGAGCCTCCCCGGCACCGCCCCGGGTCCGTCCTCCGCGCCTTCATCGATAGGAGCGTCGCCGGCGCCTGCCGTCCCGGCGCCCCGGGGGCTGCCGGAGATCCTGGCGGACGCGCGGGAGCTCGCGGGACACCTGAAGGGCCGCCAGAGCGAAGGGGAGGACGTCCGGGAGGCCGCCGTCCTCCTCATGTCCGCCACGCGGCAGTTGCGAGAGGGAAAGGTCGAGGAGGCTGAGGACACCCTCCGACGCTTGAGGATGTCCCTCGGGGAACCGGAAGGGGCCGGGCCCGACTGAAACCTTTATGTGCGTTTTGGCGATAGTTTATATCCCTTGAGTTCCGAGGAGCGCCTCCCCAGGGGCCCGCGGTCCCTCCGTGACCAACCCGCCGGAACGGTGGTGGGTTTGACCTCCCGGGGCTTCCCATTGATCCGTTCCGTCCACCCGCCCCCGGAGGGGACCTCCCTGGCGAGCGAGGACGGGTCCTTTCACGGAAGGGTCCTGCGGATCTTCGGACCGGTGAGCCGCCCCTATGTAGTGGTGGAGCCTAAGGGCCCGCTACTGACCTCCCGGGGGGCCTCCCTGGTCGGGCAGAACCTCTGGCCGGAGGTACGGTCCCATGGGCGCTGAGGCCACCCCACCCGCCGGCGAGCCTCCCGCCGAGAGCGCAGTACCCACCCGGTGCTCGGGCTGCGGTTCCAATCACCTCACCCGGGACTATGAGCGGGGCGAACTCGTCTGTGACGAGTGCGGCTTGGTCCTCGAGGAGGGGATGATCGACCAGGGTCCCGACTGGCGGGCCTTCGATGCGGAACAGGGAGAGAAGCGGGCCCGGGCCGGGGCTCCTAGCACCCTCACCATCCACGACAAGGGTCTCTCCACCGAGATCGGCTGGAAGAACAAGGACCCGTACGGAAAGTCCATTCCGACCCGGAACCGCGCCCAGCTCTACCGGCTGCGCAAGTGGCAGCGCCGGATCCGGGTCTCCAACGCCACCGAGCGGAACCTGGCCCTCGCGCTGGCCGAACTGGACCGGATCGCCAGCGCCATGAACCTGCCGAGGAACGTCCGGGAGACGGCCGCCATGATCTACCGCAAGGCGGTGACCCATAACCTGATCCGGGGGCGCTCCATCGAGGGGGTGGTGGCCGCCAGCCTCTACGGGAGTTGCCGGCAGTGCAACGTCCCGCGGACCTTGGACGAGATCGCGTCCCGTAGCCACACCGGGCGCAAGGAGATCGGCCGGACCTACCGTTTCATGACCCGGGAGCTCAAGCTTCGCCTCCTCCCCACACGCCCCCAGGACTACGTCCAACGGTTCTGTTCCGAACTGAGGCTCAAGGGCGAGGTCCAGGGAAAGGCGAACGAGATCCTCAAGCTCGCCACCGAGCGGGAGCTCACCAGTGGCCGGGGCCCGACCGGGGTCTCCGCGGCCGCCATTTACATCGCCAGCCTGCAGTGTGGGGAACGGCGGACCCAGCGCGAGGTGGCCGAGGTAGCCGGGGTCACCGAGGTCACCATCCGCAACCGGTACAAGGAACTGACCGAAAAGCTCAACCTGCCCGTCACCCTCTGACCCCCTCCGGCAGCCCGGGGGGAGACGAGACCTCTTGGAGGACTGGGTGGCCCTCGCCGTGGACACGGCCCGGCGGCCCGGGGTACGTTTTGCCGACGCCCGGTTGCTCTGGCCCCGGGCGAGCGAGCGGCTGGTGGTCCGCAACGGCCAGGCGGAGACCCTCTCCCGGCAGGAGGACCGAGGGATCGGGATCCGGGTGCTCCGCCGGAACGGGTGGGGATTCGCCGCCACCTCCCAGGTGACCCGGGACGCGATCCGGTCCTGCGCGCATAAGGCGGAGCGGCTGGCCCGGCTCGCGGAGCGGACCCGCCCCTCCCCGGTCCCCTGGGTAGAGGAGGCCCGGGGCCCCCGGAACGGCCGCTACGCCACCCCGGTCCGGGAGGACCCTTTCGCGGTCCCGGTCCAACGGAAGCTCGACCTCCTCCGGGAGGCCGAGAGGGCTCTCCACGTCTCTTCCCGGGTCAAGAGCGGACGGGCCTCCGCTTCGGCCTTCCTCGACCGGAAGTGGTATGCCAGCAGCGACGGGGCGAGCTATGAGAGCACGCTCGTGCACGTCGGGGGAGGCATCGAGGCCACGGCGGTAGGCGAGGGGGAGGTCCAGCGGCGCTCGTATCCCACCAGCTTTGGGGGGGACTTCGCCCAGGGGGGGTTCGAGATCCTCGCCGGGCTGGACCTGGTCTCCCACGCCGCGGAGTGCGGCCGTCTCGCGCAACGCCTCCTCACCGCGCCCTCCTGTCCCAAGGGCCGGATGGACGCCGTGCTCTCCAGCGACCAGCTGGCCCTGCAGGTCCACGAGAGCGTCGGCCACGCCACCGAGCTCGACCGGGTGCTGGGGTACGAGGCGGGGTACGCTGGGACGAGCTTCCTTTCCCCCCCGGACCGAGGCTCCTTCCGCTACGGGTCCGACGCGATGACCGTCGAAGCGGACGCCACCGTCCCCGGGGGGCTGGGGAGCTTCCCCTGGGACGACGAGGGAGTGCCGGGGCAGCGGTACCCGTTGGTGAGGGAGGGCCGGCTGGTGGGCTTCCTCACCTCCCGCAGCAGCGCCGGGGAGCTGGGGCTCTCCCGGAGCGGAGGGACGGCCCGGGCCGAGGGATGGGCCCGGACCCCGCTCGTACGGATGACCAACGTGAGCCTCCGGCCGGGGTCGCGGAGCGTCCCGGACCTCCTTTCCGAGGTGCGCCAGGGGATCTACCTGGAGACCAATCGCTCCTGGTCCATCGACGACAGGCGTCTGAACTTCCAGTTCGGTACCGAGGTCGGCCGGCTGATCCGGCACGGGGAGATGCAAGGGTACGTTCGGAACCCCCTCTACTCCGGCATCACCCCGGAGTTCTGGGGAAGTCTCGAGGCCACGGCCGACGCTTCCAGCTGGCACCTCTGGGGCATCCCCAACTGCGGGAAAGGGCAACCGGGGCAGGTGGCCCGGGTCGGGAACGGGGCTCCCTGGGGCCTTTTCCGGAAGGTCCAGGTGGGGGGAGGGGGTTGAGGGCCCCGGGCAGGCCCACCGGGTCCGGGGCCCCCACGACCGGCCCCGGGCGGCGGGGCGGGGAGCCGGATCCCCCCAGCGTCCGGGACGGGCTCCAGTGCCTGGAACGTCTCCTGGCCATCCTTCCCCTACCGGGCGATGCCCGCTACTACGGGGAACGATGGCTCACCTTGCGGGCCGCCAACTCCCAGCTCTACCAACCCCAGCTGGAGCGCTACGAGGCGGTTTCCCTCCGACTGGTCGAGGAAGGGGGCCGCGTCGGGAGCTCCACCACCACGGACCTCTCCGAGCCCGGGCTCACGGCTCTGGTCCAGGAGGCCCGCACTCTCGCCCGTTGGGCCCCCCGGAGCCGGGTGCCCTTCTCCTTCCCCAAGGACCCCAGCTCTCCGCTCCCCCCCCTCCCGTTCTCGCCGGCCGTCCTCACTGACGGGACCCGCCCGACCGAGGCTCTCCGGAGGGCCATCCACACCGTTTCCAATGTCCTTCCGGGGGCTCGGGTCTCGGGGGCATTCCACCAGGGCTACCAGGTGCTGGCGGTGGCGAACAGTTCGGGCCTGCGACGGGGGTACCGTCGGGGTGTGGCCCAGGCCTCGTTGCTCTGCGAGGACCTTTCCCGTGACCCCCCCGCCTCGGGCTGGGCAGAACGGGCCGGCTGGGACCCGGGAGCGGTCGACTGGGACGGCTTGGGACAAGAGGCTCTCGCCTCCACTCCGCGGGCGGCGGCGGGGTCCGTCCCTCCCGGGAGCTACCGGGTGCTGCTGGCCCCGTCCGCGGTGCGCGAGCTCTTGGGCTCCCTGTTCTTGTCCAGCCTCGGGGCGCACGCCGTGGAAGAGGGCTGGAGCTTCCTATGCGAGCCGGCCCGGATCCCCGAGATCCCTTCCCTCCTCGAGATGAAGGAGGACCCGCTCTCCCCCGCGGGCCTTCCCGAGCCGATGGACGCCGAGGGGACCGCGCGCCGCCGCCGGGTGCTCCTCCGGGACGGGGTGTTCTCTGGCCCCTGTCATGACCTGGCCTCCGCGGCTAGGACCTCGGCCCGGAGCACGGGGAACGCCCTCCCCCCGGAGATGCCCGGTGGGCCCATTCCCACCCACCTCTCCCTCCGCCCGGGGAAGGCCGATCGCCAGGGGCTACTGACCACGCTGGGGCGAGGGGTCCTGGTGACCCGGTTCTGGTACGTGCGGACCGTGCATCCCGGCCGGACGGAGATCACCGGGATGACCCGGGACGGGACCTACTGGGTCGAGAACGGGAGCATCGCGTACCCCGTGAGGAACCTCCGCTTCACCCAGAGCGTGCTGGCGACGCTGGCCCAGGTGGAGGCCGTGGGGAAGGAGAGCCGCGCCGTGGCCGACGAACGGGGTCTGACCTGCCTGAGGGTGTCCCCGTTGGTCTCCGGGGATTTCCACTTCACCAGCGGGACAAGCTATTGACCGAGACCGGGCCCGCACGGACAGAGCGCCCCCCCCGGCTGCGGGTGGCGGTACTGGTGTCGGGGGAGGGGACCACCATGACCGCGCTGGCGGAGCGCTCTCGGCGACCGGGGGCCCCGTTCCAACTGGTCCTGGTCGCCTCCGACCGGCCCCAGGCCGGCGCGCTCGAGCGAGCCCGGTCCTTGGGGCTCCCCGTCGCGCTGTTGCCTCCCCTTCCCCGGCTCAAGGACCCGGAGGGCCCCGAAGGCCTGGAGGCCGAGTCGGCCTGGGCCACGGCGCTGAGAGACCGGGGGGTGGAGCTTCTGGTGCTCGCGGGCTTCCTCAAGGTCTTCCGGGGTCCCGTGCTCCGGGAGTTCCGCGGGCGGATCCTCAACACCCACCCCGCGCTCCTGCCCCGCTACGGGGGCCCGGGAATGTTCGGCCGTCACGTGCACGAGGCGGTCCTCCGGGCCGGGGACCGGGAGACGGGGGCCACCGTCCACCTGGTCACCGAGTCGCTCGATGCCGGGCCGGTCATCGCCCAGGCCCGGATCCCGGTGCTACCCGGGGACGACCCCGCTTCCCTGTCGGAGCGGCTGCGAGCGGTCGAGCACGAGTTGCTCAGCCAGGTGGTGGAGGACTTTGCCCGGGGGCGGCTTCCGCTGCCGTTCTCGTCCCCTCCGGACGCCCCCTCCCCCGCCGGGGGAGGGTGAGGGCGGCCGCCAGGGTGAGCCCGGCCCCGGCCAAGAAGCGGGGCAGGCTTCGGCGGACCGCCCAGAGGTACCGGAGATAGAGGGGAAGGTCCCACCCCCCTTGGAGCCGTCTAAGGGCGACGCGGTACATCCCCGGCCCCTTCCCCCAGGGGGAGGCCAGCTGGGCGGCCGGGCGCAACGCTTCCCGGAGGTCAAGTCCCACGGCGGGGACCGTGAGGTGTCCCACGACCCCCTCCCTCAACGGCTTGCGGAGCACCTCCAGGTCCTCGCCGATCCGTAGGTCAGGGTATCCCCCAGAGCGGAGGTACGCCTCCCGGCGCCAGAGGTAGATCTTGGTGGAGTCCGGGTTACGGTCCCGCCGCCCGACCACCACCAGTACCCCCCAGCGGGGGTGCCGGGCCAGCTCCCGCAAGGCCCGGGGGATCACCCCGGGAGCCAGCTTGAGGTCCGCGTCCACCTGGGTCACCAAGAGCGGGGCTTGCGTGGCCAGGATGCCCAGGTGTCTTCCCCGTCCCGTGGTGCAGGGGGTGACGATCAGGTGGAGCATCCCCTGTCGCTCGAGGTCCCTGAGGTACTCCGTGGTCCCGTCCGTGGAGGCCGCGTCCACCACCACCAGCTCTCCTCCGTCCCCCAACTGGGGGAACAGGGCGGCGAGACACTCGGGGAGGAGCGAGCGCATGTCCTTGACCGTGAGGGCGACGGCGAAGCGCAAGGGGGGGCGCGGGGATGCGGTCTCGGGGAGCCCGGGAGCCGAAGCGGCGCGGCGGGGCATCGTCCTTCACTGCAGGTCGGCCAGGTGGGTCACCCGGGTGGGAAGCGGGCTGGTCAGGCGGTGTCGGGTGGTCTTGGGGGGGAAGAGCTCTCCCCGAAGGGCCCGGTCGACCACCTCCCCCTTCGTGGGGGGGGTCTCGACCCGGGCCCCCGGCCAGCGCTCGAGGACCACCGCCTCCCCTTCGTATTCGACGACCCAGGCCGGGGCCCGGCGGGCTCCGAGCTCGAGAAGGGCTGCCAACCGGTGGTGCCCGTTGAGGACCACGAAGAGGCCGTCCTGGACCTCCGCCACCAGCAGGGGTTCGTCGACCAGATGCTGGTGACGGATCTTCCCCAGCACCTCCTGAAGGTTCCCCGGGTCCACCGCTTCATGGGCCCGGAGCGAGGCCAGGGGGACCAGTTCGAACCGGTAGCGGAACTCAGGGGGGTGGGTGGGGCGAGCGGGGACCGGGGGGGGCCTGGCCCCGGGGGTCACGAGGCCCCCCTTAGGTCGGCGAGCGCCCGGCGGACGAAGACCTCGGTCATCCGCTTACGGTAGTCCGGGGCCAGGAAGGTGTTGTGGACGGGTCGCACCATCCCCTGGACGCGCCGGGCCAGCTCCGCGATGCTCTCGTCCGTCAGGGTCGTCCCTTCCAAAGGGCCGGTGAGCGTGGGGAAGGACCGGGGGTAGGTCTCCAGGCCCCCCACGGCCAATCGGAGGGAGCGGACCCGCTGCCCCTCCAGGGACAGGAGGGCGGCCACCCCGAGCTCGGGGAAGTCGAACGCGGGGCGGACCCGCAGCTTCCGGTACGTGGAACGGCTCTTGCGACCCTCGGGAGGGACCCGGACCCGGACCACGAGCTCTCCGGGGAGGAGCCGGGTCCGACGGATCCCGTCCCCCCGGGGGTCGTAGAGATCGTCGAGAGCGAGCGTCCGAGGTCCCTGGAAGGAGACCAGGTCCACCTCCGCCCCGAGCACCAGGAGGCTCGGGGCGAGGTCCCCGGAGAAGGTGGCGTAGCAGCGCTCCTTCTGAGGGACCACGTGACAGCGGTCCCCCTCGGCCTTCAGGCAATACCCCAACGCCTCCCGCCAGGACGCGGACTGGTTGAAGAAGAAGCAGCGGGTCTCGACCAGGAGGTTCCCCCCCAGGCTCCCGCTGGCCCGGACCAGCGGGGTGGCGACCTGCCGCGCGGCCTCGGAAAGGCCCGGGTAGTCCCGGGCGATGACCGGGTCCCTTTCGATCTGCCGGAGCGTCACCAGGGAACCGAAGGTCCCTGCCTCCGGGGCAAAGGCATGGAGCTCGGGGATCCCCCCCAGGGCGATGACGTGCCCCCGAGGGTTCAGCCGCATCTTGTAGTTGGGCAGGAGGTCCGTCCCTCCGGCCAGGTAGTCAAAGTCGCCCGGATGGGAGGCCGCCACCTGAAGGGCCTCGTCCAGGGTGGCGGGTTGGTGGAGCTCGAACGGTTCCAGGTGCATGGTCCCCTCCTACCCTTCGCGGGTCTCCCCGGGGAGCGGCGGTTTCCTCGCCGTGCCCTCCCGCCTCGCGCGCTCCAGGGCGCGGAAGACCTTGTCCGGTGTGAGCGGCAGGTCCAGGAAGCGGATGCCCAAGGCATCGTGGACGGCCGCGCCTACGGACGGCAACACCGGGATCAGGGGTCCCTCCCCGGCCTCCTTGGCCCCGAAAGGCCCCTCCGGGTCCTCGCCTCCCACGAGCAAGCACTCCACTTCCGGCATCTGCTGGGGGGCGAGGATCTTGTAGTCCAGGAGGGAGGGGTTCATCAGCCGGGCGCCGCGGTAGTCCATGCTCTCGGAGAGGAGCTGCCCGAGGCCCATGTGGATGGAGCCCTCGATCTGCCCTTCCACGGCCAGGGGGTTGAGCGGTCGGCCGCAGTCGAAGGCGGCCCAGACCTTCTTCACGTCCACGAACCCGGTCTCCAGGTCCACCTTCACCTGGCTCACGTACGCCGAGAAGGAGTAGGCAGGGGCGGTGCCGGCCTTGGCCCCCTTGAACGTCCCGCCCATCGGCGGGGACTCGTAGCTCCCGGAGGCCACCAGGGCGCCCCGGTGCTCCATGGCGCGGTGGACGGCAGCGAGGAAATCGACCCCCACCTCCGGGGACCCGTCCCGGTGGATCCGCTCGTCCTCGAAGACCAGACCCGCGGGGGGCTCTCCCAGGATGTCGCCCGCCGCCTGGGCGAGAGCCTCCCGTAGCTCCTCGGCCGCGCGCTTGGCCGCGTTGCCCATCATGAACGTGACCCGGGAGGAGTAGCTCCCCAGGTCCACCGGCGCGGTGTCGGAGTCCACGGCGGCCACCCGGGTCCGGTCCATCCGGATCCCCAGGACCTCGGCCACCACCTGGGCGAGCAGGGTCTTCGAGCCCTGCCCGATGTCCGCGGCGCCGGAATGGATGGTCACGCCCCCGTCCACGTCCACCTTCAGGTGGACGGTGGACTGGGGGAAGCGGGGGGTGAAGTGGATGGGGGAGTTGCTCCCGCTGATGTAGAACCCGCAGGCGACGCCGATCCCTTCGCCGTAGGGCAGTTGCCGGAACCGTTCCCTCCACCGGGAGCGGTCCCGGGCGGCGAGGAGGCAGGCCTCGGCCCCATTCGAGGTGATCCGGAACTCGTTCACGGTCTGGGTATCGGCGGGCAGGAGGTTCTGGAGGCGGAGGGCCACTGGGTCCCGTCCTAACCGTTCGGCCAGGGCGTCCACCGCCATCTCGAGGGAGTAGCGGATGTTGGTCCCGCCGTGGGCCCGCATGGCCCCGGAGGGAGGGTGGTTCGTGTAGGCCCGGACCCCATGGTAGCGGAAGGAGGGGAGCCGGTACGGCCCGAGGGCCAACACCCCGTTGTAGTAGGTGGTGACCACGCCGAAGGAACTGAACGCCCCTCCGTCCAGGAGCGCCTCCACATCGAGAGCGGTGAACGTCCCCTTCTCGTCGGCGGCGAGCCGAACGAGGTTCCGGGTCGGATGGCGGCCGTGGTTCACGTAGAAGACGTCCTCCCGGTCCAAGAGGAGCTTCACCGGCCGGCCGGTCTCCACCGCGAGGGCTGCGCAGGCGATCTCGTGGGGGAAGGGATCGGACTTCCCACCGAACCCGCCCCCGACCTCCGGCTTGATCACCCGGATCCGGTGCAGGGGGAGGCCGAGCACCTCCGAGAGCGCCCGGAGGAGGTAGTGGGGGACCTGGGTGGCCGACCAGACCGTGAGCCGCCCGTCCGGGGAGGCCTCGGCCAGCACGCAGTGAGGCTCGGTGAAGCCGTGGTTCACCCCGGCGAACCGGCCCTGCACCTTCACCTCGGCAAAGGCCTCCTGGAAGGCCCGGGGGACGTCCCCGAAGTGCTGGAAGACCTCCTTCTGGATGTTGGTGTCCCGGAGGGCCCGGGCGTGTATCTTCTCCGTCACGGGCCGTTCGCTCACCCCGGGATCGTCGTAGACCGGCAAAGGTTCGTAGCGCACCTCGATCCGCCGAAGGGCCTTCTCACAGGTCTCCTCGTCCACCGCGGCCACGGCGGCGACCCACTCGCCGTAGTGGCGGACCTTCTCCACGGCGAGCGCCGTCTCGTCGTGGGTCATGGGCAAGACCCCGAACGGGGTGGGAAATCGCCTGCCGGTCAGGACCGCGGCCACCCCGGGAAGGGCCCGGGCCGCCGAGACGTCGACCCCCGCGATCCTCGCGTGCGCCTGGGTCGACTTGAGCAGCCGTCCCACCAGGAGCCCCGGGCGCTTCAGGTCATCGGTGTACTCGGCCCGGCCCGTGACCTTGAGCGCGGCGTCCACGAGAGGGAGGCGACGACCGATGAGCCGGTATCCCTTCCCGGAGGCGGGGGCCAGGGGGTGAGGGGGGACCGCGGGTCCGGAAGCGCTCTTGGCCATACGTCAGGGAGAGGGGGCAGGGAGCCCGGTCCGGCAGGCCGCCTCCACGGCCTCCAGGATCTTCACGTACCCGGTGCAGCGGCAAAGGTTCCCGGAAAGGGCCTCCTGGATCTCCTGCCGGGAGGGAGTGGGGTGGTCCCGGAGAAGGGCCGTGGCGGCAAGGAGGAACCCCGGTGTGCAGAACCCGCATTGGGTCGCGCCATGTTCCACGAAGGCCCGCTGCAGGGCGGTGAGCTCCCCGTGCTCGCCTAGGCCCTCGATGGTGGTCACCTCCGCCCCTTCCGCCAGCCGGGCCAAGGTCAGGCAGCTTAGGGTGGGGACCCCGTCCAAAAGGACGGTGCAGCAGCCGCAGGTCCCCAGGTCGCAGCCTCGCTTCGTCCCGGTCAGGTTCAGATCCTCCCGAAGGAGGTCCAGCAGGATCCGGTTGGGAGGGACGCTCCGCTCGAGCGGCACCCCGTTGACCTTGAGGTGAAGGGGGGCAGAAGCGGTCATGGGGCCGGCTCCGAAGCCCCTTCGCCCTTTCCGTCGGAGGCATGGAGCTCTTGGACGATCTCGGCGGCCACGCTCAAGGCGATCTCCTCGGGGGTCACCCCACCGAGGGGAAGCCCGATGGGGGTCCGGAGCCGTGCGAGGACCTCCTCGGACAGCCCCCGTTCCCGCAGGGCGCGCCGGGTGAGCTCGGCCTTGGTCCGGGAAGCCACCAGCCCCACCCGGCCCGGGAACTGGGGCAAGAGCCCGAAGGCCACTTCCTGGTCCTTCGCGGCATCATACCCCAGGAGGTAGACATGAGAGAAGCGCTCCTCAGAGGCCGCGATGCGGGAAGGGAGTTCCTGGGGGGACGAGAGGATCCGGTGCCGGGCCTGGGGGAAAAGCTCTGAGCCCAGGTATTCCGGACGATCGTCAGCAATGCTGAAGTCGTAGTCCAAAAGGCGGACCTGCCGGGCGAGCGCCTGGGCCACGTGTCCACCCCCCCAGAGGAGAAGGTTCGGCCGGGGCGATACGTAGGTCACCGCCAGGTCCACACTCCCCCCGCAGAGGCTGGGAAGGGCCCCGGCCTCCCAGGCCCGGAGCTCGAAATGATGGAGTCCCCCCGCATGCCGGTCCAGAGCCCCCCGGGCTAAAAGCTTCGCCCGCTCCTCCAGTTGGGCACCGCCCACGGTCCCTAGCGTGGTCCCGTCCTCCCGGTAGAGGAGGCTCGCCCCCTTCTTGCCGGGCACGGAGCCCTGGGTCTCCACCACGTGTACAAGCACGTACGGCCGGTGGCGGTCGCTCAGCCGGAGCGCCTCCGCAAGGATACGTCGGTCCACGGTCCTCAGTCCGTCCTTTCCTTCTGGAATCGTTGGAGCGCACCCCGGAAGGCCTCGGGAGAGTCCAGATTGTCCCCCACGCCCGGGTCGTCGACGAGGAGCTCTCGGACGGACTCGGGGTGATCGGTCCGATAGGAGGAAAGGGGTCGGTCGACCGGGTAGCCGAGGACCTCGTGCTGGGCTCCCGGCCCAAGGAGCACCGGATGTCCGCGCCGACCCTGGAAGACCGGCACCAACCAGCGGGCGGGGTCCGGATCGGTCTCGGAGAGGGCCCGGAGGCGCTGAAGCGTGGAAGCGCGCACGAACGGGGCGTCCACCGGCCAGAGCACGCAATCGGGGGGGTCCGCGCCCAAGGCCCGGAGCCCGGCCTGGACCGAGGAGGTCCGGCCCCCGGCCCAGCCCGGGTGCTCGACCCACCGCAGGAGAAGGGCGCCAAGGCGAGTCCGGTGCTCCGCCGCCCGGTAGCCGACCACGGCGAGCACCGGGTGGAGTCCGGCCTGCTCACTGACGCGGGCCATCCGGGCCAGGGTGGGCCCCTCCGAGGGGACGTCCAGGAGCCCCTTCGGTTGCCCGCCCATCCGGGACGCCCCTCCCGCCGCGAGGAGGACCGCAGCCACCATGGGGACCAGGAGGGCAGCGCCCCGAATGACGGTTCCCGTGCTGGGGCGCAGGACCGAACGAGGGTCCCGTCGGAGGCCGGGGCGCTCCTGGGGTCCGTCCGAGAGGTCCCGGGGGCCGGGATTAAATACTGCGGCCTCTCTGAATCGCCCCCCACCATGACCCATCCGCAAGAGGTCCCTCCGGGCGTCCTGCTCCCCCGTCTGGCCGACGAACTACGCAAGGAGCCCGCCATCCATGCTCCCGACTGGGCGCTGTTCGTCCGGACCGGCTGCCACACGGAGAGGGCCCCCTCCCAGCGGGACTGGTGGTACCTCCGTTCGGCCTCGGTGCTGCGAAAGCTGCAGGTCCGGGGTCCCCTCGGGGTCTCCCGGATGGCCGCCGAATATGGAGGCCGCAAGGACAACGGCAGTGCCCCTTACCACGCCTGCTCCGGCAGCCGTTCCGTGGCCCAGGAGATCCTTCAGCAGTTGGAGAAGGCGGGACTGGTCTCCACCGTCCGGCTCCGGGGACGAGCCCTCTCCGGCAAGGGGCAGAGCCTGCTGGCCCGGGTCAGCCAGGGAGCGTTCCGCGACCTGGTGGCGCAGGACCCCACCCTGAAGAAGTACCTCTGAGCTCCGGCGGTAGGAAGAGGGAGGATGGCGGCGCAGGGGGACCAGGCAGAACTCGAAGAGCTCCGGCGCCGCCGGCTCGCCCAGCTCCAAGGGCAGCTCTCCGGCGGGATGGACCCGGCGATGGTGCAGGCCCAGCAATCGGAGATGGAGCGGCGGCAGGCCGAGCAGCACGAGGTGTTGCGACGCTTACTGACCCCGGAGGCCCGGGAACGCCTGGCCCGGCTCCGGTTGACGCGGCCGGACCTGGTCAGCGGGGTGGAACAACAGATCCTGGCCCTCGCTTCCGCCGGCCGGCTCCAGCGCCAGGTGGACGATGCCACCCTCCGGGCGCTTCTGGAACGGATCCAGCCGGAGAAGCGGGAGATCCGTATCACCCGTCGATAGAGAAAAGGAGTTAGGAAGATCCATGGCGAGCCGTCGTAAACCCTTCCCCCGCAAGCTAAGGCTTCTGAAGGCCGAAAAGAGCAATCGCCGGGTCCCCGCGTGGGTCATGGAGAGGACGGCCCGGCGGGTCACCCGGCATCCCAAGCGCCGCAGCTGGCGGCGGGGACATCTGCACCGGTAGGGGAGGAGACGTATGGCGAAGGAGGAGAAGACCCGGGTGGAGGAGCTGGAGCGGGAGTTCGTCGTCCCGCTGCGCGCGAGCCAGCACGCCCCGCCCGAACAGGAGCGTGCTTCCCACGCGTTGAAGACGGTGCGTCAGTTCATCGTCCGCCACATGAAGGGGAAGTCCGAGAATGTCTGGATCGACCCCCGGCTCAATGAGTTCCTCTGGGCCCGGTCCCGGGGCCACATCCCCGCGCGCGTCCGAGTCCGGGCCATCCGCTTCGAGGACGGCCTGGTGGAAGTGGACCTCGCCGAGGAGAGTACCTGAGGGGGCCCCTGGGCCCACAGGGTCGGGAGGGGTTTGCCCGTCGGGAGCGGCTCGGTCGCCGGTAGCCCGTACCTGGGGGTCTTCTGCCGGGCGGGAGAGACGATGGCCCTGCTGCCCCCGGGAGCGCCCGGGGACCTCGCGGACCTCGTCACCCGCTCCCTGGGGGTCCCCACGGTCCGGACCACGGTGGGGGGCATCGAGGTCGTCGGGTCGCTCGTCGCCTTCAACAGCCGGGGCGCGGTCCTTCCCGCCTCCGCCACGGACCCCGAGATGGAGGCCCTGGCGGCTTTCCTGCCCGTCCGGCGGATGAGCGGCCGGATCAACGCGCTGGGCAACACCATCCTGGCGAACGACCGGGGGGCCGTGGTGCATCCGGAGTACAGCGTGGAGCAGCGCGAGGAGATCTCCGCGGTCCTGGGGGTCCCGGTGGTCCCCTCCACCGTGGCGAGCCTGGGGACGGTGGCCATGGCCGCCGTGGCCACCAACCGGGGCGTGGTGGTCCATCCCCGGGTCACCCCGACAGAGGCCGGGGTGCTGGAGGCCACGCTGAAGGTTCCCGTGCACAAGTCCACCGCGAACTTCGGGATCCCGCTGGTGGGGGCCTGTGTGGCGGCCAACTCCCGCGGGATGGTCGTCGGGGACCTGACCACCCCGGTGGAGCTGGTGCACCTTCAGGATGGGCTCAAGATCTTCGACTGAGGGGGGCTCTCCCCCCGGTCAGGCTACGATCCGGGCCTGGCGTTTGTGGTAACGGGTGACATACCCGGCGATGCGGTTCGTGAGCTTCTTGTAACGGACCCCGTGGCCCCCTCCCTCCGTGGGCTTGAGGTCGGTGAGCTCCAGCACCTTCTCCCGGTTGTGCCGGTAGTCCGCGTTGAACGCCCCCGGGTGGAGACGGACGAGCTCGATGGCCACGCGCTTGATGTAGGTCTGCCGGATGTTTCCCATCGTCGGGGGTCCACCGACGACCGGTTTATAATCCCTCCCTGGGGGCCACCCCTCCCCCGACGTGGGAGCGCCTCGGCCGAAGAAGCCATATGCCTTGACCTCCACTCACTATCCTTTGTGAAGAACCCTCCCCCCCCCCCCGCC
>JAKAVY010000004.1:23762-69557 GCA_021827405.1 Thermoplasmata archaeon
GGAGGGAGCACGAGCCCCTCCCCCCCCACCCCCAACGAAGGGGCCCTCTCCGGGCCGAGCCCCCTGGTCCGGCCCCCCCCCCGCCCTCGCCATGTCCTGGTGCTGGACATCTCCAAGAGCATGCTCGCCCCGCTGGAGGAGCCCTCTCCCGGCACGGCGGTCCGCCGGAAGATCGAGGTGGCCCGGGCCGCCACCTACCGGATCTTCGAGGCGGTGCAGGCCCAGCGGGCCCTCTTCGGGCTGGTCACCTTCAGCAACAGCGCGAAGGTGGCCATCCCTCTGACGGAGATCCGTCCCGAGATCCGGCCCGCCCTGGACAACATGATCGCGCTCCTCCAGCCGGCAGGCCGGTCGGCGATCTGGGACGCCCTGGCGCTGGGCAGCGACCTGCTCCGGGTGCCGGGAGGTGGGGTAGTGGGCAACCTGGTGCTCGTCACCGACGGATGGGACAACATGTCCCAGCGGTTCGTCGGCGGTCCTTCCTCTTCGGAAGCAACCCCGGACCCCGGGAAGGCCGTCCCTGGGCCCCGCCAGGACGTGCTGGGCTACTTGCTGAACCCCCGGAGCCGTGTGGCCCTCCAGATCATCGGCATCGGGAGTGGGACGGAGAAGGACAAGGGGGTGGACAGCCAGCGGATGGCCCAGTTCGCCCAGGCCTATGCCCAACGCGCGCAGTCCCTGGGCCTCCCGTGCACCGTGCTCTACCAAGAGGTGATCACCAGCGAGGAGCTCTTCTCCCGGATGATCACCGCCTTCCTCGACGTCCCGTTCGAGGACCAGCGGAACCTGGAGGAGTTGCATCCGGACGACGTGGCCCAGGCGGCGGCCTCGGCGGCCCGGGGGCTCCGGGATGCGCGGCGAAGCTCGCCCATGGCCGTCGGGGGCCCGGGCGTCCCCCCCCTCGTCCGCCCCCCGCACCCGGGTCTCCCCCTCGAGGTGGACGTTCTCGATGCGCAGGCCTCCCAGGGGGTGCTCAACCTGGAGGAACGCTATGGACCTCTGGGCCAGGTGGCGCAGGCCTTCCTGGAGAAGGACTACGCCCGGGCGGAGACCCTGCTCTACCAGAAGGGCGGGCTCATCGCGCCGGTCACCCGGTTCTATTGGCAGGCCCGGGTGGCCTTCGCCCAGGGCAAGGCCGAGGAGGCGGCCCGCCATCTCGCCCAGGCCTGGGGGGAGGCGGAGATCCTGTCCGGTCCGGAGCGCACGCAGATCCTCCGGAGAGTGGCGCTCCTGCAGGCCAAGCTGACCCAGGACCGGGAGACCGAGGACCTGGTCGCCTTCTTCGACGCGGCCGAGACCCGGGCCCGGGCCCTCGGGCCGGAGAACCGCAAGCGCCTGGAGGAGCTCTTCGACCAGATCCTGGAGCTCCGGAGGACCTACGCTGGGGTCTCCGGGGGGGGTGCGGCCCAGCACGAGGCCCTGGTGGAGACCATCTTCGGGGAGCTCCAGGACGCCCGGTTGAGGAACAGCCCCCGGGACCCGACCCTGGAGGCCTTCTTCGACTTCGTGGAGATCGCGCTCGCCGAGATGCGCTGAGGGGCCCGAGCCGTTAAGGAGACCTCCATGGTGGGGACTTCGAGAACCATGCCGAGCCCCTCCCCTTCCCGGACCCGCCGGACGACGAAGGCCCCGGGCACCCTGAAGGGCCCGACGCGGCCGTCCCGCAGCGCCCTTTCCGTCGGCCCGTCCCCCCCTCCCGCCGCTCCTCCGTCGAACGCGAAGATCGCCGTGGTGGGGATCCCGGCTTCGGGGAAGACCACCTACTTTCGCTATCTCTCCGGTCACTTCGGGCTCAACCTGCCCTTGGTCTTCGTCCCGTCCCGTCCGGCCAGCCCGCTCCCGCTCTTCGGCGACGTGGGGGAGGAGGTGGTCATGGAGGAGACCACCTACGAGACGGACCCCACGCACCCGGGCTCCGAACTGGAGTCCACCACCCGCCTCTACGTGAACCGTCCCATGGAAGACCCCCACCGGCTCTTCATCGAGCTGGCGGCCGGCAGGGAGGAGCAGGGGGTGCTCACCAAGTATCCTCTCCCGACGAAGTACAACCAGTTCGTGGACATGCGGCTGCGGTTCCGCTACGGGATGCCCGGGAATCTCACCGGCGCCCGGCCCATGGTCCTGCAGACCGTGGACGAGGCCGGCGGGATCATCTCCGACTACTTCACCTACGACCGGCTCTGGCTCAGCGCGGCCCGGGAGGAGGTCTCGGTAGAGCGCTGCCGGGTGATCCCCCGGTTCGATTCCTGGAAGCCGGAGCGCCAGGAGCTGTGGCGCCGGGGGCTCACGCTGATGGGCCGGTTCACGTCCGATGCCGATGGGCTCATCCTCCTGTTGACCCCGCAGCCGGGCTCGCTGCGGGACAGCGCTCAACAGGTGAACCTGGCCCGGGGGGTGTTCCGGTACGCCCGGCAACGGGGGATCCCGGTGGTCGTCGCCATCTCCAAGGCCGACCTCTTGAAGGATTTCTACCTGGAGGTGGAGCAGGTGCTGACCCACCGCGGCTACCTTTCCCACTTCGACACCCGGAGGTTCCTGACGGAGCAGGACGGGAGCCGGCTGGGGAGCATCCTCGCGGCCCAGGAGGGTAGCGGCCTGAACGTGGGGGAGGACGTGTTCCTGGTCTCCTCGGCCATCTCGACCGGGGAGGGGCGCCCGCTCCTCTACGGCGACGCCCAGGCGGAGGTGGACCTGAACCAGGGCCCCACGGCGGGGATCCCGGTGATGGTCAACACCACCTTGCCCCTGGCCCGGATCTGCGAGAAGGTCCTCCGAGGCCGCGGGGAGCTCCCGGGCCCATGACGAGCTCGCCCACGGCGGCCGGGCCCACCTCCCCCGGGCTCCCCGCGGGGTCGGGGACCCGCGAGCGGGGCCTGGTGGCCGTGGTCTGGTGCCGGCAGGTGGACAACGAGGCCGAGAGCCCGGGGTACACCACGCTCCCCAGCGAGTTCCCGTCCCGCAAGGAGGTCCTCGAACCGGTACGGCGGGTGGGGAACCTCGCCATCAACCTGACCGACACCCATGACTACTGGGACCCGGACCCCACCGGCAAGCTCGCCTTCTACCCCGGGATGTTCCTCTACCCGGCGGTCCACGGCCGGTACCTCTGCCTCGGGAGGATGTTCCTCTCCACCGAGGACCGTCCCCGGCTCGGGATGAAGACCCTGGTCCTGGAGACGCGGACGCTGGCCGCCCACGAGCCGTTGGGGGGGCAGTTGAAGCGCTGGTACCTCTCCATGGGGAACCCTCGCCGCCCGGAGACGGGCCTCCGAGGGGCCTCCCCCGAGTGGGTCGGACGGCTATCGACGGCCTTCACCTACCGGGGCTTCGACCCGGCCCGTCCGCTGGTGGCCCTGGTCTCCGAAGCATTCCCCGACGCGGTCTCCGCCCTCTGGGACCTCCTCGAACGGGTCCCGTCGAGCCTGGTGCTGCTCTCCGGGCTGATGGTCTTCCCCTATTTCCTCCCCGTCCAGCGGGTCCGCCTCGAGGAGTTCGCCGAGACCTTCCCCCTCACCCTGGCCCTCCTGAGGATCCCCCGGAACGAGACCGGGGGGGACCGGCACCGTCGTCGGGTGGAGCTCTGGTCCGCCGCCCCCGTGCATCTTCTCGATCTCACGGCTCCCGAGGCCCTCGCGGCAAAGGACCCGCCCTCCGCTTCTCCACCGGTGGCCTGGTGGATGGACCCTCAGCGCCATCAGGAACGCGCCGGGGCCCTGGCCCAGGCCATGGACCGGGTCGAGCTTCCCCGGGTCCTGGACCTACCGGCAACGCCGGAGGGGGAGGGCGGGCGGGTCCGTCGCCGTCAAGTGGCCCGGATCGGGGAGGCCATGGAGGCGGTCTCCCGCGCCCTGGAGGGCCCCACGGGGCGGAAGGGCCGCCAGGACGTGGAGACCGCGGCCCGGGCGGCCGCCTACCTTTCCCCTGAGGCCGGGCCCGCCCCCGGAGTTCTTCCGAGCCCCCCCGGGACGGAGGTCCCTCGCCCGCCGCAGCCCACCCAGGCCATGCCGACCCCCTCCTCCCGGGTTTCCTCTGCCACGCCCACGGCCACGGCCTCTTCCGTCCCGCCCTCCCAGTCCAGGACCTCCGCCACGCATCCCGGGACCGTCGCGGAGACCGGTACCCCGGGGCCGGGGGCCAGGGAGATGGCGGAGGGGAGCCCCGGGACGGACGAGGACGCGCGGATCGTGGACCGCCTCCTGGCGCTGGAGCGCCTGGCCGAGGAGTGGGAGGCGTTCCGTCGGGAGCTCCGGGCGGAGGCGGCCCTCTGGCTCTCCCCGGAAGCGATGGAGGCGCGGATCGCGGAGGCGCTATCCCGACGTCCCCCGGACCAAACGGCCGACGCCGCGGACCCGAATCTGCGGCCGGCGGTCCGGGAGATGGTCCGGGAGGAGCTTTCCCGTCTGTTGCCGGGGGCGGTGACCCCCCCCTCCAACCCCCCGGACCTGGAGGAGGAGCTCCGGGCCGCCCTCCAGGAGGAGCGGGTCCGTTACCGGCAGCTGCTGGCCGAGTCCTTAGGCGAGCTCCGGGAACGCACGGAGGCCACGGTGGAGTTCCAGAACAGCCTGCGTGGAGACCTGGAGGCGCTGGACGGGAAGTTCCGGGCGCTGACCACCAAGATGCTCCCGCTGCTCCGGCGGACCTGGGTCCGGTTGGCGGAGATGGAGCGGAAGAACCGGCACCGGGAGGGGCCGGAGGAGATGGGTCACCTCCGGGAGGAGCTCTGGCAGGAGCTCCACCGGGTGGAGACCGACCTGAACGTCCGTACCCGCGAGGTCCTCGACCGGCTGGAGGCGAACCTCCAGAGCCAGGGCCGGCTTTGGCTGAACCTCACCACACAGCTCTCCGGTCTTTCGGAAGAGCGCCGGGAGCTCCGCCGGGGGCTGGACGGGCCCCGGCCGGACGCCGGGGACCCCCGGAAAGGGTAAGGGCACCGCGTCTTCCCGCTAACCCGGAACCTCTGCCAGGCCGCCGCCGCGGGCCGGAGACGGGGGTCAGGGTGGACGGCAGGGGGAGGACCCTTCCCGAGGGGAGTCTCGCCGCGCCCCGTCCCGGGGGCACCGGAGAGGAGGGCGCCCCGGGTCGGTCCCGGGGAGGGGCCGGCTGCTGGGACGGGTCGCCCCGCGGCGGCCCGCGTCCCCCGGGGTCCGCGAAACCCTTTACCCTCCCCGGCCTCTGAGGAACGGTCCCGTGGGGGACCCGAAGGTCCGGATGCAAGCGATACCCGCACACAAGCATTGCAAGGTCTGCGGGGTCTCCATCCCTCCCGAGGACGTGACGTGCAGTCCCGAGTGCCAGGCCCGATACCAGGCTAGCCAGAGGAGCCGGCGGCTCTGGGTCTGGGCGTTCTACGCCATTGCCATCCTGCTCATCGTCCTACTGACCTTTGAGAGCCATCTGTAGCCTAAGGATGGCAGGATGGTTCGTCGTGTGCCCCGGGCGGTGCTGGGCGGGACGTTCGACCACCTGCACATCGGGCACCAGGCCCTTCTCTCCGCTGCGTTCTCCCTCGGGGAGGAGGTGGGGATCGGGATCACCACCGACGGCTTCCTCCGCCGGGAGAGCCGGAAGGCCTCCCAGGTGGAGCCCTTCGCCGAACGGGAAAGGCGTCTCCGGGAGCACCTCGGACGGGCGTTCCCCCATCGCCGGTTCCAGCTGATCCCTCTCACGGACCGTTGGGGGGCCCTCCTGGAGGGGCGGACCCGGATGCTGGTGGCGAGCCCGGAAACGCTCCCGGTCGGGGTCGAGGCGAACCGCCTTCGCCGCCGGAGGGGCCTTCCCCCCGTCACGCTGGTGGAAGTGGCCCCCGTCCTGGGCGAAGACCTCCTCCCGGTCTCCTCCACCCGGATCCGGGACGGGGTCGTGGACCCCGGGGGACACCGTCGCACTCCGCTTAAGGTCGGGGTCGGGTCCACCAACCCGGTCAAACGCAACGGCGTGCGGGAGGGGTTGCTGCGCGTCTTTCCCGGCCTAAACCTTTCCGTGCGGTCCGTCAACACCGGGGAGGGCAATCCCCAACCCTGGGGGCTCAGGGCCGGCTTCGAGGGCGCATCTCGGAGGGCGCGGGGGGCGCTTGGGGAGGGTGACTACGGCATCGGGGTGGAGGCCACGCTCGTCCCGGTCCCGGGCCCCAAGGGAACCCTGGACGTCCACGCGGTGGTGGTGGTCGACCGCTTTGGCCGGACGTTGGCGGCGACCTCGGGCGGTTACCTCCTCCCCGAGCGGGTCGACCGAGAGGTGGCCGGGGGTCCCACCCTGGAGGCCACCCTGGGGGGACTGGGGGCCCGGGGGCGGGTCGGTCGCCGGCCCGGGGGGGGCCTGGGCTATCTCACCCGGGGGGCCCTCACCCGGGAAGGGTACATCGCCGAGGGGGTCCACGGGGCGTTCGTCCCCCGTCTGGCGGCCCGGTCGGGCTCGCTGCCGCCGTTCCGGGTCCTGCCGAGGGAGGGGGCCTCGTAAGGGTTATTCCCCCGCCGAAGGTAGGCCTCCCGGGGGAGACGGTGGAGAGCTACCTCAGGATCACTTTCTCCAGTGAGGGTAGCCCCCCTTCGGTGGTGGCCGGTCGCCTCCAGGCGCTGGGGTTCCGGCCTACCCAGGGCAACTACGACTTCCGGTACGATTGGAACGGGTCCGCGACGCTGGACGAGATGATGGCCCTGGCGGACCGGCTCACCGAGACCCTGCGCGGCCACCGGGTGCTCTTCGAGATGGAGACGGTTTGAGCCTGAACCTCCACAGAGCCGCCATGCCTCCCCGTTTCCTTCCCTCCCGAACACGCCCGGACCGAGGATCAGGGGGCTCTCGGTGAAGGTGGTGATCCCGGCCGCCGGCCTCGGGAGCCGCTTCCTCCCCGCCACCAAGAGCATGCCCAAGGAGATGCTCCCGGTGCTGGACAAGCCGGTGATCCAGTACGTGGTGGAGGAGGCGGTGGCCTCGGGAGGGGACGACCTCACCATCGTGACAGGGCGGTCCAAGCGGGCGTTGGAGGACCACTTCGACCTCAACCCGGAACTCGCGGCCTTCGCCGACCTTCCCGGGATGCGGGAACTGGAGTCTCTCAGCGACCGGACCACGTTGCACTTCGTCCGACAGAGGAGCCCCCGGGGGCTGGCGGACGCCCTCCTCTGCGCGGAGCGGCATGTGGGGGGAGAGACCTTCGGGGTCCTTCTGGGAGACACCATCAACGTCTGCGACCCCCCGCTGCTCCGCCAGTTGCTGGACCGTTGGCGAAGCCTCGGGTCGCAGGGAAGTGTGATCGCAGTGGAGCCGGTGGTCCCGGAGAAGGTCTCCGATTACGGGATCGTGGCCGGCCCGGAACGCTCCCCGGGTCTCTGGGAGGTGCGCACGTTGGTGGAGAAGCCGAGGCCGACGGAGGCCCCGGGGAACCTGGGGATCACGGGGGCCTACCTGTTGAGCCCGGGGATCTTTGCGGCCATCCGGGAGACCCCGCCCGGTCATCACGGCGAGGTCCAGCTCACCGACGCCCTCCGGGTGCTCTCGCTCCGGGAACCGGTCTACGCGGCCGCCTTCTCGGGCCACCGCTACGACATCGGGGACCGGGAGCTTTGGCTCAGGACGAACGTGGAGTTCGCGCTGGAGGACCCGGAGCTCGGTCCCCGGCTTCGGGACTGGCTGAAGGGAAGGGTGGGGGGATGAAGACCGCGCTGGTCACCGGGGCCGGGGGGTTCCTCGGCTCCCACCTGGTGGACCGTCTGCTCGCGGACGGGTACGAGGTCTGGGGGCTCGACAATTTCAGTACGGGCTCCCCGCGGAACCTCACCTTTGCCCGGACCCAGCGGAGGTTCCACCTGCTCCGGAGGGACCTGGCCTCCCCCGGGCCCCTGCCGAGGACCGGGGTGATCTATCACCTCGCGTCCCCCGCAAGCCCCCCCCGTTACCAGGCCGACCCGGTAGGGACCTTGAGGGTGAACTCCGCGGGGACCTTTTCGGTCCTCCAGCAGGCGATGCGCGGGGGCGCGCGCGTCGTCCTGGCCTCCACCTCCGAGGTCTACGGGGACCCGGAGGTCCACCCCCAGCCCGAGACGTACTGGGGGCACGTCAATCCCATCGGGCCCCGGTCCTGCTACGACGAGGGGAAGCGGTTCGCCGAGGCCCTCTCGGTGGCGTTCGCGAAGGCGGAGGGGGTGGACGTCCGCATCGCCCGGATCTTCAACACCTATGGGCCCCGGATGGCCCTGGACGATGGCCGGGTGGTCTCCAACTTCATCGTCCAAGGGCTCCGGGGGGAGCCGTTGACCGTCCAGGGCCGGGGAGACCAGTCCCGGTCCTTCTGCTACGTCTCCGATCTGGTGGAGGGATTGCGCCGGATGGCGGACGCGCCCGAAGGACGGCTACCCGGACCGGTGAACCTGGGGAACCCCCGGGGCGAGCGGACCGTTACGGAACTGGCCCGGCTCATCGCGAGGCTCACGGGGGGGCGCTCGGAGATCCGTCACATCGTACGGGCCACCGACGATCCCGAGCGTCGGCGCCCGGACATCCGCCGGGCCCGCTCCTGGTTGGGGTGGGAGCCGCGGATCCCTCTCCCCCGGGGCCTCACGCTCACCATCCCGGAGTTCCGGGAGCGCTTGGGAGGGACCGGATGAGAGGGGGCCGCAGCGTTCGCCCCCGTCGGATTCTCCCCCCCGACCCTCCGGGGCAGGGCCGGGAAGAGGAGGCCCTGGGGATCGTCGGACTGGGCCACGTGGGCCTGGCCACGGCAGTAGCCTTCGCTCAGCGGGGAAGGAGGGTGTGGGGGTTCGAGGCGGATCCCGAGCGGGCCAAGGCCCTCAAAGAGGGTCGGCCCTGGTTCGTGGAGGAGGGGTTACCGGAGGCCCTGCGGGGGGCGCTCCGTTCCGGCCGTCTTAACGTGACCACGGACCGAGGGGAGCTATTGGCCCACGCCCGGGTCACCTTCCTCTGCTTGCCGACCCCTAGCCGCCCGGACGGGAGCGTGGACACCACCCTCCTGGAGGAAGAGGCCTCGCGCTTGGGCACCGGGCTCCGAGAGGTGTCCTTCCCCCGGACCTTCGTGGTGAAGAGCACCGCCCCTCCGGGGACCGCCGCGCGGCTGGCCGCCCGGCTCGAATCGGCTGCCGGCCGCGCTCCCGGGACCGTGCCGGTCGCGGTGAACCCCGAGTTCCTCGCCGAGGGGAGCCTCCTGGCGGATGCGCTAGCCCCCTCCCGGATCGTCGTGGGCGCGGACGACCCCGCCGTGGCGCGAATGGTGGTCTCGGCGTACCGGGGATTCCCCGGGGAGCGGGTGCTCGTGACCTGCGAGGAAGCGTCGCTGGTCAAGTACGCCTCCAACGCCCTGCTGGCGTTGAAGGTCTCCTTCGCGAACGAGCTCGCGTCGCTGGCCGAGCGCTCGGGCGCGGACATCTATCGGGTGATGCAGGCGGTGGGGCTCGACCCCCGGATCGGTCCCCACTTTCTCCGCGCCGGTCCGGGTTTCGGGGGAAGCTGCTTCACCAAGGACCTCCAGGGGCTCCAGGCCTTCGCCCGGGACCGGGGCCAGCGGCTCCTGTTGGTGGCGGGCACGCTCGAGGTGAACGCCCGTCAGGCCCGGCACGTGGTGGACCTCTTGGAGGAATCGCTGGGGTTGCTCGCCGGGCGGACGGTGGCGCTCCTCGGCCTTGCCTTCAAGGCCGGGACGGACGACGTGCGGGACTCCCGGGCCTATCCGATCCTGGGAGAGCTGTTGAAGCGGGGGGCGCGGGTGCGCCTGCAGGACCCGGTGGCCAATGAGAACTTCCGGCGGGAGCTCCCGACCATCCTCGCGCAACGGGGCGGGAACTCCGTCACGTTCTGCCAGGACCTGGCCGAGGCCCTCTCCTCCGCCGAGGCGGCGGTGCTGCAGGTGGACTGGCCCGAATACCGGGACGCCCCCTCCGCGCTCTGGACCCGCCTCGGGGCCCGGCTGGTCGTGGACGCCCGCCGGAGCGTGGACGAGGGGAGGCTGCGGGCGGCCGGGATACACTATCGCGCCCTGGGAAGGGACCCCGCCTTGGAGTCGGGCTCCCCGGCCCCAGCCCGCTCGCCCCGGCGGAAAGGGTCAAATCGTACCCCCCGTCCCTCCCCCCCCGAACCGTGACCGTCTATCCGGTAAGTCGGAAGGCCCTTCCGACGCTGACCCCCGCGGCCCTTCAGGCGTTGCTCACCGAGTCGTTCGGGTCGGCCCGGGCCGAGCCGGACGGGATGCATGCCACCTTCGGGGCCCTCAAGGACCTCTCTGTGGCGGTCCGGGGGAAGGGGTTGGAGGTCCGGACGGTCATGGACCCGACCGTCCCGCCCGAGGTCCAGAGCGAGACCATCCAACGCTATAACCGGTTTCTGGAGCGGACGACGGGCTTCACCGCGAAGGAGCGGGCGAAGCGCCTGAAGGGCCAGGCCGGCCACCCCAGCCCCTGATGGGAGGAGGGAGGGGGCAATGCAGGTGGTCCCGCCCGGCACCTCCTCGGGGGAGCTGGACAAGATCCGGTCCATCGTCACCCGCAGCTTCCCGGTCTACGAGACCCGGGTGAGCCCCCGCTCCGTGCTCTTCCTGGTGCAGGTGGACCGGGCCACCCTGGAGGGGAAGTTCGACACCCTCCGCCAGGAGCTCTGGGCCGAGAACTACATCGGGCAGATCCGCTTCCAGGACGGGGAGTACCTGCTGGAGGTGGTCCGCCGGCCCACCAACCGTCCGTGGCAGGGGCTCACGAACCTCATCCTCCTCGCGGTCACCCTGGTGAGCACGGTCTTCGCGGGGGCCTTCCTGTGGACCGCCTATGTCGGCGGTTCGGGGCTGACGCTGGGCTCCTTCCTGTACGGGGGCGTGTTCTTCGCGGTCCCCCTGATGGCCATCCTGGGCTTCCACGAGCTCGCGCACTATCTGGTGGCCCGTCGGCGGAAGGTGGACGCCTCCCTTCCCTTCTTCATCCCCATGCCCCCTCCCTTCGTCATCTTCGGGACGTTCGGGGCCTTCATCTCGCTGCGGGAACCGATCCCGGACCGCAAGACGCTCATGGAGATCGGGGCGGCCGGGCCCCTGGCCGGGTTCGCCCTCGCGGTGCCGATCACCCTCTTGGGGTTGTTCCTCTCCCATTCCTCGGCCACCTTGCCGCTCAACAACTGCGGCCCGGTCTTCCTGGGGGTCCCTTACGGTGACCTGGTCATCGGGACCTCCCTCATCTACCAGGGGCTCAGCCTGTTCTTCCCGGTCGCCGTGAACCTGAACCCGCTGGCCATCGCCGGTTGGGTCGGCCTTTTGGTGACGGCCATGAACCTCCTGCCCGCCGGGCAGTTGGACGGCGGACACGTCTTCCGGGCCCTGCTCGGGACCCGCTCCTTCTACGTCTCCCTGGCGGCCGTGGGCCTCCTGTTGGTGGCGGGGCTCTTCTATCCGGGCTGGTGGATCTTCGCGCTCCTCATCCTCTTCCTGGGGGTCCGCCACCCTCCCCCCCTCAACGACATCAGCGGGCTCAAGCCCTCCCGGCAGCTGGTGGGGCTCCTGGCGGCCGGGATCTTGGTGACCGGCTTCGTCTTGGTCCCGCTCTCCACCCCGAGCGGGAGTTTCGCCTTCCAGAACGCCCAGGTCCTCCCGGGCGCGCCCTCCGCCGGGAACAACACCACCGTCCGGATCTCGTTCGACCTGGTGAACCGGGACGTGGTGGGACACGGTTTCACCCTCTCCACGAACCTGACGGTATACGTGAAGGACGCCTCCAACAATCTTGTCCAATTACGGGGGAGCGCCCTGGCCAACTATACCCGGAACCTCACCTGGTCCCTCCAGCTGGCGAACGGGACGTCCTTCGCGAGGTCCGGCACGGCGGCCTTCTCTCTCCCCGGGGCCGCCTATCTGAGCGTCCCGGCCACCGGGGGAGCGGGTTCCCGCCTCGCCCTGGTGCTCACGGTCTTCGATCCGGAACCGTCCATGCTCTACGTGGGGATCACCGCGAACGAGCTCTGTCAGGGGGTCCTGGGTCTCTCCAGCGGAGGACCCCAGACCCTCGTGGTCGGTCCGGCCGGTCCGGTCACTTCCGCCTAGGTTAGAGGGGGCTCGCCGTCAGCAGCGGCCCGGGTCCCCTCCCGGGAGGCATGGTCGGGCCCCGTTAAGCGGTAGACGTATCGGCTGAGGCTCCCGTGGACGCGCTCCGCCAGGCCCAGGGCCTCCCCCCGCCATCCGGTCGGTGGCGGGAGACCGGGGTCCGGGTGGGGGAGGAGCAGGACACCCGTCCCCTCCGCTCCCACGACTGCCGGGAGCACGGCATAAAGACGGGCGAGCAGTTCCGTTAAGCCCTCGCCTCCCGTGGAGGAGGCCCGTCCGTACGGGGGATCGGTGACCAGGGCCGAGACGCGAGGGAGGCCCTCCAGGAGGCCCGGGAGCTCCGAGACGTCGGCCACCCAAGCGGTCTCCGGGGAGATCCCGGCCGCGGCCAGGTTTTGGAGGGTCCCCCGGAGCATCTTCGCGCTCCGGTCGGAAACGACCACAGGGTGACCCAGGAGCCGTGCCTCCCGGGGGATGGCCCCGGTCCCGCAGAACGGGTCGAGCACGGTGCCTCCCAGCGGGGATTCGGACAGGTTCACCAGGGTTCGGGCCAACCGGGGAGACAAGGTCACGGGCTGGCGGAAGGTCTGTTGGGATGGGCGTCGGGCGTGGAACCCCGTACGGTCCACGACCTCCACCTGCTCGAGCAAAAGATAGCTCGCCGGTCCCTGCGTCCCCGGGACCACGCGGAAGACCCGTTCGGGCTCGGTCAGGTCGATGCGGCCACCTCCGGTCCGATAGGCGTCTCCCCAGGCCCTAAGGCACGCCTCCCGCCGGTTCCCCTCCTCGTCCCGGGCTACCCGGAGCCGGGCCGTCGCCCCCTGGGAGCCCTCCCGCCCGAGCAGGCGAGCGATGTCGGCCGGTCCTCCCTCTCCCAGAGGGCGGTAGAGGGCCCGGGCGTGGGCGAGACGCCGGGCGAGCTCTCTTTGGGTGGTTTCGCTCGTTCCGGAGACGGGCACGAAGGGCTCGGGGAACGGCTCAGGGGCCAAGGCCCCTTCCCCAAGGCTCCGGAGGACGGACCGTAGTTCCTCCCGCGCGAGCCTGGGGTTCTCCCCGGAAAGCTCGACCCAGCAAAGGCTTGGGGCGGGGGTCCTCACGAGGACCCGCCCTCCCCGGGGGAGACCTCGTGTCCGAAGGCCCGGGCCAGGGTCAGTCGGATCTCCCGGGTGTGGCTGCCCTCCCAGTACGCCTGCCCGCAGGACCGGCAGATGTAGACCGGGTCCGGGCCGCCCCATCGGTCCTCCGGGACCCCCCGGGGGGGTCGGGGAGTGGACCGGTCGGCCTCGTAAAGGGGGCCATTGCACAGCGAGCAGCGGAGGAACCGCACTCCCCGGTCGAGGTCCGGGACCTCTCGGCTCAGTTCCCTCAGTTGGCCTTCCACGGCCAAGCTCCTCAACAGGACGGCGCGTCGGGTGCGTTGCGCGAGGGTGCGGTCGCGGGTCAAGAGGAGCCGGTCGTCCTCCCGGGACCGGCGGACCAATTCTTCGTCCCGGACCCCCTGGCGGTACTCTACGTCGTACCCCAGGAAGCGGAGATAGCGGGCCAGGCGCCCCAGCATCTCGTCACAGAGGAACCTCGGCTCCACCGGTAGGGACACAGAGGAGAGAGGGCACCGCGGGAGAAGGGGTTTGTGGGGAGGAACCGGTCCGACGCCCGACGAAAGGTAATGAGCCCGCCTCCGTTCCGCCGTTCGTGGCCGTTCGGTTCGGGACGAATGGGATACGGGAGATCGTGGGGGAAGGGCTCACGGCCCGGGCGGTCGCCGAGGTCGCCGGGGCGTTCGCCCAGGTCCTGGGCACCCCGGGGCCGGCGGTGGTAGGGACCGACGGGAGGACCTCGAGCCCGGCGTTCGGCAGGGTGGCCGCGGGGGCCTTGTCGGCCTCGGGGGTGGAGGTCTTGGAGCTCGGGATCCTCCCGACCCCGGCCTTCCAGTACAGCGTGCCCCGGCTCGGGGCCCGCTACGCCCTGGTGGTGACCGCTTCCCACAACCCTCCGGAGTTCAACGGGATCAAGGGGATCGCGGGAGATGGGCTGGAGATCCCGCCGGAAGCCGAACGGGCGATCGAGCGGGCCGTCGCCGAGGGCGCCTTTCCCCGGGTGCCGTTCGACCGGGTCGGTACCCTCCGCCCCGATCCGGAGGCGGGTCCCCGGTACGTGAACGGGATCCTCGGCCAGGTGGACCGGGGACGGATCGCGGCCCGGAAGTTCCGGGTGGTGCTGGACTGCGGGAACGGGGCCTCAGCGGTGACGAGCCCCCCGCTGCTTAACCGCCTTTCCGTCCGCTACACCACCTTGAACGGGAACGTCGATGGGACCTTCCCGGGGCACCTCTCCGAGCCCACCGAGGCGAACCTGGTGGACCTGGTGCGGACGGTGCCTGCCGTGGGCGCCGATTTCGGTGTGGCCCACGACGGGGACGCGGACCGGGCCATCTTCGTGGACGAGCAGGGGCGCTACGTCCCCGGAGAACGGATGCTGGCGCTCCTGGCCCGGGAGGCCGTGCGTTCCGCCGGCGGCGGCCTGGTGGTGACCCCGGTGACCTCGTCCCTGGCCGTGGAGGAAGTGATCCGACCCTGGGGGGGGAAGGTCCGGTATACCCGGGTCGGGTCGCCGGTCGTCTCCCGGGCCATGGCCGAGTCCCACGCGATCTTCGGGGGGGAGGAGAACGGGGGTTGCCTCTTCCCGGCCCATCAACTGGCCCGGGACGGAGCGATGACCCTGGCCAAGGTGTTGGAGCTTCTGGCGCGGGAGGGGCGTCCCCTCTCCGAGGTCCTTTCCGAGCTGCCGCCGTACGTGCTGGTGAAGCGGAAGATGCCCTGTCCGCTGGCGCTGCGCGACGTGGTGATCCGGGAGATCACCGAGGAGCTCCTCCACGCGGCGGGGGGTGACACCCAGGTGCTCACCCTGGACGGCGTGAAGGTCACGACCCCGGCCGGTTGGTACCTCATCCGTCCCTCAGGGACCGAACCGCTCTACCGGGTCTTCGCCGAGGCGAAGGGGTCCCGGGAGGCGGAGTCGTTGGCCGATGCGGCCATGGCGGAGCTGAAGAAGGCCTTGGCCCGCCACGGGGCCTGATCCCTCGAGCGAAGCTTACTGGACGGGGCCGGGGTCCAGGTGCCGGAAGCCCAGGGCGGCCAGGGCGAAGATCGCCAGCGCCAGGACCGCCAGGACCCCCAAGGCAACGAGGTCCGGCGTCCCCAGGTTCCCCACGAAGGCGTCGCGCACGGCGTTGACGGCGTAGGTCAGCGGGTTCCCGTAGACGAGGATGGCCAGGGCCCGGGGGGTCTTGGAGGTCACCGGATAGTACACGGTGGAGAGGAAGACGACGAAGTATTGCAGGACGGCCTGGACGGTGAAGTACTGGTTGGCGGAACGCAACCGGCTCCCCACGGCGATGAGCAGCCCGGAGAAGAAGACGCTCCCTAGCGCGATGGTGGCTAGGACCACCAGGGTGCCCTCCAGGGAGAGCGCGGGCAGTCCCACGAAGGGGAGGGCGACCAAAAGCATGATGCCGGCGCCGGCGAGGGAGAAGATGAGGGTGGTCACCACCAGGCCGGCCAGGTACTCGCTGCGGAGGAAGGGGCCGGAGAAGATCTGCTCGACCATGGCCCAGCGGCGATCGAGCCAGAAGAGGTTGCCGGCGACCACTCCGCCTAAGACCATCTGGAACGCCACCATCCCGGGCACGAGGAAGGCCATGTAGTTCCCGCCCGTGGTGGCGTCCGAAGAGGAGATGAGGGGAGTGAACATGATGCCCAGGACCACCACCACGAACGCCGGTTGTCCGAAGCGGACCGCGATGGAGACCGGGTCCAGGTTGGAAACGAAGTTCCGCAGGACCAGACGGGCGAAGGGGGGAAGCCTCACGAGACCGCTTTCCCCCCGGAGCTCTTCTGGACCACCCCGAGGAAGGCCTCCTCGAGGGTGACCTCCCGTACCGAGAGCCGGGCGAGGGGGCGCCCCCGGCTCTGGGCCCACATGGAGATCTGCGCGACCATGGCCTCCGGGTTCCGGGCGGTGAAGCTCACCTGGTCGGGCGCCTCCTCCAGGAGGGTGAGGGACTCCGCGCCGCGGTGAAGCAGCTCCATCAGGCCCGGGGCGTCCGTTCCCAGCGGCCCGGTGAACTCCACCGTCACCTGCCGGGCCCCTCCGTGCCGTTGCTTGAGGCCCTCGGGGGTGCCCTCAGTGATCACCGTCCCTTGTTCCATCACCGCGATCCGGTCGCAGAGGAGGTCGGCCTCGTGAAGGATGTGGGTGGTGAAGATGATCGCGAGCCCCTGCTGGGCGCGCTTCCTCAGGTACGCGAGGATCCGCTGCCGGGCCACGGCATCCAGGCCCGCCGTGGGCTCGTCCAGGAAGAGCAGTTCCATGTCGTGCATGAGCTCCCGGGCCACCTGGAACCTCCGTCGCTGCCCGCCGGAAAGGGCCCAAGGCTTGCGCTTCCGGGAGTCCTCGAGCTCGAAGAGGGTGAGCATCTCCTCGGCGCGGCTCTGGGCCGTCTCCCGGTCCACCCCCCAGAGCAGGGCGTACAGGGTGAGGTTCCGTTCCACGGTGACGTAGTCCAACGACTCGGCCTGGAGCACGACGCCCATGCGGGCCCTGAGGGCGCGGCCCCCCCGGGTCAGGTCGTACCCCAGGACCCGGGCCTTTCCCTCGGTGGGGGGGAGCAGGGTGGTGAGCACCCGTACGCACGTGGTCTTGCCGGCCCCGTTGCGCCCGAGGAGGCCCAGGACCTCCCCCCGGCGGAGGGTCAGGTTGAGGTGCCGGAAGGCGAATTTGCCCGGGTGGTAGGAATACCCTAGATCGGAGGTCTCCAGGATGAGTTCCGACGTGGGAGCCAAGGAGATGTCCTTCGTAGAGGGTGATAAGGGAGCCACTACCCTATTGAACCTTTCATGTCGCCGGGACCCATTCGGGGGCGCCTCGATCCTCCAGGCCGGTGCCGGGCGGGGAAGGCTATATGGCACCCGCCGGTTGGGCCCGGCCGTGGGAGACCAGGACCTGGCCCCGGCCCTCTTGGAAGACCAGGGCTACCAGCTGACGGGGAAGCACTCGGCCGTGAAGGTCTGCTACTGGACGGCCAAGGCCTTGACCGAAGGGCGGCACTGCTACAAGGGACGCTTCTACGGCATCGAAAGCCACCGGTGCATGCAGATGAGCCCGTCGATCGATGCCTGCAACCTCCACTGCCGGTTCTGCTGGCGTTACCAGGGCTGGGAGCACGAGGAGACGCTGGAGGAGTTCGACGAACCGGCCACGGTCCTGTCCCGCTCCTTGGAGGCGCAGCGTCGCCTGCTCAGCGGGTTCGGGGGGAACGACCGGGTGGACCCCGAGCGGTTCCGCGAGTCCCAGGTCCCGAGGCACGTGGCCATCTCCCTCACCGGGGAGCCCACGCTCTACCCGAAGCTCAACGAGTTCCTGGCCCTCTGCCACGAACGGGGCATCACCACCTTCCTGGTGACGAACGGCACGAACCCGGACGCCCTCCGGCAGTTGGACCCTCTGCCCACCCAGTTGTACTGCTCCGTGACGGCTCCCAACCGGGAGGTCTTCCAGCGCCTCACCCTCCCGGCGCAAGAAGACGCCTGGGACCGGTTGACGGAGAGCCTGAGGCTCCTGCGGGACCTCAAGACCCGCCGGGTCATCCGCCACACCCTGGTGAAGGGCTGGAACCTAGGCTGGGAGGAGGAGTATGCCCGCCTGGACCGGTTGGCGAACCCGGACTTCATCGAGCCGAAGGGGTATGTCTACATGGGGAGGTCCCGCCAGCGGCTCACCCGGGACCACGTGCCCACGCACGAGGAGGTGGGAAGCTTCGCGCACCGTCTGGCGGGACTGCTGGGCTACCCTCTGGTCGATGAGGCGCCGGATTCCAAGGTCTACCTGCTGGCCCGGGACCCCTCGCGTCGGTGGTTGCCCGGGCGGGAACCGGCGAGCCTTCCGGACCGGGTCAGGACGGTGGAGGGGGACCCGCTTCCGATGCTCACCCCGGCCCTGGTCGTTCCTGGCTCACCGGGTTGAGGGCGGACCCCCCCGGGGGGGTTCTCCGGGCCGGGTGCCGAGGTCTCTGCGCCCGGCGACCGCAGAAAGCCCTTCCGGGGACCGCCACCCCCGGTCGGCGCGGGCGATCGGGCGGCCCCCTGTTCGGGATCCCCCGGGAGCCGACCCGGGTTCAGGGGAGTTCCCTCAGGTCCCGGACCACGAGCGGGCCTGCCCGGGCCTTCCAGGGGTCCGCCGGGATCTCGGCCATGAGGACCCCGCCCCGGCCGAACGTCTGGAAGAGGTCGGACGAGTGGAGCGTCAGGAGCCGGTCCCCGAAGAGGTAGCGCCCGGAGTGGTCCGGGGCGTGGCCCTTGATCATGAAATCGCACCCCAGTTCCCGAAGCGAGGCATCAAACTCCTTCCGGGTGTACGGAAACCCCGCTCCCCGGTCCTGGTAGTCCACCTCCGGGTCGCTCCAGACCAGTCCTTCCAGCAGTACCAGGTCCTGCCGTTTCCACTGGGTCCAGTCCCCCCGGCCCGGGGGCGGGATGCCCCCGTGTGCCAGGAAGACCCCATGGGAGGTGCGGGCGGCCCAGGGGAGACGTTCGAGCAGGTCCATGAACCGCTGGTAGACCGTAAGGGAGTCCCCTCTCCCGACCGTCCGGCGGATCTCCCGAAGGAACGAAGGCCCCGGCACCGGGATCTGGCGGGCGCTCTCGTGGTTCCCCTGGAGCGCCACGACCTCCCCGGGCTCCCTGGAGGTCCAGGCCAAGAGGCAGGCGCTGACCCACAGGGAGCCACCGGGGAGGGAAGGAGGATCCGGCTGGCTCCGGGTGCCCCGATCGATGTAGTCCCCCAGCGCCACGAGCCGGTGGGGGGGGTGGCGCTGCCGGGCATACCGGAGCGCCCGGGACAGCGCGACATAGTCCCCGTGGAGGTCCCCTACGACCTGGACCGGGCGGTCGGAAGGGATCCGGGCGACGAGGGGGGGCGGGTGGCGGCGGAGCGCCCGGTCCACCTGGGCCAGGAAGTCCAGAAGGAAGGAGACCGGTCGTCCCTCGAGGGCGAGGGGGTCCTGCATCACCTCCTGGAGGAGGTCCGGCGACCGGGAGCCACCGGTCCGAGGCTCCCCCGGCTGGCGCGCCCCGGCCTTCTTCACAGGGCGGATGGGAGCGGGCGTCCGAGCCTCTCGCGAGGGCGCTGGCGCGGGGGCCGGGACCCCCGGTGGGGCCCGGGCCAGCCCGGCCAACGGGGAAGCGCGGGGGGATCGGCCCCGGCTCAGAACAGGGCCTGGTAAGGGCGGCTGAACACCTTCCATTCGCCGGACGCCGGCTCGTAGACCGAGTTGACGAAGCAGTGCCACTTCTCGTCGTCCACCTTGGGGAAGTCCGATCGATAGTAATACCCGGGCCAGCGGGTCTCTTGGCGGAACAGGGTGTGCCGCAGGACCGCCTCGGCTGTCCACAGGCGGTGTTGGAGCTCCCAGCTCCGTTGAAGCTGGTGGAGGTCCTTGGCCGCCACCTCCCCCAGGTCCGTCCGGAGCATGGCGAGGTGGTGGAGCCCTCGCTCCAACAGGTGCGCGTTGGTGATGTAGTTCGCGCTGACCCCGCCCCCGTACTCATCCATGATCTTTTCCAGCCGGTAGAGGCCCTGGTCCGGGTAGAGGAGGTCCGGGCTCACGGTCCCGGCCGTGACCCCCCCGCGCCGGGACTGGTATCGGTCCAGGGGGGAGAAAAGCCGTTGACGCAGGTCCTCCACGGCTCCCTCCGAGACCAAGGGTTGCTCCGGGTGGTCTTGGATGTAGGCCACCGCCGCCTTGGCGGCCAGCCTCCCCTCCGTATAGGACCCACTGGAGAACTTGTGCGCGGACCCTCCCACCGTGTCCCCGGCGCCGAAGAGCCCCTCCACCGTGGTCATCCGGTTGTACTTCCACTGGTAGGCGCCGGGGGCCACGTCGGCCGGTCCACTGGTCCAGGCCCCGGCACAGACCGCGTGGGATCCCATCACGTACGGCTCCGAGAGGATGAGCTCGGAGGGCGTCTCCGTGGGTTCGATCCCCTGGGAGGCCCACGTGACCGCCTGGCCGATGGTCATGTTGAGGAAGTCCTCCCAACCGATGGAGACCTTCTCCGGGGTGTCCAGGACCCTCTCGGTGTGCAGCAAGATCGGCCCGTTCCCGGCGTTGATCTCCTGGAGCATGAGGTGGTTCCGGAGGCAGGTGGGCATGGGTTTGGCATCGGCGTACTTCCCCACCCGTTCCCGGAGCTCGGGGAGGCGGGTGGACTCGAAATGCTCCCCGGCAGCGTTCGTCGCTACCGCCTTGAGGAGCAGGAACCAGGCCCCGACGGGGCCGTAGCCATCCTTGAACCGGGTGACCACCAACCGGTTCTCCATCTGGGTCATCTCCGCCCCCATCTGGATGAGCAGGGCGTAGGCCGACCCCGTGGCCCACGGGGGATACCAGGTCCGCCCGGCCCCCTCCCCGGCGGAGCGAGGGCGGTAGATGTGGGAGGCCCCGGCCGCCGCCACGATGACCGCCTTCGCTCGGAAGACCCAGAAGGAGCCATCGCGGACGTTGATCCCGACGGCGCCGGCGACCCGCTTGGGGTTCCGGGCGTCCGGGAGGAGATGGGTCACCATGATCCTCTCGTGCACCTCGCTGGCCGCCTTCCGGGTCGCCTCCGCGATGAGCGGTTTGTAGGACTCCCCGTGGATCATCACCTGCCATCGCCCTTCCCTGACGTAGCGCCCGGTCTGCGGGTCGGTGAAGATGGGCAGGCCCCACTCCTCGAACATGTGGACGGTGGAATCCACGTGACGCGCCACATCGTAGACCAAGTCCTCGCGCGAGAGTCCCATAAGGTCGTTGCGCACGTAGCGGACGAAGTCCTCCGGCTTGTTCTCGTCCCAGCGCATCCCCATGTAGCAGTTGATCGCGGAGAGACCCTGCGCCACGGCCCCGCTCCGTTCGATGGCGGCCTTTTCCGCGACCACCACCTTGAGGTCCCGGCCCCAGTACCGGGCCTCGTAGGCCGCCCCGCAGCCCGCGAACCCTCCCCCCACGATCAGGAGGTCGCAGTCGACCCGTCGGGTCTGGCCCGGTCGCCCGTCCTCCATGGCTCAGGCCCCCCCGGCGGGGGGTCGCGGGAGGGTGGGGAGGGACTCCACGGCGAGATAGTCCGGCTCGAAGGATAGGAGCTCCGAGCGAAGGGCCTCCGGGGAGGGGGGTGGGCTCTCCTGCGGGGGACGGATGGAGCCCCAGGGGGTGGTCCGGATGGGGAACACGAACTGCTTCGTGGCCCCGCTGCGCATCACGATATTCCACTCGATGTGGTCCGCGGTGCGGGTGGGGACAACACGATGGTGCAGCGGGGCAAAGTCCGCGTAGCCCCGGACCTCGATGGCGGCCTCGGGACAGGCCTTCACGCAGGCAAAGCACTCCCAGCACATGGGGGGCTCGATGTTGTACGCCCGCCCCTGCTCCGGGTCGATGTGCATGATGTCGCTCGGGCAGATCCGGACGCATTCCATACAGCCCTTACACTTGCTGGTCAGAACGTAGGTGGGCATGTTCATCCTCAAGGCCCGCGCGCCCCCCGCGGCGGAAGACGCGCGATCCCTTGCCAGGGAGCCGCAACCCGGGGGGGATGAAAACCCTTTCGACATTTGTCCAATTTCTGCGGGGCCCCCCATCCCCGCAGGACCCGGTTCAACCGAAACGGAATTGGACACCGCGGGAGGCCGGAGGAAAGGCCCAGCGGAGGGCACCTTTCCCAAGCTGGGAGCAGGCCACTCGGCAGGCGCCCAGCTCCAGGCAGTTCTCGTAGTTGATCCGTAGATGGTCCGTCTCCCAGTGGTAGACCTCGGCCGGGCAGACCCGAATGCAGGGCTTGGCCTCGCACCCCAGGCAGATCCGGGGGTCTTGTAGAGTGAGATGGGGGGTCTTGTCGGTCTGGAAGGAGTCCGCGCCGAGCCGATCGGACAGAGGAACCCGGCCCGCCACGGAGTCCTCCCTCAAGCGGGGTGGACCGCCGAGCTGACCCGGGCTTCCAGATCGTGGGAGAGGTCCGGCAGGCTATGGGCGCAGCGCACGTGGTCGCGCATCCGGCGCAAGATCTCCTCGGAGGAGGGGGCGCGGAGCGCCCACTCGCACTCGAACCCCACCGACCGGCACTCGAACCGCACGTCGGTCATCTTCTGTCCCCTTCGGCCCGGCTCCGGGGCCTAATGGGCACACGGGCGGGGCCACTTAAGCCCTCACCCTGCCGGCCTGTCTCCGGTGTCGGTGATCCCAGACCGCCGGTGTGACCCTTCCGGATGGGGGAAGGGCCCGCCCGGTCGCCACCCCCCGTCCCGGCGGCGCTTCGTCGGGGTCACGAAAGGGATGCCCGCCTCTCCGTACCGGACGGCCGGCGCCCCCCGCGCGCAGGCGCCCCCCTCACCGGAGGGACCGGCCTTATAGCGCGGGCCTCCGTCCCTAGAAATATGGGTCCGTCCGACCCTCTCGGGGACAGGCTTCGCGTCCTCCCTTCGGCCCCGGCACCGGTGGGAGACTCGGCCTTCTCGATCGGACCGCTGGACCGTAGCCGTGTCCGGGCGGTGCTGGCCGTGATCTCCGGGAAGGGAGGGGTCGGGAAGACCTTCGTGACGGCCCTTCTGGCCGCGGCGTTCCGGCGGGAAGGGTTCGAGGTGGGGGTCCTCGACGCCGATGTCACCGGCCCGTCCATTGCCCGGGTGCTCGGACTGAGCGAGGTCCCCAAGCTCACTGCGGACGGGCTCTCCATCGAGCCCCTGCGGACCCGGGGTGGCATCTACGTCATGTCCATGGCTTCGGTGACCGCGGCGAGCAAGGTGCCGTTGCTCTGGAGGGGCCCCATGGTGAACAGCGCGATCCGGGGGCTGTACAAGGACACCCGATGGCCATCGTTGGACTACCTCTTGGTCGACCTCCCTCCGGGGACGAGCGACGCGCCCATGACGGTCTTCCAATCGCTCTCCCCCGACGGGGTCGTCCTTGTCACCGCCCCCACCGGCCTCTCCGCGGAAGTGGTGGCAAAGGCGGCGCAGATGGCCCGGACGTTCCGCGCCCCGATCCTGGGACTCATCGAGAACATGGCGTACCTGGTTTGCCCTCATGGGGAGGAGGTCCAGGTCTTCGGGCCCTCGCGAGGGAACGAGTACTCCCAGGCGATGGGGGTCCCCTATCTCGGCAGCCTTCCGCTCGCTACCGGGGTGCCGGCGCTGGCGGACGACGGCCGTCTCGAGGAGTACCAGAGCCCGGCCGGGGACCTTTTGGCCCGTCGGGTGCGGCTTTTGCTGGACCGGCTTTCCTCGGCGGCCCGCCCTTCTGCGCCTCCGGCCGGCGCCGCCGCGCCCTCGGCGCCCGGGGGGTAAGGGCATGGCCATCGCTCCGGGGGCCCGGCCCGGCGTTCGCATCCTCAAGGCGCACGGAGATCCCTTCGAGGCCGAGATGGCCGAGGGGGGCGAGGCGCCCACCAACCCCGAGCACCTGGCGGTCCTCAACCGCCTCTTCTATGCCAGCACGGTCGACCTCGGCGGCTTGGTGGAGGTCCAGGGGACTCTCTATGTCTGCACGCGGTCGGGGTGGCGGCTCGCCCCGAGAGCTTGAGGGGCCCGGATGGGAGAGCTGGGGATCCTCGTGTTCCTGTCCCCCTTCCAGCACCGGGGTCCGGAGTCGGCCGCGCGCCTGGCCGAGGCGGCGGTGCGGGAGGGTCATCGGGTCAGCCTCTTCTTCCTCGGGGACGGTGTCTACAATACCAGTCGGGCTTTGGCGGAGGCGAACCCGGACTCCGTGGTCCGCCGCATGGCCGAGCTTCCCTCGGAGGTCCAGCGGATCAACTGTTCCACCTGCGCACGCGCCCGGGGGCTCTCTGAGGACAAGCTCACTTCCCACGTGCGGAACGGGACCTTGGAGGACCTCTCCGAACTGCTCCTGTCGGCCGATCGCTTCCTGACCTTTGCCCAGGAGGGATGATCGTGCCGGGCCTCGTCCTCTGGGTCCGTCACCCTCCTTACACCTCGGCCCACCTGACGGAAGCGATCCGGATCATGGCCATGACCACGGCCCTGGGAGTGCCCGTTCGTTGCCTGTTCACGGGGGAAGGGGTTCGGGCCCTCGTCCAGGGCCAGGAACCCTACCTCTTGGGCCCCCCTCTGGAACGGCTCCTCGTGGAGATCGTCACCCCCGAGAGCCCGGCGCTGGTGCATCAGGCCTCGCTGAAGCTCCGTGACCTCGGACCGGCACGCCTCACCTCGTCCCTCCCCTGGGTCCCCGCCGATGACCGGAGTGTGGCGGAGGCCCTGGTGTCCGCTGACCGGGTGGTCCCTCTATGACCCACGAACCCTCCCCCTCCCCTTGGCTCGTGGTCCGTCAGTCCCGCCTCTCCCGGGAAGATCGGGGGGTCCTCGAGGCCCTGCGCGCGCTGGCCGCTGAGCGGGGTGCCCGGCTCCTGGAGGTGCTGCTGGGGAATGCCAGCTACGAGGTGGAAGGGGCCTCCCCCGGCCTGGGGGGGTTCGTCCTGCTCGAGGAGGACCACCGAGGTCGGGGATTGCTCGTCCCCCCGGGGGTGGACGCCCGGGTGGTCTCGGAGGCGGAGCTCGTCCACCAGCTCTTCGCAAGCCCGAAGGTGATCCAATTCCCATGACGCAGGGAGGCCGGGACGCCCCTTTCGTACCCTTGCCCATGCACGGGTCGGGGCCATCCCGAGGTCCTCCTCCCGCGGTCCGGCTGGTCTACGTGATCTATCGCCCCCCGGAGGCGCTCGAGTTCCCAGGGGTCCAGGGGATCCTTCCCGGTCCGATCTTCCATGCCGCCGGGATCCTGCTCCGGGAGGACGAGGAATACCTCGCCCTGGGAGAGGTCGCCTTTCCGGAGGAGAATCCCGAGTATGTCCAGCGGTTCGGCCGGGCGCTATTCCCGGCCTTCCGCCACATCCTGACCCTTCCCAAGTCGGCGCTTCTCGGACGTAAGGACTTCCCGCTCGGTGGACCCTCCCCCGGCGACGATCCCTCCGATTCGACGGAGGCGGGCTCGCCTCCGGAAAATTGGACGAGTGACAAGTCGTAAATACTGGGCCGCCGTAGCATGGCACGCCCACGGAGAAGACGATGACCCATCCTGCCCCTAAGGCCAACCTGGACGCTCGAGGGCTCTTTTGCCCCATGCCCATCCTCAAAGCGAGCCAGCTGTTGGAGACCCTCGGCCGCGGGGAGGTCCTGGAGGTCTTGGCCGACGACCCGGCCGCTCCTTCGGACTTCGCGGCGTTCGCCAAGCGGACGGGGAACCCGCTGCTGGCGAGCGAGGAGAACAGCGGAACCTACCGATTCGTCTTGGAACACAAGTGAGCAACGGAGAACCGAAACATGACCGCAGTGACCGGAGCCTCGAGGACCAACGAGACCGTCGAACAGGCCGCCAAGCAGGGGAAGCGCTCCCTCATCCTGGTGGTCTCCAAAGGAGGGGCAGACATGGCCTATCCCTCGCTTATCCTGGCCACCACGGCCCGGGCCCTGGGGATGGACGCCCACATCTACTTCACCTTCTGGGGGATGCAGCTTTTGACGGCGGAGGGCCGCAAGCATGCCATGGACGTCTTCCCGGCCCCCCTTCAGCAGAAGGTGTCGGCGAAGTTCCCCTCCATCGAGCAGTTCATGCAGCAGGCCAAGGCGGCGGGGGTCCGGATCCACGCCTGCTCCCCCACGATGGACATGTTCGGCCTCACCAAGGAGAACCTGGTGGGTGAGGTGGACGACATCATCGGGGCCAGCACGTACCTGGAGTTGGCCTCCCGCCCGGATGCCCTCACCCTCTTCATCTGAGGCCTCCCACCGGATCCGTACCCCGGGACCGGTAACCCTGGAGTCCCCCGATTTCCCCCCGGGGGGGGGAAGCCGTTGGGAGAGAGGTACCGGGCGAGCTTCGCGAGCGCAGCGACGGGGCCCCAAGCGACCGGCCCCGAGGGGCCGTTCTCCGGGCCTGGTGGCCTCGGGGACCCACGGCAGCCCGCGGGTGCGTCTCGACCCCGGCGGACGCGAACCCTCTTCCCTCAGGTCGCCAGGGGACGCGGCCCAAGGGGAAGGGGCGGACCCCCGGTCCGGGTCCCCGAGCGCCGGTAGCGGGAGGGAGAATTCTTGCCCGACGGACGTTCCCGGCCCCTCCTCCGAGCCGGTCTCGCTTCCGGGGGGTCTCTGGGTCCGTCAAGGGCCTGACGGAGGGGTGACCGTGGGCCTGACGAAGGAGGTCCGGGCCCAGGTGGGTCGGGTCACCCGCTTCCGCGGGCCGAGTCCCGGGACCTTCCATCGGCAGGGGGAGCCTCTGATCAGCCTGGAGTCGGAGAAGTGGGTCGGGCACTTCTCCAACCCTCTCGATGGGACGGTGACCGAGGTGAACGAGGCGTGGTACCGGGACCCGTCGGCGCTGGGGGCGTGTCCTTTGGAGGACGCCTGGTTCTATCGCCTCCTCCCGAAGGCGCCCCTCATTGGGACCGCGAGCCGCCCCCGGGCGGAAGGTGGTTCGCCAGAGGTGTGAAGGGAGCCCCCTCGTCCGCGGGTCTCGCCTTGCCCGGGGCTCGGCCCCCCGGGCGGCTCTTGGACCTGGGGTCGTGCGAACCCTTTCGGGCGCAAGCCTTCGCGGAGAGCGTCGCGGTCGCCGTGGCGCGGCGGGAGGCGCCCGAGACCCTCATCCTCTGCCGGCCGGACCGCCCATACGTCTCCATCGGGTTCCATCAGGTCTCTTCGGAGGAGATCGAGGACGGCGAACTGAGGCGGAGGGGTCTCCCGCTGATCCGTCGGGTCACCGGGGGCGGCACCACCTTCCTGGACCCCAGCCAGGTCTTCTACCAACTGATCTACCGGGCGGAGCCGGGATCGGGCCTGAGCGGGGGGCCGGGGGACTTTGCGACCGCGCTGGCGGCTCCCCTGGCCCTGCTCGAACGGCTCGGGCTTTCGGCCCAGCTCCGCCCTCCGAGCGACCTGGTGGTCGCCGGTCGCAAGCTTTCGGGCAACGCCGGAGGGACCTGGGAGGGGGCCCACCTCCTCGTGGGAGGGTTGCTCGGGACCGCGGACGTGGAGGCCATGGCCGCCATCCTTCGTTGTCCATCCCGGGACTTCCGGGATTTCGTACAGAAGGCGATGGGCGAGGCGTTGACCGGGCTCGACCATGAGCTTTCGCACCCTCCCTCCCCCCGGGAGCTTTCGGAAAAGCTCCGATCGAGCTTCGAGGACTTTGGCCCGTGGAGGCTTACCCCCGGGGACCCTGAACGGACAGAGGAGGAGCGATTCCTTACCGAAGTCCTCCCCCGGCACCGGGACCCCTCCTGGGTCCACCTCCCGGCCCTCCCGCGGGCTCCCTCCGCGGTCCAGCGGGCCGTTCGGGTGGCCGGGGGGCGCTTCTGCCTGGTCGTGGAGGGCCCCGGGAGGACAGAGTACTTTGTCCTGGCCAACGGCAACGAGATCGAGTCCGCCTACCGGATCGGACCGGCAGGTCCCGAGGCGCCGTTGCTCGCGAGCCACGGGACCTGGGAAGACCTCCGGCAGAAGGTCCGGTCTTGGGGAGGGGCCTAGGAGGGGCCGGGGGGAGCGGACCCGGGGCCGGCTTCCACGATTGTGGAAACCAGATCTGCCCGGGAGATCCCGATGAATCGCACCTGGTAGTTGTGTTCCCACTGGGAAACCACGGTGTCGAGCGCGGCGGCCTCCAGCGGGGCCCCTTGGAGGGCCTGCTCCAGCTCTCCCAGATGACCGGTGAATGGCTGGGTGAAGAAGTCGCCGGAGATCTCCACCTCCTCGATCCGGCCCTCCCGGGAGAGAAGGGTGATCCGGAGAAGCTTCCCGGCCTTGCGGTCGACCCGGCGCAGGGAGACCCCATGGGCGATCTTCACCGACCGGGCACCCTCCGCGCTCTCGCCGCGGAACCCCGGGTGCGAGGCGTCCTTCTGGAAGGTCCAGGCGTCCTCCGAGCGTTCCCGCAGGAGCCGGTCGAGCCGATCCTGTTCCTCCCCGGACAGGGTCCCGGAGACCAGAGGGCTCCCCAGGTGCCGCTCCAGTTCCTCCTGGAGAAGCCGGCACACGAGTTCCCGGGAGGGGACCTGACCGGTCTCCTTCCGGAGGCTGGTCAACCACTCCTCCATCCCCTCGGAGAGCTTTCCCCGGAACTTCTCATCGGGGACCCGGAGGGCCCGGCTCATGGCCGGCAGGTCCAGGTCGAGGAGGATATCCCCGACGAGCACCCAGCAGCCGTCCAACAGGAGAGCTCCGTTGGCGCTGATCTTGCGCCCCCGGATCGCGAGGTCGTTCACCCCGGCGCGCTCCGCGGTGAGTCCTAACCGCTGGAGCGTCGAGCGCACCGGTCGGAGGTAGCGTTCGTAGAAGGACTCCACCCCTCCCTGGGTCCCGGGAGCCCCGGCGGGGACGAGGAGCATGTAATCCTGTTCCCAGGGCCCGTCCAGGATGGCGCCCCCTCCCACCACCCGTCGGACCACCGGGATGCCTTTTTCCCGGCAGTGGCCCAGGTCGATCTCTCGCTCGGCCTCCTGATGGAACCCCACGTTCGCGAAGGGCGCGCGGGGGTAGAGCACCACCGCGGTAGGGGGAGAGGCGAGCGAGCCTATCGAGGGAGCGAGGGCCACGAAGAGGTTCACCATGGTCGGCCCGTCGACCGGCCCCAGGTCGAGCCAGCGCCAATCTCCCATGGGTCTCGAAGGGCTCTCCCGCGATCAGAAGGAGATGACGGAGTCCGCGTCCAGGGCCAGATCGGCCAAGGTGGCGGAGCCGACGAGTTGTACCCCCTCCAGGAGGTCCCCCTCGGAGATCTCGCAGAGGTCCCGGCAACTCTCGGCGCAGGCGAGGAACTTCACCCCGTTCTCCCGGGCCATATCGATGAACATCTTGAGGTTCCCGCCCTTCTTCAACGGGACCTTCTCCGCGGCGCCCTTGCGCAAGAGCTCCGGAGCGTGCATGAGGAAGTACATGGTGGTGTCGATCTCCATGGCCGCCATCAGGGCGGCCGTGTAGAACGGAGCGTACGTCTTGTCCGGGTCTTCCGGCCCCGAGGTCATGATCATGAGGATCTTCTTCCCTTCCGGGTCCGGAGGAGCGGGGGTCGCCTCGGGCATCGGTGCTCTCATCCCTGGCAGCGGACGCAGTGGATCTTGTCCCGCTCCAGGATCTCCCGGAACTTGGCCAGGGCGGCCTCTCCCCGAAGGAGGTCATTCACCTCGGCCGGCTGGGAGAACTTCAGTCGGGCGATCCACCCCTTCCCGTACGGGTCGGTGTTCAGGAGGCCCGGGTCCTTCTCCACCTCGGGGTTGGCTTCGCTCACCACCCCCGAGAGCGGGGACATCACCGGCCCGGCCCATTTCCCGCTCTCCACGGTGGCGAGGGGCTTGCCCCGTTCCCGGGAGGTCCCCGCCGCCTTGATGCGGACGTGCAGGATCTTCCCGGCCCGGGTCTGGGCCGGGTCCGTGAGCCCCACCCGGACGGTATCCCCCTCCACCTGGACCCAGGTCATCTGGGTGCGCTCCACGAAATAGAGCAACCCGTCCGGGAACTCGCAGCCTCCGAGGATGGTCATGATCGTCTCCCCTTCAGGGGAACCCCTTCCCCTTTAAGAACAGGTCGGGGCGCGAGAAGTTGTCCTTCAACCTCGCCTCTCGGAGGCTCGCCCCCAGGGCCACCGCCATGAGCTGGGTGAAGTACGCCACGGGAAGGATCGCCTCCGGTCCGTAGGTCTGGCGGATCCGGTCCAGGTTGTTCTCGATGTTGATCTGCCCGAGCGGGCAGATGGTGGCCACCAGATCGGCGCCGGCCCGTTTCGCCTCGTTCATCACGGACGCGCTGAAGGCCACCGAGACGTCGAGGTCGCTCAGAGCGTGGCCCCCTCCGCAGCAGATGGTCTTCGCACTGTAGTCCGATAGCACCGTGGCTCCGCAGGCCCTCAACAAGGCATCCAGGAACGCCGGATGCTCCGGGTCGTCGGTCCCTGGGGTGAGGCCGACCCCGGTGTATCGTTTGGGCCGACTGTAGAGGCAGCCGTAGTACGGGGCGACCGTGAGCCCGGCCAGGGGGCGTCGGACCCGGGCGCGGACCCGGTCCGGCCCGGCGCGGTTGTGGATGAACTCGAGGACATGCTGGACCGAGGCTTCCCCGTCATAGGCGGGGCTACCCCCAGCGCTCAAATGTTCGTTGATCCGGCCCCGGGTAGCCTCCTCGGAGACGGCATCGTTCGCCCGGGTCAACGAGTAGACGCATCCGTTGCAGGCGGCAACGACCTGATGACGGCCCATCCCCCGGGCCAGGGCCAGGTTCCGGGCTGGGAGGACCACGGAGACGTCCTGACTGAGGTTCTTCACCTCGGTGGCCCCGCAGCAGTTGTAATCCACGATCCGGTCCATGGAGAGCTCCAGTCGTCGGAGCACCCACTGGCAGGAGACCTCGTAGGCCTTGCCCAGGCCGTCCAGGGAGCAGCCGGGATAGTAGGCCGGCACCTCGTCCGGTCGGCCCCGGGAGACGTTCACGGTCCGCTCCCGGGCGGGGGACCTCGCGCGGTCTCCCGCCGACGACGCAGATCCTCGGTCATGAGACGAGTGAGCACGGGTCGCATCTTTCCCCATCCCCGGGTCCGATGGGCGAAGGGGCCGGTGTGGAGCCGCCCGCTCAGGAGCATCGATAAGCCCAGGCGGAAGAGCTCCCGGCCGGGGGTCTTGCGGCCTTCCAGCCGTTCGTACGTTTGGAAGAGAGCCGCCTCGTCGAGGACCCCGCGCCGGAGGAGATTTTCCGTGTACGCGCGGTCGAAGCGGTCCGCGGGGCTTTCCTTCGCCATCCCCGTGACCTCAAGATAGCTACCGATGCTGTGCACCACCTCCTCCACCTTGACGCCCTTGGGGCACCGTTCCACGCACTTGTTGCAGGACACACAGCGCCAGATGGTCTCCGCGTACTTCCGGAGCTCGGCCTCATACCCGATCTGGGCGAGGTAGATGAAATACCGGGGGTTGAACTCCTCAAGCCCGAAATCGGTGTGCATGCAGCAGCCGGCCGTACAGGTCCCGCATTGCCAGCATCGGGAGATGGTCTCCCCCTGGGGTTGGGAGCGGACCCACTCGAGGACCTTGAGGTCCAGGTCGGTATGGACCCGAGAACGCAGGAAGGTGTTCCAATCGCCCGAGACGTCGATCCCGTCCAGCTCGAGCTGCTCGGTCCGTTGGACCTCCACCAGGGAGGGTTCAACGATGGGCATCAGACCTCCGGCCCCGGATGCCGAGGAGGAGCGTCGCCAGTCCCAGGTTGCCGGGAAGCAGCGTCTCGATCCCTCCCCCCTGGAAGGTCTCCGAGGCCGCGTGGGCGATCCGTCCGGCGTAGGTCAGCGAGAAGAGAAGGTCGACCGCCGCGAAGGTCCGGGACGGGAATCCCAGGGCGCTCAGCTGGAGTCGGATCGCGCCCGTCCAGGCCTGGGCTTCCTCGTAGGACCGGGGCGGGGAGCGGGCAAATTCGTTCAGGACCCCGGTCCCCTGGGTCGGGTTGAAGACCCAGCGAGGGAGCAGGGGGATCCGATCCGGGGCGGCCGAGTGGAGGAGGTCCGCCATCGCATCGAGGCAAACCCCGGGGGGCGCCCCCCGGAGACGGGTGGAAAGCTCCGGCAGGTCCCGGGCCCCGTGGCGCCCGGCCCGCGCCTCTTGGAGGGTCCTCCCGACCTCGACCCAACGGGTCTCCCGAAGCAAGGCGGATTGGTAGGGCCGGGCCGAGAGCACCCCGGCCAGCCAGGGCTCCCAAGAGCCCGGGAGGTCCGTAGGGGAGGTATCCGGGAGAGCAGAGACCGCCTTGAACCGTTCCTCCACCCGGACCTCCAACTGGTCCAAGGCGCCCTTGCCTGCGGGAAGCACCCACTGCTGGAAGGCCCGGGTGACCCTACGGGGGTCCACGCCATCGGGCGCGATGGAGGCTTCCTCCTCAACGGCGAGCATGTTGGTACGCCCGGAGGGCAGCCCCCATCCCCTCCGTCACGGAATCGGGGATCGCCTTCGGCCCGGTGGCCGCCCCGGCAAGGTAAAGGCCCGGGACACCGGAGTCCACCGGGTTGATGTCGGAGATCTTCGGGGTGATGAAGCCCTCCGGCCCCACGGGAAGGTGGAAGAGCTCGGCCATCCTTTTGGTCCCCTGTCCGGGTTCCATCCCGCTCGCCAGGACGACCATGTCGAAGGGGACCTCGGTGGGGCGGCTCAGCAGGGTGTCCTCCCCGGTGGCGAGCAGCCGTTTCCCCCCCTCGGCCAGGGTTATCTGGCCGATCCGGCCACGGATGAACTTCACCCCGTACTGCTGCATGGACTTCCAGTAGAGGTCCTCCCAGAGCCCGTAGGTGCGGATGTCCATGTAGTAGACGAAGGCCTCCATCTCCGGATGCTTCTGCCGGATCTCCACGGCCTGCTTGATGCTGACCACGCACCCCATCCGGCAGCACCACGGGTTTCCGACCTGGAGGTCGCGGGAGCCCACGCAGAGGACCCAGGCGATCCGTTTCGGGGGCTTCCCGTCGGAGGGTCGAAGGACCTTGTCGTCGTGGATCATCCCCTCGAGCTCCTTGAAGTCCAGGACGTCGGGATAGCGCCCGTAACCGTACTCGAACTTTCGGCGGGAATCGAAGTGGTCAAAGCCGGTGGCGAGGATCACGGCCGAGACCTCCCGTCCCTCCGGTCCCTTCCCCCCCTGGAGGGTGACGCGGAACCCGGGAGGGGCGGGGTCCACCGCGGTGACGGAGGTCCCCAATCGGACCTCCACCCGGGGATTCCCCTCCACTTTCCCGAGGAGGTCCCCCAGCACTTCCTCCGCGGGCTTGAGGTCGGGGGCGAGGAGCGAGTAGTGCCAGCGCTTGGGGTTCCCGCCCAAGTAGCCCTCCTTCTCCACCAGCAGTGCCTCGGCCCCCAGGGACGCGAGCTCGGCAGCCGCGCTGAGCCCGGCAGGGCCCCCGCCGACCACGAGCACCGGGTTCACGAAGAGACCCTCCCGTTACCGGGGGAGACGGAGGCCGAAGCTACGCTCGGCTCCTCCACGGGAAGGACCTGTCCCTTGTTGATGGCAAAGTACTGCTCGATCTCCGCCCGGGGGGCGTGCAGGAGTTCGGGGGCGGTCCCGTTCTTGAGCGCCTTGAGGTACTCCATGAACTCGTTCTTGGCGCTTCGCCAGTCGATCCCCATCTTCTCCAGGAGATGGTCCACCGGGGAGGCGTGCCAGTGCACTTGGGCGATCTTGTACGGATGGGCCCCCATGGCGAGCGCGGCGAACTGGACGTCGGCGAGCACCGGAAGCAGGTAGGACTGTCCGTGGGCCTTCCCGATCCACTGGCTCTTGTCCAGGGTGGTGACGCATCCTGTGTCGCTGGTGATGGCCACGTCGGCGTGGGCTTCCTCGACCATGGGGCGGATCTTCCGCAGGTTGGCGAAGGACCGGCTGAACTCTCGTTCGCTCAGGATGTGCCTGAAGCCGAACCCGCAGCAGTCGTACCAGGTGGAGTAGTCGGCCACCCGGGCCCCCAGGCTCAGGAGGATCCCGGTAGGGACCGCTGGGCGCTGCCCGCCATAGACCGCCTCGTCGTAGACCGCATCCTCGGGGACCATCTTGTAGTAATGACAGGGCTCGTGCACCGTGGCCACCACCGCGCTCACGTCGAAGCGGCGTCGGGCCACGATCTCCGGGGCCATGGCCTGGACCCACTCCGAGTAATGGACGATCTCCTCGGGTAGCACCAGGTCCCGCCCCATCCCGCGGAGCACCTCGCGGACCTTGTGGCGCACCTCCGCGTTCTCCACAAGGAGCTTCCGCATCTCCTTGTAGTCCCCGAAACTGGTCCCGCAGTGGACCAAAGGGAAGTGGTCCGTCTCATAGGCGCGGTGGAAGTTCCTCGCGGCCACCGCCGCCAGCGCCACGGGGTTCGAGGTGGCCGTGCCGTGGTAGTTCCATGCGGTGCAGGAGGTCTGGTGCGGCTCGTTGAGATAACGTCGGCCAGTCTGGTTCATGACCCAGAGGAGGGAAGAGGGATACCCGGGGATGTTCCCGCACTGGCCGCACGATTTGTGGTGCCAGAGCCGGTCCGTGGGGATCTTCTTATTCCAGCCGAAGAGGGTCTGCATCTGCACGGGCCGGTTCTCCGGACGGATCCGGTGGATGAGGAGCTCTCCCTTCTCCTCCAGCCGGAGCATCTCCTCCCGGACGTCGGTCACCTTCTTGCCGGTCCCGCGTTGCCGTTGCGTCCGTTCCTCAAGGACCTTCTTGATCTCTGCGGCGTTGAGCATGGCCGTCCCTCCTAGCCCTCGAAGCTGGCCACCGGCCCCTTCATGGTGATGAGCTCGTCCCGGTACTTCTCCCGGGCCTCCCGGAACTCCTCCCGGCGCTCCTCGATGATGTCGACCAGCATCTCGGTAAGGTCCGGGTCGAGCCCCCGGAGCATGTCCAGGACACCGGTCTCCTCGTAGATCCGGAAGAGCTCGAGGGAGGTCTGGACAGAGACCTCCCAGGAGGAGCGGGTGGTCTGCAGTACGTCGAGGGGGATCGCCTTGCGCATCACCTCGGGAGAGACCCCCCAGACCTGGTCAGACCCCGTGGCGAACGGCCCCCAGTCCCTAAAGAAGTCCGGTTGGATCATATCGGCGGAGACCTGGGTGCCCACCGTCATGAGGAGCGTCAAGGACCGCCCGAACGGGGCGAGGGTCTTGCGGGTGGCCTCCAACCCATGCCGTACCGAGAGCTCTCGCATGACGCTGATGATGCCGGCGATGTCGTTCCCGAAGCGGCAGCGCATGTTGCAAGTGTAACACTGGCAGCAGGACCAGATCTTCTCCTGGAGGGCGTCCCAGAGCGTGGTGGCATCCCCGGTGGCCGCGATCTGCAGCATCTCTCGCGGGGAGAAATCGTAGAAGCGGGCCGCCGGGCAGCCCGTGGTGCACTCGCCGCAGTTCAGGCAGCCGAGGACGTACTCGTGGTACCGGGGGTCCTGATGGAACTCCTCGTACAACGTCTGGGAAAGCCCCCGGTCCGCGGGGCTCATGCGGCGACGTCCGGTGAGTTCCATCGACGGAGGCTGGGCGGCTTCCTCCTCGGTGAGCGATAGGCTCCGGTGCGGGAGATGGGCCACCACGCTCAAGGTCGTCCTCGGGTCCAAGAACTTGGACGTTTGTCCAAAGGGAGGCCCCCTGATAAGCCTTTACACGGCACGAGGCTCGGTGGGGATGTCTCGGCGGGGACCGAGGGGTTCCGCCCCGGGTCCCAGGCCGGGCGCAGAGGGCCCCGGGTCATCCGAGATCCCCTCCAAAGATCTCAGGCCAGCCCGCTGGCGTGGGGGGCCCGCATCGGCAGGGAGGGTTCCCCCAGCGGGTGGTTCGGGCGCTCCTTATGGACCCGTTGGATGGCCAGCGGCCGCACCCCCTCGATGAAAGGATGGCGGCGCAGCGAGGCGACCAACGCCTGGGAGGCCCCGGGGGAGGGCGTGGAGGCCAAGGCCAGGAGCTCTTGACCGCCGGCCAGTTCGAACACGTAGCAGACCTGGGGTTCCTCGGCCACGGCCTCGGCCACCCGCTTCAGTTCCACCGGGGGACGGCGGCGCGGCCGCACGAAGAGCATGACACAACTGGGGGAGCGGCCGATCTCCGTCAGTCGCTGCACGCTGACCAGGGGCACGAACCCCTGCAGGACCCGAAGACGGACCAGGTGACGGACCCGGGTGCTCACGGTGGTCACGCTCGCCCCGAGCTTCCGCGCGACCTGCCGGAGGGAGGCCCGGCCGTCCTGCTGGAGGATGGCCAGGATCGCCGCATCCAGATTGTCCAGGGCAGGACGAGAGGTGCCGGCGGGTCGACCTCGCCGGACCAGGGAACGGGGCTCGTCGCGCCGCCGTCGGGCCCTCCGTCTCGCCCCAGCGGGGCCCCCCGACCCGGGCTTGCCGGTCATGGGGGGGGCCCCTGGGCATCCTCAAACGAGGCGAGCAGCCCTCGACCCTCCCGGTACTCCCGGAAGACGGGCTCGGCGGGCTCCCGGGGATCATGGATCTCCTCCTCTTGGTGGCCGCAGAGCCGACAGGCGTACAGGGCCACCATCTCCGAGTCGGCGATGACCCGGAAGCCGATCCCGTGACATTTCGGGCAGGCTCGGTCCTCCCGGGACCCCCGCCGCAGCACCTTCTCGTTCATCATCCGGTCGAACTCCTGGGGGGAGAGCACGGGGGGGTCCTCGTCCGGCGCCACCACGCCCGTGGGGAATTCCGCATCGCCATATCATCCCTTGGATGGGGTGCCCAAGCCCCCCCCGCCATCCCAAATCCAAAATAGGGCACCGGCCTCGCCGCCCCCGTGGAGCAGTTCGATGTGCTGGTCATCGGGGCGGGTCTTGCGGGGTGCGCGGCCGCTTACGAGGCGGCCCGGGCCGGCTCCCAGGTGGTCCTTGCCGAGAGGGGCAGCCGCCCGGGGACGAAGACGGTCTCCGGTGGCCTGCTGTACACCCACGGCCTGCGGGAGATGTTCCCCGATTTCTGGAAGGAGGAGCCCTGCCCGGTGGAGCGGGCCATCACCCGGAACGTGGTCTCGTTCCTGACCCCGACCCAGGCCGCCTCCCTGGACTTTTTTGACGCCGCTTTCGGGGCCCCCCCCTTCAACGCCTTCAGTGTCCTTCGGAGCCGTCTGGACCCGTGGCTTGCGGCCAAGGCGGAGGCCGCCGGGGCCACTCCGGTCTACGGGGCCAAGGTGGACGCCCTGCTGAAGGAGAAGGACCGGGTCATCGGGATCCGCTCCGGGACCGATGAGCTCGGGGCCACGGTCGTCATCGACGCAGAGGGGGCCAACGCCTGGACATCCCGTCAGGGGGGACAGCAGCCCGAGGCCGACCCGGGAACGGTGGGCGTCGGAGTGAAACAGGTGATCGGTCTGCCTTCCGGCGAGATCGAGCGGCGCTTCCAGCTCCGGGGGATGGAGGGGACCCAGCTGACCACCGTGGGCCTCCCCGCCGGCGTGGAGGGAGGGGCCTTCCTCTACACCAACCGGGACACCCTCTCCCTGGGCATGATCCTGAACATGCGCTCCCTGGTGGAACATGGGATCCAATTCTCAGAGGCGTTGGAGGAGTTCAAGCAGCATCCCTGGATCCAGCGGTTCCTCGAAGGGGGCAACCTCCTCGAGTACAGTGGATGCTTCGTCACCGAGGGGGGGCTGGGCCAGCTTCCCCCGCTCTACGGCCCGGGCTATCTGCTCGCCGGGGCGGCCGCCGGCCTCTTTCTCAACACGGGCTTCACGCTCCGGGGGATGGACTTCGCGCTGGAGTCCGGCCGGATCGCCGGGCGGGTGGCCGCCGAGGCCGTCCGGGCCAAGGACCCCTCGTCCTCATTCCTCGCCCGGTACGCCCAGCAGCTGGAGCAGAGCTTCGTGCTCCGGCAGCTGCGCACGTACCGGGACTATCCCACGACGTTCGCCAACCCCCGCCTCTACGGCCTCTACCCGGAGATCCTCACCTCCCTGCTGCACCGGGCGTACTTCATCGACGGGTCGGACCGCGAGCACCTCCGGCAGTTGCTCAAGGAGAGCCATCGGGGGAAGGCCTCCCTCCTGACCCTGGGCCGGGACCTCTGGAAGGCGATGCGGACCCTCTGAACCCGGGCCTACCCGGGGACCCCGAGGGCGCGGAGGAGTGCCGGGACCAAGCTGTAGAGATCGGCGGTGATCCGGTAGTCCGCCTGGCCCAGGATGGGGGCGTTGGGGTCTTGGTTCACGGCCACCACGATCCGGGAACCGCGCATGCCCACCAGGTGTTGCACCGCCCCCGACACCCCCAGCGCCACGTAGAGCTTCGGCTTCACCCGGTGGCCGGTGAGCCCGATCCAGTGGTCGTCGCTGAACCATCCCGCCTCCGCCGCGAGGGGGCGGGTGCACCCCACCGACGCGTTCAGCGCCCGGGCCAGGGCCTCCACCATCGGGATGTCCTCGCGCTTCTTGAGCCCGCGGCCCACGGTGACGATGCGTTCCGCGGTCTCCAGGTGGACCCCCCCACCTCCCTTGGGGCGTTGCTCGCGCCGCTCCACCCGGGAAGGAGGGAAAGCCCCGGTGACCTCGCGGATCTGAAGGGGGTAGGAGGCGGCCGCGGGGGGCCCCTGCCCGGTCGTGAGGGCGAAGATGGCAGCCCCCCCCGGGAACTGTTCGACGGAGACCGCGTTCCCGCTGAGGGCTTCGCGTTCCAGGACCCAGGCCTCCCCGTCCCTTCTCAGCTCGTTGACGCCGGTGGCCACCGGCCAGTCCAAGAGACCGGCCAGGCGGCCGACGACCTGCTTCCCGCGTTTGGTGGAGGCGAGGAGCACCAGACGGGGTTTCGCCTCCCGGACCACTATGGCCAGGGCCTCCGCCAACACCCCCGCTTCGGGGAAGGCCGGGGCCTCGGCGGCCAGGCGGTAGACCTCCTGCGCTCCTGCGGCCGCGTAGCGCTGGGGAAGGTCCGCAGGCAAAGCCCCCAGGACCGCGGCCGCGACCGGGGCACCCTCGGAGAGCTTCTGATGATGGGTCCAGCGCAGCAGTTCCTCCGCAAGCTCGGGCTCCTCCGAGTAGCAAAGCACGGGGCCCGTGTTCATGGCCAGACCCCCTCGTCCCGGAGCCGGGAAAGGAGTTCCCGGGCCAGTTCGTCCGGACTGTTGCCGGTGAGGGGGACCTGCTTGCGCGCTACCTGCGGGACGGCCACCCGCAGGGTCGTCTGGACCGGGGCCAGAGAAGAGGCCGGTAGGTTCACCTCGGCGGGCCCGACCTGCCGGATGGTCTTCTTGGACGCCTTCAGGTTGGACATGAAGGTCGGGACGCGAGGGGTATTGATCTCCTGCCCCACCGTGACCACCACAGGGAACCGGGCCGAGAGGACCTCCACCTCCCGTTCCAGGTCCCGTTCGGCCACCACCCCCTCGGGCTCCACCGTGAGCTTCCGGACGTAGGCCAGGTCGGCCACGCCGAGCTCCGAGGCGACCCGGGCCCCCACGACCCCCCCAAAGTGGTCTGTGCTCCCCTCCCCCAAGAGCAAGAGGTCGAAGCCCCCGAGGGTCCGGCAAGTGGCCGCCAGGGCGCGGGCCACGGCCCGGGTATCGAAGCGGGGCACGGCCGGGTCGGTGAAAAGGACGGCCTCGTCGGCCCCCAGGGCCAGGGCCTCCCTGAGCGCCTCCCGGGCGCTGGGCGGTCCCACGGAGACCGCGGTGACGGTCCCCCCGGACCTCTCTCGGACGCGGACGGCCTCCTCCACGGCGTTACGGTCGAAATCGCTGGTCTTGCGGGGAGCCCCCTCCAGGGCGACGACCCCGGTCGCGGGGTCCGCCCGGGTGAGGCCGACGTCGACACCGTGCTTCACGGCCACCCAGATCCGAAGGTTGGGGCTCATCGTGCCTCTCCCCAAGGCGCGTGGGCCTTATGCTTTTTGATGGGCCCGGCCCTGGACGTTTGACCAAATTATGGGCGGGGCGCGCAGGATCCCCCGAGCCCACGGCCCACCCGGACGGGAGGGCCGCCCAGGGATGGTGGGCGTCCCCCCTGGGATAGCTCAGCGCGCTCGGACGGGCCCGGGCGGGTTCCCTACCGTACGGCCCACCCGCTTGAGCAAAAGGAGGGTGAGGCGGAGCCCGCGTTGGATCTCCGGCTCGGAAAGGGCCCTTCCCAAGCTCATCACCCCGGTCACGTGGGGGATGCGCTCCAGTTCCTGGCGGGTGCGTTCTCCGTCGGAAAGGCTCCCCACCTCCCCCATCAGCGCTTGGACCGACCCTGCGTTGCGGTGATAGGCCTCGAAGAGCGGCTCCAGTTCTTCCCACGGCGGGAGGTTCTGCACGAAGCGCATGGCGCCGAGGAGCGAGCTGCCCGCCTCCTCCACCATCTTGTCAGAGATGGCCTGGGTGACCCCGACGAGACCCTCCACGAGACCGGTGAGCGTCTCCAAAGCCCCGGTGTCCTTCCATTCGCCCACCTTCTCCAAGAGGAAGACCAGCCCTTCCCGGGCCTTCTCGTTCTGAGCGATGGAGTCCAGGAGCGACAGGCTCGCCACCAGACCGGACCCGGAGGCCTGGACCATCCGGTCCGTGAGAGCATCGGTGAGCCCCACCGCCCCTTCGGCCAGTCCGAGGAGGGTCTCTAAGGTCCCGTCTGCCTGCCAGCGGTTCAGCCGTTCCGTCAGCGCCTTAAGCCCGGCCTCGGGCGATGGTTCCGGCATGACTTCCTCAGAACATGGCCCGGGCGGTCATGTCCCAGTAGACCCGGTTGTAGACCATCTTGTTCCAGTAGTGGGCGAAGGACGGGGCGGGAGGGTGCGGCGGATGGAGGTAGTCGAACTTGATGTAGGTCGCCTGGGCGAGCCCGGTCATGATCCAGCAGTACACCCGGCCCTCGTAGCGCGCGGACGGGGGCACCCCCCGGACCTCGGCGGCGATGGCCTGAGCCACGGTCTCCGCCTCGTAGTCGGCCGTGGAGCCCGCCTTCGAGATGGCGATGTTGGTGGCGTCTCCCAGCACGTAGATGCCGCTCTGCCCCTCGGCCTTGAGGGTGAACTTGTCCGTGGGCACCCAGTTCCCCTTGTCCCCCAGCCCGGAAGCGCCCAGGAGGTCCGCTCCGCGATGCGGGGGGATCCCGACCAGGAGGTCGTAGTCCAGGGTGTCCCCCTCGACCCCCTGAAGCTTCTTCGCGGCCGCGTCGATCTTCTGCACGTTGAACGGGGTGTGCGTCTGGATCCCCCGTTCGGTCATGAGCCTCTGCATCACCGGGGCCACGGTCTCGATCCCGAAGACCCGGGGGATGGGGTAGGTGTAATGGATCTCGCTCTTCTCGCGCAGTCCGCGCGCCCGTAGGTAGTCGTCCAGCATGAACGTCACCTCCAGCGGCGCGACGGGGCATTTGTAAGGCATCCCGGCCACCGTCACCACGATCTTCCCTCCGCTGAACTGGCGGAGGGCATCGCGGAGGCGAAGCGCGTTGTCTAGATCGTAGAAGGAGTGGCTCCCCTCGGCGAAGCCCGGAGAGAGCTCCGGGTGCAGCACGGAGCCGGTGGAGATCACTAGCAGGTCATAGGGGACCTCCTGCCCTCCCTTGAGCCGGAGCTTCTTCCCCGCCGGGTCGATCTTCTCCACCTCCGCCTTCACCAGCCGGATGGAGCGGTGGAGCAGCCGGGCCTCGTCCTGCCGGGTCTCTTCCGCCCGCATCTTGTCGAACACCACCATGAGGTAGCCGGGCTGGTAGGCATGGATGCCGTCCCGGTCCACCACCTCCAGTTGGACCTGACCCTGCTCGATCTCCCGGGCCAGCAGCCGCTGGATCCGGTTGGCCACCGTGGTTCCGCCGATCCCGCCTCCTAGCACGACGATTCTCTTCATCTTGGGTTCCTCCTTTGCTTTCAATGCGTCTTTCGAACGAGGTATCGGTCAAACTCCGATCCCTCCTCGACCTTCACGAGCTCGTGGCCGGCCTTCTTGACCCACAGCGGGATATCCTGCCGCGAGCCCTGGTCCGACGAGAGCACCTCGATCTCCGCCCCCGCGTCCTCCTGTTGGATGGCCCCGATGAGCTCCATGAGAGGTCCCGGGCACCATGCCCCACGGGCATCCACCCGTCGGGGCGGGGTGGGAGGGGAGGCTAGCGTAGCGGGGCTCGGCTCGGGGTCGGTCATACGAAGTAGGTGGCCTCTGCCCCCCGGGTGCGGTCGACGAAGGATGTGATGCCCAGTACCTCATCCACGAGAGGGTCCAGGTCCGTCCGGCGCAGGCCCAGGACCTCCATCGACTGCGAACAAGCGAAGACCTTCACGTTCCCCAACGACTTTGCGGTCCTGAGGACCTGGCGCCAGGTGGGGACCTTCCGGTCCTGGAGGGTCTTTTCCAACCGCTCCGCAGCGGCCCCGTGCCCGGCTTCCACCGGTGGATGGGCTTCGGACCCGGAGGCGCGAAGGGCGTCGAGCCCCCAGTAGCTCGCGAAGATGGTGACCTCGTATCCGAGGGCCGCGGCGCCGCTGACCAAGGTGGAGGCGGTGAGCAGCCTTTCGGCTGTCCCCGAGGCGAGAAGCAAGGCCATCTTCGGGGGTGGGTCGGAGGGATCCCCCATCGGGCTCACGCTCCGGAGACCCGCGACGGGAGACCGGTCACGAGCCCGTGGGCCGCCTGCGCTCCCCGGTCCCCCAGCGGGATCTCCCGGGAGTGGGTTCGACCCGCGGGGCCCTTGGGGGGTGGACAACCGTTCAATTTCGCAGGCGACCATGAGAGACCCAAGCGTTCCTGACCTTGACAGGGCGACGGGTTCCGCGTATTTACCGCTTCGTCTGGCTCCTTCTGCCTCGGGAGTACCGGGGACCTCCGGCTCCATCGAGGGTCGGCCGGCGCGAGGGTCCGTCGAGACCGTACTCGGACGCCGGGGACGGGCCCAGGCCAAGAGCCGTGGGGGCCCGAGGCCCGTCTCGGGAAGGGCCCTCAGCCCGATCGGCGGCGTCCCGGAGGGGTGCGGACCCACGCCCGGAGGCGGTCCAGATTCTCCAGGGAGGAGAGGACCAGGGCATAGCCCCCGGGGGTGAGCCGGAGGTCCGCCGGCGGGTTCATCTGCACCTTGAACTCGTCCCCGGACCCTTCGTCCCCTTTCGCTCGCGGCAGCGCCACCCCGATGAGCAGGGTCCCCGTGCCCTCCTGGAGCCTCCGGCTCGCCTCGGAGAACACCAGCCCGGTGAGGGGGTTCTTGTCGTCCAAGAGGTACTCGTCGATGGTCGACCCGTAGGCCGTGGTGGTGACGTCATCGATGGCCTTCGCCACCTCCGGCTGCACCGCCGCGGCCGAGACCATCCGGCCCCCCAGGTCCGAGGGGCTGATCACGTAGGTCACCCCCGCGGCCCGCAAGGTCTCCCGAAGCTGTTCTCTCAGGACCGCCACCACGATCCGCAGATGGGGGGCGAGTTCCTTGAGGATGAGGGCGGTGAGGACGTTCCGCGCGTCGTCGTCGCTGGCCACGATCGCTTCCCGGGCCGCGTTCACGTTCAACAGGTCGAGGGACCCTCGTTCGGAGTAGTCCCCGAACGCCACGAAGACATCCTCGTCCCGGGAGAGCCGACCCCGGAGCTTGGGGTCCTTGCGGCTGACCCTCAGGAAGTTCGAGACGAAGGTCCGGATCTCGGACAAGGACTCCTGGCGGCGGGTCATGACCGCGACCCGGCGGCCGGCCAGCATGAGTTCTTGGAGGGCGGCGAGAGAGACCGGCGTCCAGCCCAGGATGAGGGTGTGGTCCGAGAACTTGGTCCCGTCCAGACCTAGGGCCTCTTCCTCGCGGGCTTTGAGCGCCAAGGTGTTGATGCTGGAGATGACGTACCCTAAGATACCGATTGTGGACGCGGCCAGGATGATCGCAAAGACCTTGGACAGGTCGTTGGTGGGCACCACGTCACCATATCCCACCGTGGACATGGTGATGACCCCCCAGTAGACCCCGGTAAAGACACTCACCTTCTGGGTCAGGATGAACCCGGCGACCGAGAAGCTGTACACCCCCGCGATGAGGGCGAGAGGACGCCAGACGTAATGGAGGACCCGGGTGATCCGCACGGTTCCCGAGGAATCCCCCGTAGCCCGTGGGAGATGGAGGGCCTAGATGAACCTCCAGGAGAGGATCTCCACGAGGACCGCGGAGGCGATCCCCATGGCGAGCACCGCCTCGGGAGGTATCTTCAGGGCCTTGGTCTCCTCCATGTCGTAGTACTGGATGAGACCCGCGGCGGATTGGAATCCACTGCGGCGATCGCGGTCGGCCATCGGAGCGGTGTACCGGCTGGGGTCTCAAAACCCTTTCGTCGCCCGGGGCGGCCCCCGACCCCCCCCGGTCAACCTCCGGACGAGGGCCTCCCAATGGCGCCGGGCGGCCGCGAGCTCCCGGGATTGCCCTGCGAGGTCCCGCTGGAGACGCCGTCGGTCCCGGAGGACCTCCTTCCAGGCGCTCCCCCCCCGGGTCCGCCTGAGCTCGGGCTCGTCCTGGGGGGTCGGGGCCTTCCACGGGGCTTTGCCTAGCTCGGGGAACGCCCGGAAGAGCCGTTCGGGCGTGAGGTAGACCCGGACCGGGGATCCGGAGGGGACCTCGGCCAGGAGCCGGGCCACCCGGCCGTGGGCCTCCCGGAACGGGACTCCCTGAAGGACCAGCGCATCCACGAGCTCCACGCTGAACGTGGGCTCGCCCTCCCCCCCGTCCAAGGGACCGGGAACGAACTGGGCCGAGCGGATCATGGGCGCCAGGACCCGGCAGCTCGCGCGTCCCCGTCCCACTCCCTCCAGGAGGAGCGGCTTGACCCGTTGGAGGTCCCGGTTGTAGGCGAGGGGGAGGCCCTTGAGGACCGTGAGATAAGCCACCAGGAGCCCGAGGAGCGGCCCCGCCTCCGCCCGGACCAGCTCCGCCAGGTCCGGGTTCCGCTTGTGAGGCATCAGGCTGGAGGTGGTCACGAAGCCGTCGTCGAGCACCACCCTCCCGAACTGGGGGGTGGACCCGAGGACCAGTTCCTCCGCCAGCGCGGAGAGGTGAATGGCGAGCAGGGCTACCCCGAAGAGCGCCTCCGCCCCAGCGTCGCGGTCCGACGTGGCCTCCACGCTGTTGGGATGCGGGGCTCGGAATCCCATCAACCGGGTCGTGTAGGCACGGTCGAGAGGGAGGGAGCTCCCGGCCACGGCCCCCGATCCGAGGGGGGAGTATCGAGCGACCCGGGACCGGAGCCGGGCCAGATGGGAGGCGTCGGCGAGGAGATGACTGGCGTGGGCCTGAAGGAGCTGAGCCCGATGCACCCGTTGGGCCCCCTGGAGATGCGTCATGGCCGGCAGGGTCTCCTTGCCGTGGGGGGAGGCGGCCTGTTCGAGAAGGGCCGAGACAACGGCCAACACGTCTCCCTGGAGCCCGGCGAGCGCATCCCTCAGGTAGAGGGCCAGGTCCGTGGCCACCTGGTCGTTGCGGCTGCGTCCGGTGTGAAGCTTCTCCCCCACGGGCCCCAGGCGGCGGGTCAGGGCCGCCTCCACGTTCATGTGCACGTCCTCGAAGGCCGGGTCCAAACGAAAGCGCCCCTTGCGGGCCTCCTGTAAGATCTGTCGGAGGCCCCGGGCCAGTCGGCTCCCTTCGGACGGGGTCAGAAGGCCGGCCCGGACGAGCCCGGAGGCGTGGGCCAGGCTCCCCAGGAGGTCGTAGACCAGAAGGTCCGCGTCTTCCACAAGGGAGGAGCCGTAGGCCACGGCCTCAGGGTGGGGTGGCCGGCGAAACCGCGCGCGGAGCAGCGGTCTCCTCTCCTTCCCCGGAAGGGGCCCCGGACGCCCGTCGCTGCGCATAGGCCAGCTTGGGGGCAAGGCCGAACAGGTGGATGAAGCCCTCGGAAGCGTCCTGGCGGAACGTGGAGCCCCGTCCGTACGTGGCGAGCTCGTGGGAGAGGAGGGAGTAGGGGGAAGAGCGCCCCACCACCCGGGCCGACCCCTGGAAGAGGCGCACCCGCACCTCGCCGGTGACGGTCCCCTGGGTGTCCTCCACGAAGGCGGAGAGCGCCTCCCGGAGCGGGGAGTACCACAGACCATCGTAGACCACCTCCGAGTAGCGGCGCTCCACCAGCGACTTGAAGGAGAGGACGTCCCGCGACAGGACGAGGGACTCCAGGGACTGGTGCGCGGCCACCAGCACCAGGGCGGCGGGGCATTCGTAGGTCTCCCGGGACTTGATACCGACCACCCGGTCCTCCACGTGGTCGATCCGACCGACCCCGTGGGCGCCGGCCCGCCGGTTGAGCTCCTGGATGAGATC
>JAKAVY010000042.1 GCA_021827405.1 Thermoplasmata archaeon
GGCCGGTCTTTCCTCGCCGGTCAATCCCTTAAGGTGCGGAGAGGTTGCCGTTCCCATGGCACTGCGCGTGGAGGCCCGTGGGCCTCTGCTCATCGTGACCTTGAACCGCCCGGAGGTCCACAACGCGGTGGACCCCGAGACCCACCGGGAGCTGGTGCAGGCCTGGCAGCGTCTCCGGACCGATCCCAAGCTCCGGGTGGGGATCCTCACCGGCGCCGGGACGAAGGCGTTCTGCGCGGGGATCGACCTGACCCGCCTGGAGGACTTCTACGCCGAGTCCTACCCGGGAGAACGGCGCGAGCGATGGAGGCAGGAGCCGGGGATCGGAGGGCTCACCCGGCATTTCGATGCGGGCAAGCCGATCATCGGGGCCATCCACGGGCACTGCCTCGGGCTGGGGCTCGAGATGGCCCTCGCCTGCGATCTCCGCCTGGCCAGCCCCTCGGCGACCTTTGGACTCCCGGAGGTCCGTTGGGGGATCCTCCCGGGGCAGGGGGGGACCCAGCGTCTTCCACGGGCCCTTCCCACGAACGTCGCTCTGGAGATGATCCTGACCGGCGAGGCCATCTCGGCCCGCCGGGCTTGGGAGCTCGGGCTCATCAACCGGGTCGTACCTCAGGCCCGCCTCCTGTCCGAGGCCCGGGCCGTGGCCCGGCGGATCGCCCTGCACCCCCCCGGCGTGGTCCAACGCGCGCGGGAGGCGGTCCGGCGAGGGCTCGAGCTGCCGTTATCGGAGGCGTTGGAACTGGAGCAGGACCTGGCGGACCCTCTACGGGAGAGGGCCGAAAGCCGCGTGGCCCGTGGGGGCTTCCGCCGAGTCCGCCGGCACTCGGGAGAGGCAGGACGAACGAGCAGAGGCCCCCGATCCCTTCCGGGAAGCCGGGCTCAGCGGTCTTCCAGGTAGGAGGTGAACATCTTGCTCTCGGCCCGACGGAGGAGCTCCGCGGTGGTCGACCGGCTCACCCCGAGGATCCGGGAGATCTCCTTGAAGTTCGTGCGCCGGGGGAAGGTGTAGAAACCCAGCCGGTACGCGAGCTCCAGCGCGGTCGCCTGCCGCGGGGTCAGGGTCCGGTCCGGCACGAAGCGATGCATTCCCAAGATCGGGGTCCGGGAACTTTTCGATCGGGACCGGATACGGGCGATCGCGCGGAGGGCCACCGGAGTCCTCGGGAGGACGAGCGTCCAGCGGTCCTGGCTCCCGGCCCGGTTCGCCGGGGAGAACTGGCAGGTGGCGCAAACGGCGCCCCCTTCCATGATCAAGCGACAGGACCCCGGCATGGCGGTAACGGCCCGGACGAACCGGCGGGAAGGAGAGAGGACCAGCATGGTAAGCGCCTCGATTCCCGGATGGTGGTGAAGGTATCTCTCGGCGGCGCCGAGCTCGCCGGGATCCCCGACCAACTCCACGACCTGGAGGAGACGGGAGAGGCCCGGTCCCATGGGGCGGCACACGTTGAAATGCACCTTCAGGTTCCAGCGCTCGGTCACCTCCCGGATCCAGTGCCCTTCCGTGCCCGCGGCCACCTCCACCTTCACTAAGGGAAGGTCGGAAGGCGCCGGGCCTGGACGGGGGAGGACCCTTCGGGGTCGGGCTCGGGCCCGAGGCACCCTCCCGTGCCTGGGACCAGGGGGATCCTGCGACATCCGTTCGGGCCCGGACCGGACCACCCTCCCTCGAAGATAAGCCCATCCTCCGAGGGGGCTTTGAGGCACGGACCGGGACGCCACCGGAGCGGGGCTGCCGGGGGCCCGGGACCGGCCTCTCCGGGGGGCCCGATCCCCTGGGGCCGACCGTTCCCCCCAAGCCCTGGAAAGGGAGGTCCCAAGGGCCTGAGACCACAGAAGCGGTGTCTATCGCCTGAGATAGGGCCGAACCCTCATCGCGGCCGAGAGCGAGAGGGGGCCCCGGGGAGAGCGCGCCCTGGCAGTGCGGCCCCCCTATCCCAGGAGCCCCCTCGGTTCGACCTCCGAGAGCGGACCCGGCGGCTTCGCCTCGCACGCCTGACCTCGCGGGGCCCTTTCCCTGACAGTCGATGCAGGGGGGCGGTCGAATACCCCATCCCCCCGCCCTTCTCGGCACCGCCGTGATCACCCTCCAGAGGGCTCCTAAGGGCGGGTCCTCTGGAGCGTAAAGTTGAAAGGGGGGGCCCTCGTCCCATCCCTCGTGAGCGGGTTAGAACCGGGGGCTCCCCACCATCGGGACCACCACGGAGGTCACCCCCCCTCCGGACCCACTCCCTCCCTTCGGGAGTTGGAGCGGGAGGTCCAGGCGCTCCTGGACGACCCCCATGCCCCGCCGCGTCCTTCCCTCCCGGTCCCTTCCATTCCCGCCGTGGCCCGGGCCCAGGAGGTCTGGAACTTCCCGGTCCCTCCCTCCCCGGCCTCCGGTTCCGCGGCCGCCTCCGAACGGGTGCTTAGGGACGAGGTGTTGAAGCTCCGTTGGGCGCTCGACCACATCCGAAGCCAGATCGCCGAGAACCGCACCGTGGTGGCCGGGGTGCACGGCGAGCTCCGGCGCGTCCAGGACACTTTAAGCGAGATGCGACCGGAGGCGCCGCTGGCCGAGCCGACGAGGGACCGGGAGAAGGACGTGGCGCTCCCGCGGGCCGAGCCGCCCCCGTCCGAGGTCGCTCCTCCCCCGGAAGAGAGCCCCCGGACCCTTTCGGCGGCCCCCGTCTTCTTCCTCGGCGCTGACGGCGAGACGGTGGCCACCCAGGCCTTCTTCACCCTGGGAAGGGGCGGCGGGCTCGAGGGGTTCCTGAAGGACACCCTGGACCAGTGGAAGCGCAGCGGTTTCCACCTGGAGAGCGAGGTGGGGACCGAAGGGATCACGCTGAGCCTGCGGGGGGACCCGGAGGGCCGGCACCTGAAGGTCCTGCCCTCAGGGATGTACGTGCTGAAGCTTTCGGTCTCCGAGCTGAGCCACTTGGGTTCCCTCCCCGCGCTCGTCTCCTCGAAGGAGTGGGCGAGGTCCGGCGGGTTCAAGCACGCCCCGTGAGGGGCTTTCGTCGCCGAGGGGCCTCCGGCGGACCCGAACAGCTCAAGGGAGGGCCCGGGTCCCCCGTCGATAGAGGATCGGCAGCGCCACCAAGGTGCTCGCGGTGGTGGCCACCGCGAAGAGGAAGAGGCCGCTAGACCCTCCCAGGGCCAGGGCCACTCCCCCGGCCAGGGGACCGAGGCTCCAGAGGGTGGAGTTGATCAGCGAGAAGAACCCCAGGTACTCCGCCCGGCGCTCCCGGGGGGCCAGGCGCACCACCCAGGAGAGCATGGAGGGGTTCATCAGGGCGAAACCGAAGACGTAGACCACCCGGGCCGGGACCAACGCGAGCCATCCCGTGGCCTCCAGGTAGAGGATCATGGAGACCAGGCTCACCCCGGCGCCCAGGAACATCCCCCGGAACTGGCCGATGCGGTCCACGGCCCGGCCGAAGGGGACGGAGACCAGGGCGCTGGTGGCGAGCCCGGCCACGGCGATGAGGGCGATGTCGAAGGCGTTGGCCCCCAGGAAGTAGGCGTAGGTGCCGTAGAAGGTGATCACGGCCCCCGCCCCGAGGGCCCGGAGGGAGACGGTGGTGGAGAGGACGGCCAGGGGGCCGAGGGTCCTCAGGGACCGGGGCGCCGGGCTGCGTTGGGCGGGCGGGTTGGGAAGGGCGAGGAGGATGAGGGAGAGGGTCCCCACCATCACCGCCCCCACGAAGTAGAACAGGAAGGGGAAACCGAAGCGGTCCACCAGAAGGCCCACCAGAAGGAAGCCCACGATCCCTCCCACGCCCCCGGCCGCCGAGAGGACCCCGTAGCCGAACCCCCGTTCCCCCTCCCCGGTGACGTCGGCCACGTAGGCGTTGAGCGCCGGGGAACCGAAGGCCAGGAGCGCCTCGGCCCCGATGAACGCGCCCCCGGAGAGGAGGGCGCCGGGGAGGAAGGGGACGGAGAGGAAGAGGGGCAGGCTGGCGGCCTCCCCGAAGAGGAGGAACGGCCAGCGCCGGCCCAGGCGGTCGGACCAGCGTCCCGCGAGCGGGCCCAAGAGGCTGCTCGCCACGTAGGCGGCGGAGAGCAGGTAGAGGCCCTCGGGGATGCTCGCGCCCTTGTCCTCCACCAGGAAGAGGACGAAGTAGACGGAGAAGATCCCGGACCGGTTGCTGGCGAGGAGCTGGTAGAAGGCGAGGACCCAGAGGGTCTTGCGCTCGGCCATAGGTCCCGGCCGACCCGGTCCGCGCGGGCTTCAGCGGGTCCGGGGGACCAGCAGCTCCGGGGCGAGGCGTTCTTCCGGGAGGCCGTAGACCTTCCCGTAGACGATCCGGCGGAGGTCGGAGCGTTCGGCCTCGGCCTGGAGGAGGAAGCCGAAGATCCCGGCGAGCGAGAGCGGGAACTGCCGGGTCAGGACGAGGGTCTTCTCCAGGGCCCAACGCCGGAGGGCCTCCTCGAAGGGGACCAGGCTAGGCTCCTTCGTGTAACGGGCGAGGGCCTCGGAAAGGGGGAAGGCGCTACCCAGGGCCGACACCACGTCCGCCACCCCGGGGGCGGAGGAGAGGTCGGCGAACGTCTTGGCGGAGAGGCTCCCGCCCTCGAGGAAGAAGCCGGCGAGCTCGTCGGCGGGGAGGTGGAGCTCCACCCCCTTGAGCACCGCGAGGACGTTCCGCCGGTCCAGCTCCTGGGAGACGAACTGCCGCACCACCCATTCGTCCCCCTGGAAGAAGCGCACGGAGCCGCGGAGCTGGTCGAGGTACTGCCGCTCCAGGGCCTGGACCAGGAAGAAGACGTCCGGCCGGGCATGGAAGGCCTCCAGGCTCTCCAACAGGACGCTCCCGTAGCCGAACCTCACCAACTGGTTCGCCACGGCCTCCACGGTCGGAAGGGCGAGGAGCCCTCGGAGCTCATCGAGCCCCAGGAGCCCGGCCCCGGCGGCCTCGGCGGACTCCCGGTCCGAGATGAGGAAGGTCTCGGTGTCGGAGAGCAGGCGGCCGTACGCCTTGGCGGAGAGGATGAGGCCGATGTTCTCCACATCCCAGCGTCTCAGGTAGGCTCCCACCACCGGCTTGCCGGCGAAGGGGGCGGACTGGTAGGCGAAGCGGTTGAGCCGGACGAACTGGCGGTTGATGCCCACCTCGAAGGCCTCCTCCCCGGCATAGGAGCCCTGGGCGCGGGTGATCTCGGGCCCGTACCAGGTCCCCTCCAGGAGCTTCCCCACCTCCGTGAGGTCCCGGGCCCCCAGGAGCGATTGGTACTGGGCGGAGGTGAGGAAGCCGGAGGTCAGGGCCTTGATCCGTCCGAGGGAGCCGGCGTACACGAAGTCCATGGGAGCCCCGTCCGGTTCAGCGGGAGAGGATCTCCCGGAGCCGGTCCTCCCGAAGCCGGAGGAGCTCCTCGAAGGTCATGTTCATCGCCCGGGACCCGTCCGCCGTCTCGGCGAGGATCCCCCCCAGGGTGGTGAGGGGGGCCTTCCGGTCCACCATCTTCTGGGCGGCCGCCGGCAGGAGCGAGACGTCCTCGGCCCGGGTGTGGATCCGCAGGGAGGGACCCAGGGTGGAGGAGGCCAGGTCCACCATGGCCGAGAGGAGCTTGGGGTACTCGGGGGTGCGGGTATAGGAGGCGAGGCGTCCGCGGAGGTCTTCCAGGGCGCCCCGGATCCTGGACTCCTGCGCCTCGAAGAGGGCCCGCTTCGCCTTGAGCTCGGCCGAGGCAAGCTCCCGGGCCTTTTCCCGGGTGGCCTCCGACTCTCCCTGCTGGGCCAACCGGGCCTTCAGCTCGGCGATCTGCCGGGCGGTCTCCGCCCGGAGCTGGTCGATCTCGGCCTGGGCCCGGGTTTGGATCTCCTTGAGCGAGGCCTCGCCCCGGGCCTGGGTCTCCTGGAGCAGGGCCTCCAAGGTCATAGGACATCCCGGGAGCGCGTCCGTCCCCCGCCTAGATGATCTGCAGGAGCAGGATGATGCCCAGCACGAACCCGATGATCCAGAGCGTCTCGGGGATCACGAAGAAGAAGAGCACCTGGCCGAACTTCTCCGGCCGCTCCGCGATGATCCCCATCCCGGAGGCGCCGATCCCCGATTGGGCGAGTCCTGTCCCCACCAGACCCCCTGCGATGGCCACCGACGCCGCGAGGGCGAGGATGGCGGAGGCCGTGTCCAGCACCATAAGGCAACCTCGGGCGCCCATCGGGTTTCGTTATATAAAGGAGGCACCAACTCGGCGTCCTCCTCCCCTTCCGGCGCCGTAGCACGGCGGTCGGCGCGGTCCTCCCGTGGGAGAGGGTGACCCGGGTTCCCGCGGCCCCCCCATGAGGCTCCCGAAAGCCGTCCTTCACGTGCACGACGGCCCCTGGGGAGATAGGCGCCGGCCCCCCGGCGGGACTGAAGGGGAAGGGAGGGGCCTGAGAGGTCGCGCATCGGCGTTAGGGAGGGAGAGTGTTCGGGGGGTGTCGTTGACCGTTCCCCAGGGGCTCCTCGACCGCTTCGAGCGGGCCCGGAAGGGATAAGGTTGGGGACGACCCCACCCGGCAGGGCCTGTGGAGAAGACCACCCGTGCCTTCCTGGCCGTCTTGGCCGGCTCTGCGCTCTGGGGGCTGTCGGGGACCGCTGCCCAGGCGCTCTTCGAACAGGACGGGTTCCCCGCTCTCGGGCTGGGAACCCTCCGGATGCTGGCCGCGGGGGCCCTCCTCTGGCTTCTCGTCCGGCCCCCGCTACCTTCCCGTTGGACCTGGAAACTGGTGGCCTTCGGTCTCCTGGGGCTCGCGGCCTCGCAGATCGGGTACCTGGAGGCCATCTCGTACTCCAACGCGGTCACGGCCACATTGCTGCAATTCCTCTTTCTCCCCATGGTGGCGGGGTACGAGGTGGCGACCGGGGTCCTCCGCTGGGATCGGCGTTGGGCGGTCACCTTCCTGCTCGCCGTGGTGGGGACCGTCCTGTTGGTCGGGGTGGGTCCTACCGGGGAGTTGGGGTTGACCATAACCGTCGTGGGCGTGGGTTTCGGGGTCCTCTCCGCGGTCGGGGGAGCGTACTACTCCCTGGCCGGGAGGGACCTGGTGTCGGTAGGTCCGACGGGGGGACTCATGACCTGGGGGTTCCTGGTGGGAGGTCTGGGGTCCCTACCCTTCGGCTTGCCCTCCCTGATCGGGTACCGCCTGGCCGGGGGCATCGGAGGGTTGGAGACCGTGCTGTTGGTCAGCTTCGTGGTGATCTTCGGGACCCTTCTCCCGTTCCCGCTCTACGTGCGTGCCCTCCGCCACCTCTCCGCGACGCAAGCCGGGGTGGGGGCCACGTTCGAACCCATCGTGGCGGCCTTGGCCACCTATCTCTTCCTGGGGGTCCGGCTATCGGGCGTGGAGTACCTGGGGGGTGGGTTGCTGGTTCTCGCGGTCCTCATCGCCGGGAGAGGCCGATCGGGTCCCTCCGTAGGCAAGGGCGGGAAGGGGGAGGGGAAGGGAGAGGCGCTCCAGGACCGCCCCTGAGGGCCCCCGGGGAGGGTAGCCCGGTCCGGGACGACCCGGCGGGCGAGAGCTGCGACTAGGACAATCCCCCGGGGTAACGGGACGTTTTTACCGCAGGATGAATGTCTCTTGGACCCCCATGCCCGAACGAGAGCCGGTCATCGACATCCACACCCATCCGATGCTCGACGGAGAGCCGATCTTCGGGGACCCCCATCCGCCGGAGGCCTATCTGGAACGGTGCCGGGAGCTCTCGCTACGCCACGCCGTGGCCCTGGTCATGGCGCCCCGGGACAACCTCCCGGGGACGCGGGAGATGAACGACAAGGTCCTCGGGCTCCAGCGGAGCAGCGGAGGACGTTTCCTCGCGTTCTGCTCGGTGCACCCTCTGGACGGGGAGGCGGCGCTGACGGAGCTGACCCGGGTCTCTGGGCTGGGGGCCCGGGGGATCAAGCTCCACCCCAACACCCAAAGTTTCGACGTCAGCGACCCGGCCGTGGAGCTTGTGGTCCGTCGCGCCGCCGAACTTCGCCTCCCGGTCCTCTTCGACGCCTACTCTCCCTTCGATCCGGCCCAGCCGGGCAAGTTCGTCCGGCTCGCCATGGCGGTCCCGGAGGCCCGGATCGTGCTCGCCCATGCCCTGGGGGCCCGTTTCCCGGAACTGGTGGTCTTCGGAGTGCTCGCCCGGTACCCGTGGTGGCGTCGCCAGGTGTGGGTGGACGTGTCCGCGATGGCCGAGGTGTATGCCCGCAGTCCGCTCAGCGCCAGCTTTGCCTGGCACCTGAGGCAGGTGGGGGTCGACCGGTTGCTCTGGGGGAGCGACTGGCCGCTGGGCGACCCCGTCCAGTCGTTGGACTCGCTGGAGACCTTGGGCTTCGACGGGGGAGAGCGCCGGGCCATTGCGCACGACAACGCGGCGAAGCTCATGGGGCTCTGAACGTCGCCCGGACACCCGGGACAAGGATGGGTCTCGGAAGGAGGGAGGAAAGAGGCCCACCTAGGGAGGGGGTTCTCAAGGAGTCGGGGTGGGTCCCCGGACAGAGAGGAGGGGGGCCCCCCGCACCCCCCCCCGTAGGGGAAATAATATCGGTACTCAACACCACTTGGGGGTATAGTTATGTTTTTATACAAGTGCAAACATACCCAGTTAACCGAGGTGACCCTCATGACGAACATCGTACCCCGCACCCGAAGCCCCGCGCCGACCACCACCTTCGAAGACACCTTCAGCCAGATGGACCGGCTCTTCGACCAGATCCGAGGAGACCTCTTCGGGACCCTCTGGACCACTCCCAACACCTCCCGGAGCCTCCTTCCCGCCCTCACGGACGTGGAGGACAAGGGCAACGCCTACCACATCCAGATGGACCTCCCCGGGATCCCCAAGGAGAAGATCGACATCCGGCTCAATGGCTCCCTCCTGACCGTGGACGCCCAGAACGAGTCCGCCAAGGAGACCGAGGACCCGACCTACCTGCGCCGGGAGCGCAGCTACGTGGGCTTCCACCGGGCCTTCGAGCTGCCGGAACCGGTCTTGAGCGACAAGGTGGACGCCAGCTACCGCGACGGGGTCCTGGACCTCACCGTCCCCAAGGCCCGTCCGGCCACGGAACAGAAGATCTCCGTGAGCTGAACAACCCCTTCCCGCCTCCCCCCGGGGGCCTCTGGCCCCCGGGGATCCCCCTCCCCGGCCCGCGCCTGACGGGCCGCAAGCTCAAGACACCCCCCCGCTTCCCGGGCCTCGCCATGTGGCAGGTGAAGCGCCTCTACGACCCCCCGGAGACCTCGGACGGGCTCCGTTGCCTGGTGGACCGCCTCTGGCCCCGGGGCATCTCCAAGGCCCACGTCCCGTGGGACCGGTGGGATCGGGACCTGGCCCCGAGCCCAGAGCTCCGGGTCTGGTACGGGCATGACCCGGCCCGCTTCGAGGAGTTCCGCCGACGCTACCGTCAGGAGCTCAAAGGCCGCTCCGACCGGCTCGCCGAGATGAGGGCCCGGGCCCGACAGGGGCCGGTCACGCTGCTCACCGCCACCCGGGACGTGGAGCGCTCGGGGGCCGCGGTCCTCGCGGAATACCTGGGGGGCTCCCCCCGCGGACGGGCGTCTCGCTCTTCCTCCACCTCCCCGCCCCGGCGCGCCGCCTCTCCCCGGAGGGCGTCCCCATCGAGGGCCGAGGCGACGGGTCCCTACGTCGACGAGGTCCGCAAGGAGCGGGAGCTCAAGGACCGCTTCCTGGCGACCCAGCCCGAAAGCCCGTTCTCGGAGGCCAACCTTCCCTTCCATCCTCTCCGATACTTCGACGTGGACCCCGGCTACCGGGTGCCGGCCCGCTTCCAGCCGGCCCGCTCCCCCCCCGAGGTCTTCCTCAGGACCAGCTTGGACGGCCACGCTGCCATGCGCAAGCTGGGGGTCCTGACCCTGACCCTCGCCGGCCGCCGGGTGCGCTTGGAGCTCTACCACGCGGGCCCCCAGGCCGGCAACGTGGCCTTCCTCCCCTTCCGGGACCGGACCTCAGGGAAGGAGAGCTACGGGCCGGGGCGCTACCTCAACGTGGAGCTCACCGAGGGGCGGGACTACGTCCTCGACTTCAACCGGGCGTTCAATCCCTATTGCGCCTACACCTCCGCGTACGAATGCCCCTTCCCCCCTCCCCAGAACGACCTGCCCGTGGCGGTCCGGGCGGGCGAGAGGGTCTACGACCCCGACCACAATCCCGCTTCCCCCGAGAAGGCCATCTGGGAGCTCACCGTCCGGTTCAGGGAACGCAGCGCGGCGGGGAAGCGGCCGCCGGGACCCCCTTCCCCCTCCTCTCCCGACCCGCCGGGGTAGGACCCCCATCGACCACGCTATATCCCCGAAGCCCCCCTCGGACCCCGTGCAGCTCACGTTCCTCGGCACGGCCGGCTCCTGGCCCACCCGGGACCGCTCGGCCAGCGCCATCGCGCTGGACCTGGAGAGGGAAGTGGTGCTCCTGGACTGCGGAGAGGGCACCCAACGCCAGTTCTTCCAAAGCCCCGTCTCCTTCATGCGCGTGCGGCGGGTCCTCCTCACCCACTTCCACGGGGACCATGTCCTGGGGCTCCCCGGTCTCATCCAGACCATGGGGCTGAACCAGCGGACGGAGCCCCTGGACATCTATGGCCCCCGGGACACCCGGCACTTCGTGGAGATGATGACCCACCTGGGGTACTCGGAACCCCATTTCCCCGTGCTCGCCCACGAGCTGGAGGGAGGGGAGAGCGTGGACCTCGGCCCGTACACCCTCGCCTGTGCCCCGGCCGCGCACACCATCCCCTCCCTCGCCTTCCGGGTGCAGGAGAAGGAGAAGCGCGGCCGCTTCGACGGGGAGCGGGCCCGCGCCCTGGGGGTGCGGGGCCCTCAGTTCCGGGCCCTGGAGGAGGGAAGGACCGTCACCACCCGGACCGGGGAGACCGTCCACCCCGAGAGCGTGATGGGCCCGCCAAGACCCGGGCGCTCCGTGGTCTACACCGGGGACACCCGGCCCGCCCCGGCGATCGTCCGCCTGGCCCGGGGGGCGGACGTGCTCATCCACGAGGCCACCTTCGCCGACGAGCTCAAGGCCATGGCCGAGGAGTGGGGCCACTCCACCGCCGCCCAGGCGGCCGCCGTGGCCCAGGAGGCCGGGGTGGGGGAGCTCTTCCTCACCCACTTCTCCTCCCGCTACCCGGAGAGCGCTTCCCTCGAGGAGGAGGCCCGGAAGGTCTTCCCCGCCACCCGCGCCGCCGAGGACTTCCTGACCCACCTCCTCCGACAACGGTGAGCCGTATGCCTCCCTCCTCCTCCCGCGGGCCCGTCCCGGCGGACCTCGTCGTGGACGGCCTGTCCGAGATCGCCACGTTCCAGGGGCCCCCCGGACCGCGCACGGGAGGTGCCATGGAGGAGATCGGGCGCGTGGAGGACGGCGCCCTCGCCGCCCGAAATGGACGCCTGGTCTGGGTCGGCCTCTCCCGGCGGCTCTCCCGGGAGGTCCGGCCCCTCCCCGGGGCGCGCCGGCTGGAGTACCCGGGTTGCGTGGCCCTTCCCGGCCTCGTGGATGCCCACACCCACGTCCTCTTCGCCGGGAGCCGGGAGGACGAGCTCCTCCGGAAGGTCCGGGGAGAGAGCTACGGGGCCATCGCCTCCTCAGGAGGAGGCCTCTTCAGGACCGTCCGCGAGACCCGCGCCGCGAGCGAGGAGGTCCTTCGGCGGGAGACCCGGGCCCGGCTCCGGAGCATGCTCCGCTGGGGGACCACCACCGCCGAGGTGAAGAGCGGCTACGCCCTCACCCTCCCGGGGGAGCTACGGCTCCTCCGTCTCGTCCCCCGACTGGCCCGGGAGAGCGGGATCCGCCTCGTCCCCACCTTCCTGGGGGCCCACGCGGTCCCGCCGGACGCCCCGGGGGGTCGGCGGGGATATCTCCGTCTGCTCACCGAGCGGATGATCCCCGCGGTCTCCCGAGGACGTCTCGCCGGGTCCTGCGACGTCTTCTGCGACCAAGGGTTCTTCACCCGGGCGGAGGCGAAGCGGATCCTCCTCGCCGGCCGCGCCTGGGGCCTCCGGCCCCGGATCCACGCCGACGAGTTCGTCCCCCTGGGGGGCGCGCGCCTCGCCGCCGAGCTCTCCGCGGCCTCGGCGGACCACCTGCTGACCACCCCTCCGGCGGACCGGGAGGCCCTGGCCCGTGCCGGCGTCCCCGGGGTGATCCTCCCGCTCACCCCCCTGGCCGCGTTCTCCTCCTCCCGCTCCCCGGGCCGGGAGCTCGTCGACGCGGGGGTGGCGGTGGCGCTGGGGAGCGACCTCTCCCCCAACTCCTGGGTGGAGTCCTACCCCCAGGCCATCGCCCATGCCGTCCACTCGGCCCGGTTGACCCCGGCGGAGGCCCTCACCGCCGCCACGGTGAACGCTGCCGGCGCCCTCGGTCTCTCCTCGGAGGTCGGGCAGCTCACGCCGGGGCGGGCGCTCGACCTGGTGGTCTTCCCCGTCCCCAGGCTCGAGCAGCTGCCGTACCGCTTCGGGGCCACGCTCCCACGGGCGGTCCTCAAGGACGGCCGGCCCCTCGCCGGGGACCCCGGGCCGGGTCCGTTTCCCTGACGAGCGGCCTCTCCGCTATCGGGGAGGATTCATATACCGGGGGGGAAATAGTCAGTCCCCGGGGTAACCCATGGCGGAACGCATCGGTAAAGAGTTGATCAAGCGCGAGAAGGGATATCTGTACTATCTGGGGAAGGACGGCTTCATCTGGAAGACCCCCACCAAGCTCAACAAGAGCGGGCGCAAAGCGAAGGTAGGCACGGAGAAGATCCCCCGGCAGGACGGGTACATGTACTTCCTCGACAAGAAGGGGTACGTGGCCCGGGCCAAGATGAAGAACGCCTGAACGACGAACGCTCCTTTGCCCCCGGGGACTCTCCCCCGGGGGCGCCCTGTTTTTTTGTGCCGTAAGTTCTCCCGAGGGACCCGGCCGGGTCCCTGTCGGACAGATCGTTCACGTACGAACGATATTCCGGCCGGGGGCACGTCCCAGCGCTCTTATACCGGGACAAGGCTACCGGGGTCATTCTCAAGTGGAACGGTTCGGCCAGGGGCGCCCCTCGGTCCGGCGCCCCCATGTCGAGGAGGGGAGGCCCTCCACCCCGAAAGCAGCCCTTCGGCCCGAGGGCCCCAGGGTCGGGTTCTTAAGCCCCGACGCTTGGTGGGGCTCTGCCGACCCCGGCCCCGGGGCCGTCCGTCCCCTTCCGAAGAGGTAATACCATGGCCACCACCCGTCGCCGAGCCGTTGCCCCGATCGCAGAGCACCCCCGCCCCGCCGGACGCCGGGAGCCCATCGCGCTTCCCCGGCTCGTCCCCAAGGGGAAGAGCCCGTTCGATGGCATCGAGTGGAAGACCCACGATGCCGTGATCAAAGGCCCCGGAGGGGAGGTCATCTTCGAGCTCAAGGGCCTCAAGGCCCCGAAGGGCTGGGGCGAGACCGCGCTGAACATCGCCGCCTCGAAGTACTTCCGCCTCGTCCAGGGCCGCCGGGAGAACAGCGTCGAGGCCATGATCCGCCGGGTCTCCCACTGGATCGCCCGGGAAGGGCTCCGGCTGGGCTACCTGGACTCGCCCGAGGAGGCGCAGGTCCTCGACGACAACCTGGCCTACCTGATCGTCCGCCAGATGGCCTCCCACAACTCCCCGGTCTGGTTCAACGTGGGGGTCCGCGAGCCCCCCCAGTGCTCCGCCTGCTTCATCCAGTCCGTCTCCGACTCCATGGAGTCCATCATGAACCTGGCGAAGAGCGAGGCGCTCCTGTTCAAGGGCGGCAGCGGGACCGGGAGCAACCTTTCCTCCCTCCGCTCCTCCCGGGAGCACCTGGCCGGCGGGGGGATCGCCAGCGGACCGGTCTCCTTCATGCGGGCCTTCGACGCCTTCGCGGGGGTGATCAAGAGCGGAGGGACCACCCGCCGGGCCGCCAAGATGGTCATCCTGAACGCCGACCACCCGGACATCCAGGAGTTCATCCAGAGCAAGGTGAAGGAGGAGGAGAAGGCCGCGGCCCTCATCCGGGAGGGCTACAGCGCCAACTTCGACGGCACCGACCCGAACAGCGCCTACGCCTCCGTGGCCTACCAGAACGCCAACCACTCCGTCCGGCTCACCGACACGTTCATGAAGGGCGTGGAGACCGGGGGTTCCTGGACCACCCACTTCGTCACCGAGCCGACCCGGGTGGCCGCCACCTACGCGGCCCGGGACCTCTTCAAGGAGATCGCGCAGGCCGCCTGGCGCTGCGGCGACCCCGGCGTCCAGTTCGAGGACACCATCAACGACTGGCACACCTGCCCGAAGAGCGGCCGGATCAACGCCTCCAACCCCTGCTCGGAATACCTCTTCCTGGACGACTCCGCCTGCAACCTCGCCTCGCTCAACCTGATGAAGTTCCTCACGCCCGAGGGACAGTTCGACGTGGAGCTGTTCATGCAGGCCGTCCGGACCTTCATCCTCTCCATGGAGATCCTCGTCGACGCCTCCTCCTACCCCACCGAGCCCATCGCCCAGAACTCCCACGACTACCGTCCCCTGGGCCTGGGCTACGCGAACCTGGGTTCCCTGGTCATGCGGCTGGGGCTTCCCTACGACTCCGAGCCGGCCCGCAACCTCGCCGGGGCCATCACCGCCCTCCTCTCGGCCGAAGGGTACCGGACCAGCGCCGAGATCGCCCACCGCATGGGGACCTTCCCCGGCTACCCGCGGAACCGCGAGCCCATGCTCCGGGTGATGCGCAAGCACCGGGAGGCCGCCCAGCGCCTCACCGCCACCGGGCCCGCCCAGAAGCTCGTCCTCCAGGCCCAGAAGAGCTGGGAGCGTTGCGTGGAGGAGGGGGAGGAGTACGGCTACCGCAACGCCCAGATCTCCGTCCAGGCCCCCACCGGGACCATCGGGCTCCTCATGGGTTGCGATACGTTGGGGCTGGAGCCCGAGCTCGCCCTGGTCAAGGTGAAGAACCTGGTGGGGGGAGGGACCATCCGCATGGTCAACACCACGGCCCGGGAGGCGCTCCAGGGGCTCGGGTATGCCCCGGACGCCCTCAAGGCCATCACCGACCACATCCAGGAGAAGGGGACCGCCGAGGGCGCCCCCTGCCTCCAGCCGGAGCACGTGGCCATCTTCGACACCGCGCTCGCCATGGTGCCCAAGGGCCGGACCATCGCTCCGATGGGGCACCTGAAAGATCGG
>JAKAVY010000070.1 GCA_021827405.1 Thermoplasmata archaeon
CAGGCCCTCATCCTGGCCCAACTGGCCCTCACCGGAAGCGTTTTAATAGCTGTGGTCTTACATTGAGCATGTCCGGTACGATAACGACGGTGACGAAGGACCTTTCCCAAGGCATCGACCTGATGGAACAGCCAGCCACGGTCAGGGAACTTGACGCCCTGGAGCAGAAGCTGGTAGCCAAGATACCTCCTCCGGCCCGTCCGGACGTCCGGTACGGCCTCATCATCGCCGGGTTTGTGATCGCCGGGATCCTCTACTTCTCCGGCCACGTCCCGGAGGCCATCGCCGCCCCGGGCATCTTCGCCGGTCTGGCCCACTTCGTGAAGTGAACATGGCGGAAAAGCTCAGCCCTGAGAAGCCAGCCGCCTCGGTCCCGTCCCCCAAGGCCGCCCAGGCCCCTTCCAAGCCCGCTCCCGCTCCTCCCAAGAACTGCCAAGCCTCCATCAATGCCGACACCTGCACCCTGCCCTATCGTCACGCGGGAAAGCATCTGGGGCCTCACGGCATCACCTGGGATTAGGGCGGAGCAAGTGCCGCCCCTGCTCTGCGTCCCGGTAGGAGCGAGCATCCCCAGCCGGTTCTTTGTCTGGACCCAGGATTGGACGCCCCGGGGCCAACGCTGGGACGTGAACTCCACGCCCCGAAGGACGGACATCGCCCGTAGCATGCTCATCCGGGATGCCCTTTCCCTGGGCCGGGATTGCTGGCAATGGGACAGTGACGTGCTCGGGGAGCTGTCGTACGAAGAGATGATGGGCCTCATCTCCGAGGACCTGAAGAAGGGGTACGATTGCGTGGTGGCCCCGACCGCGGGGCAAAACGGGAAGGTACTCATCGTGGAAGAGGACGGGGCCGACACCCGGACCGCCCCCTTTCCCATCAAGGGGCCGCTCTGTGGCATGTGGTACATGACCCTGGAAGGCCTTCAGAAGCTACGGCCCATCGCCGTGCATGAAGGCATCTCCGGGGAAGGCACGCCCATGTACTGCACCTACTCCATCCACCAACGAGTGGCCTACTCCGAGGACATGGACCTGGCCCACCGGGCCCGGGAAGCCGGGGTACGTATCTGTGCGGATCCCCGGCTCCAGGTCCGGCACATCGCCAAGATGGACGCCGTGGTGGTGGCCTGATGCTGTCCGGAATGGCCCAGAGCATACGGAACGGCCTCTTCGCCCTCTACTCCGGGGAGAGCAAGAACCTGGCCGGTATGTTCAACCGGCAGGTGCGGAGCAACGTCCTGGTCCTGTGTCAGGTCCTCCTGTACGGCCCCAACCCGACACCTGTAAAGGACGTGGAACTCTACGTGGGAACCCCGAGTTGCATCGACCAGGAGGGCGAGCTCTGGTCCCCCAAGCTCCGGACGGGTACGGACGGGACGGCCCGGGCGCTCCTCACCGGCACGTACGATGCCGCCAAGCCCTTCGAGATCGATTACGAGCTGGTGGACCGGACGGGAAGGCCCTTCCTGAACGGGTACATCAACTCCCCCACCCCTCCGCCTCCCGGGGGAAGCAACATCCCGGGCCTCCCCTGGCCGGACGGGGTGTACCTCACCTTCATCGTCTATCCCGACGGCATCCCGTACGACAACGGCTCCGGCCTCTTTCCCGCGGCCAGCGTGGGGTCCATACCGGCCGCCCTGCGTAACAAGCTGAACCAGGACCCGCTCATGAGGTTCTTCCTCCAAGGCGGGTTAGGGGGTCTTTGATGGCGGCCCTTCTCGCCCCTATGGCGGCCCAGGCGGCCGGAGGGATGGCGGAGGAGTGGCTGGGCAAGTTCGCCCGGGACCCGCTCGGGGAGATCGCTTCCACGCTCCTCGAGATAGGGACGGCCCTGCTCGTCACCGGCATCGTGGCTTCCAGTGCCGCCTACCTCCTGAGCTCCTACGGCCAGAAGAGCCTCCAGGATGCCGCCAACGAGATAGGCATCGTGGTGGCCACCTTTAACAACGTCCAGTACTCCCCGGCCAACTCCCCGATGCTTCCCATCCTCGGGAGCAACCCGGCCCAGGACGTGAGCAACTTCGGCAACGACATCTGGAACTCCTTCGGCAACGCAGGGGCGGACGTGGCCTCGGGCCTCTCGGCCCTCAGTACGGCCGTGGGGGACATCCCGAAGGCCCTGCTCCTCGCGATGTCCCACGGCCCCATGATACTCTGGGACGGCCTCGTAGGCGTGACGGCTGAGGCCCTGGGAGACATCCTCACCTTCCTCTTCCCCTGGATGATACTGTTCGGGGCCTTCTTCCTCGCAGGGGGCCTTATCTTCAAGCTGGCCCGCTATGCCTGGGGGAAGGTCCGGCCGGACCTGGCCGGGCTGTCCGATGCCTGGATGGACCGGCTGACGGCCCCGGGCCTCCAACGGATCCGGGAGGCCACGGCCCGGCTCCGGCCGAAGCCCCCGGAGCCTCCCGTACCTCCAGAGCCTATCCTCTCCGCCCCATTGCAAGCGGAGTCCCCCGGGGCGATGGCAACGCGGACCGATGCGGTACTACCACGGCAACCCGACGCGCCCGCCCCGGAGGATGTACAGCCGGTGGAAGAGGTCATGGGAGAATCCAGCCCCGCCCCCTCCCTGTCCGAGAGCAAGGATCGGCTCCGCCTGGCCGTGGCGGCC
>JAKAVY010000043.1 GCA_021827405.1 Thermoplasmata archaeon
TGCGACAGATCCAGGTGGTGGCGCTGCTGAGGACCGAGGGGAAAGAGGTCTCGGTGGCGAAGGTGGTCCTGCAGAAGCTGAGCGAGGAGCAGGCGATGGTCGCGAAGGCGCTCGAGCTGGCCCGGTTCGTGCCGAAGTGACGAGGGGGGCTACCAGCCCCTCAGCGACCCGAATTAGCCCCGTGTGCCCCCAACGCCCCTTCTCTCGAGGAATCGGCCCTGACCGCCAAACTCAGGTCCGACCCCACCGGCCGTGGACGGCCGCTTCCGGGGGGTCATTCTTGCCCTCCGAAGGGGCGTCCCAGCATAGAAATACACGGACAACGCTCGGCCCCGGTAATGACCGACGCCGCGAGCCGGCAGCCCATGGGCCGCTCCCGCCGACCGAACGCTCTGAACGCCCTCACCCGACTGGTGGAGACGGGCTATATGGCCACCCCTATGGTGCCGGCAGAACCGGACCGCCCGACCGGGGCCATGGTGCTCTCGATCATCGGGGGAGTCTTTGTCCTGCTGGGGGGCCTCCTCGCGACGGTCATCGGTTCGTTCGTGGTGGGCTTCACCTTCGGTCTGGGCGGCAGCGGGATCCTCATCCTGGGGGCGCTCGGCCTCCTCTTCGGGATCCTCATGATCGTCTTCGGGGTCTTGATGTATCACACCCCGCAGAACCATACGGTCTACGGGGCCCTGGTCCTGGTTTTCTCCATCTTGAGCATCTTCACCGCCTTTGGGGGATTCTTCATCGGGTTCCTGCTGGGCCTGATCGGCGGGATCTTGGGCTTGGCCTTCAAGCAGCGCCCGCCGCAGGCCGTGTTCTTCCCGCCCGCGCCCGCCGCGGCCGCCCCTCCGGTCGCACAGCGGGTCTGCCTGAAGTGCGGCCGGATGGTGGACCCCGGGGTGAAGTTCTGCCCCCATTGCGGCGCAGAGCTCCCGGCCTGAGGGTGGCCTGACCGCCGGTCGGGCCCCTCGGCCGCCCCGGGAACGCCTTTCCCCAAGGCTTAAGCCCGAGGTCGTCGCTGGGGCATCCCCATGCCCGCCGGGGAAGAGTTGGAACGGGAAAGGCGGGAGAAGCGGGAGGCGCTCTCCCGGACCGGCCTTTCCGCCTACCCCCACGAGTTCCCCGGCCGGGTCCCTACCGCGGCCGTCCGGGAGGAGCTCAAAGGGATTTCGCCCGGCCATCCTCCGGCGGGCCCGGTCCGTCGGGTGGCCGGCCGGGCCCTGACCATCCGCCACTTGGGAAAGACCGCCTTCGTCCCGCTCCGGGACGAGAGCGGCGAGCTGCAGCTCTTCCTCTCTGTGGATCATATGGGCGAGGGGGGTCTTCGGGCGGCCCTGGCCTGGCTCGACCCCGGGGACCTCGTCGGGGCCGAAGGCATCCCCATGGTGACCCGACGGGGCGAACCCTCGCTCGCGGTCCGCACCCTGACGCTCCTGGCGAAGGCCCTGCGCCCTCCCCCGGAGAAGTGGCACGGGCTCAAGGACCCGGAGGTCCGGCTCCGGCAACGCTACGTGGACCTGCTCTCCTCGCCGGAGACCCTCCAGCGCTTCCGGGGCCGCAGCGTGATCCTCCGCGCCCTCCGCCATCATCTGGAGGAGGAGGGGTTCCTGGGCGTGGAGACGCCCGTGCTCGAACGGGTGGCCTCCGGAGGGTTGGCGAGGCCCTTCATCACCCATTACAACTTCCTAGGGGAGGACTTCCAGCTCCGGATCGCCCTCGAGCTGAGGCTGAAGCGCCTCCTCGTCGGCGGCTTCGAGAAGGTCTACGAGATCGGCCCGGTCTTCCGGAACGAGGACCTCGACTCCACCCACGTGCCGGAGTTCTCCATGCTGGAGCTCTATTGGGCGTACGCGGACTACCGGGACCTCCAGGCCCTGGTGGAGCGCCTCCTTCCGAGCCTCGCCCGGACCGCCGCCCCTTTCCTCACCCCGGAGGTGGCCGAACGGGTCCAACGGAGCTTCACGCCTCCTTTTGCCCGGATGGACTTCGTCGAGGCGCTGGAGCAGCACAGCGGGCTCTCCGGGGCCTTGGACCTCCCGGTAGAGACCTTGAGGGAGAGAGCCCGGGCCGTGGGCGCCGCGGTCACCTCCTCGAGTCCCGCCGGCTACTGCCTCGACAAGCTTTTCGCCCACTACGTGGAACCCACGCTCACGGAGCCCACCTTCGTGGAGGACCACCCCCGGTCGACCACCCCGCTGGCCAAGCGTCACCGGAGCCTACCGGGCCGGGTGGAGCGCTTCGAGCTCTTCTACCGGGGGTATGAGCTCGGGAACGCCTACACCGAGCTCAACGACCCGGACGAGCAGCTCGCGCGCTTCCAGGAGCAACGGGCCGCCCAGGGGGAGGAGGCGTACGCCCTGGACGAGGACTTCATTGAGGCGTTGCGCTACGGGATGCCCCCCACCACGGGGATCGGCATGGGGGTGGAGCGGCTCCTCATGAGCCTGCTCGACGCTCCCTCCATAAAGGATGTCGTGCTCTTCCCCCCGACCCGCCGGACGGAGCCCTCCTCCCTTCCCCCGCCCCCCCCGGGGTGACGCGCGGCTCGCCTCGACTCCGGGCCCTTATATCCCGTCCTCCCTGACGAGGCCCGGAGGGACGGGGTCGACCCTACGAGGACCATGGAGAAGATCTCTCTTGCCGAGGCCCGCAAGATCGCGGAGAAGAAGGGGCTGAAGCCGGGACGGGTGGAGGGGACCGACGGGGTCCAGTTCACCCGGGGCCGGAACCGACGGATCGTCCCGGTGCCGTGGGAGGAGTTCGAGACCCTTCTCAAGAAGCGCCGGCTCGCGGTCTACGAGTCTGACGGCTTCCTCAAGGTCATGAAGGCCTGACGGGCCTCTTCCGCCCCCGGGCCCCGGTGGGGCCGGGGACGCTTTTAGAGCCCCGGGGCCCTCCGTTCCCTTCCATGGCGGATCCTCCGGGGAACGCCGGGCCCCCCCTGATCGTGGAGGGCCTGGTCATCCGTTACGGCAGCGTGGTCGCCGTGGATGGGCTCAGCCTCCGCGTCCGGCCCGGCGAGATCTACGGCCTCCTGGGATCCAACGGGGCCGGGAAGTCCTCCACCATCAAGGCGCTGGTGGGCTTGATCAAGCCCTCCGCCGGGACCCTCCGGGTCACGGGCCTCGATCCCTCCCAGCACCCGCTGGAGGTGAAGGGTCGGGTGGGCTACGTCCCGGAGACGCCGCTGCTCTACGACGCCTTGAGCCCCCGGGAGTTCCTGGAGTTCGTCGGATCGATACGACGCATCGACCCCGCGGCCTTGGCCCGGCGCGCCCAGGAGTTTGCCGACGCTCTCCAGATCACCTCCGACATGGACCGCCCGCTGGCCACCCTCTCCAACGGGACCCGACAGAAGGTGCTCCTCATGGTGGCCTTCCTCCACCTGCCGGCGCTGCTCGTCCTGGACGAGCCGTTCAACAACCTGGACCCGCGCTCGGTCCGGATCATGAAGGACCTGCTCCAGAGCTACGTGAAGGACGGGCGACGCGCGGCGCTCTTCTCCACCCACACCGTGGAGGTGGCCCAGCAGCTCTGCCACCGGATGGGGATCCTCGACCACGGGAAGCTCACCGGCGAGGGGACCTTCCTGGAACTGAAGCAGCAAGCGGCCCTGCCGGAAGGCAGCCTGGAGGAGGTCTACCTCACCCTGACCTCGGAGCAGGAGTCTGTGGCCCGGGCCGTCCGCCTCCTCGGGGAGGAGGCATAGGGGGACCGTTGGCCCGCCCTGTCCCTCCCCCCGGGAGCTTTCGCGAGGCCTGGGCCATCGCCGGGGTCATCTACCAGGAGTTCAGCTTCCAGTCCATCTACGCCCTCAAGCAGGGGAACGTCCTGGACCCGTCCTCCAGCCAGGACCCCCTGAAGGCCGTCCGACGGGCCCGCTCCCGGGTCGCCCAGTCCAAGCTGATGGTCTCCTTGCTCCTGCTCTTCATCATCGTGGCGGGGGCCTTCGCCCTGACCCGGGGCGGGGCCTTCGGGATTCGCCTCGCCCCGGTGGACTACGCCACGAGCGTCATCGCCGGGCAGTTGCTCCTTCTCTTCTCCCTCCTGTGGATGACGGGATTGCAGATCGCCCCCACCCTGACGAACTCGCAGATCTTCACCCTCCTCGCTACCCTCCCCGTCCCGGACCGGCAGAACCGCAGGGTGGCCACGCTGCTCCTCCTCCATGTGTTCGACGCCCCCGCGCTCACCGCGCTCTTGTTCCTTCCCTTGGCCGACGGCCTTGCCACCGGCAGCCTCTCGGTGGGTCTCCTCTCCCTCCCCGGCACCCTCTTGACGGTCGTGCTCGCGGCGGCCGTGGCGCTGTACACGGCGTCGTTCTTCGTCTCCCAGGTCAGCGGCTCCCGGGGCGGTACCCGGGGCACCAGCGCCCTCCGCTGGGTGTACCTGCTGCTCTGGAGCCTCCCCAGCCTGGCCATCACCGGGTTCGTGAGCTTCTCCTCCCAGATCCTCAACACCCTGGGGCTCTGGGAGGTCAGCAACCCTCTGGCCTTCCAAGCGATCCTCCTGGTCTTCCCCTTCCCGTTCGGGTATCTTCCGGCGCAGGCGGCCCTCCCGGGACAGGACCCCTTCCGCCTCCTGTACGGGCTCCCTTTCTGGTTGGCCATCTCCGCGTATGTCCTCCTGGGGGCCTTGGCCGCCCGCTGGCTCCTCACGGCCCCGATGAGCGTCTCCCTCCGGCAGCCCAAGAGCTCCCGCGGGGAGACGGGGACCTTCCCTCCCCTCCACCGGAGCTCCCCCACCGGCGCCATCCTCCAGAAGGACCTCCGGGTGGCCTCGCGGACCCCGGGGTACGCCTTTCTCATCCTGCTCCCCCTCCTGGACGCCTTCGTCCTCGGGCTCTCGAGCTACGTGGCCGCCCCCGGCCCCGCGGCCGCCGGGCGCTACGCCCTGGCCGCCGTCACCGTCGCAGCCCTCCTGGCCACCTTCTTCGGCCCCGCCTTCTTCGCCACCGAAGTGCTGGGGTACTCGTTCACCCGGACCCTCCCCATCTCCCGCCGGACCCTCCTTCTGGGGAAGGCGTCCCTCATCGTGCTCATCTACACCGTGGCGAGCCTGCTGGTCATGGGGCTGGTGGCCTTCCGGGTGGGGGACCCCGTGCCCTTCCTCGTCTTCGCCTTGGCCGAGCTTCCCGCGGTGCTCGGGGCGGCGGTCCTCGAGCTCGGGGTGCTCTTCAACCGGGCCGAACGGACCGGCATCCCGCTGACCAACTTGTACTCCGGCGCGTGGTGGACCATGCTGGTGGTGATCCCCGGTCTCGTGGTGGCGGGCATTCCCCTGGTCTTCTACACGGTGGGTCAATACTATCACACCGTGTGGGCCATCCCCTCCATGGCCCTCTCGGCGCTCGCCCTCCTCGCGGTGACTGGCCTCTGGGCCCTCTGGGGGAGGGGCCGGGCGCCCTGAGGCCTCTTCCATCCCATGGTCGAACTCCTCCCTCCGCGTCTGGACCCGAAGACCTACGAGAGCCGCTGGCAGGAGGCCTGGGAGAAGGCCCGGCTCTTCCAGGCGCCCTTGCGCGACGCTCCCGGGGACCACTTCACGGTGGTGCTCCCGCCTCCCAACCTCACCGGGATCCTCACCCTGGGTCACAGCCTCGGAGGCACGTGCATGGACGTGCTGGTCCGGTATCACCGGATGCTGGGCCAACCCACCCTCTGGCTCCCCGGCGTGGACCATGCGGGTCTCGCGACCCAGATGGCGGTCCGGCGGCACCTGGAGTCCCAGGGCGTCTCCGTCGCCGGCTACGGGCCGGAGGACTGGAACCGCGCCGTGGAGGGCTGGCGGGTGGAGAAGGAACACCACATCCGCCGGCAGCTGGTGGCCCACGGGTTCTCCCTGGACTACAGCCGGTACGTCTACACCCGGGACCCCGGGTACTCCCGGTCGGTCCGCCATGCCTTCGTCCAACTGTACCGGGAGGGCCGGATCTACCGGGCGGAACGGATGGTCAACTGGGACCCCGTGGCCCGGACCGCGCTGTCCGACCTGGAGGTGGTCCCCACCGATGTAAGGGGGACCCTCTACTACCTGCGGTACCCGGCGGCGGACGGGACACCGGGCCGGGAGGAGGCGCTGGTGGTGGCCACCACCCGGCCGGAGACCCTCTTCGGGGACGTCGCGGTGGCCGTCCATCCCCAGGACGAGCGGCACCGCTCCTGGGCGGGCCGGTCCGTGCATCTTCCGCTCACGGACCGGGTCCTCCCCGTGATCCTGGACGAGGCGGTGGACCCGACCTTCGGGAATGGCGCCCTGAAGGTCACCCCTTCCCACGACCCCGCCGACCTGGCCATCGCCCAGCGGCACCCGGAGCTCCCGTCCCGGCGGGACGTCCTGGACGAGCGGGCCCGGTTGACCGGGCCGTTCGTCCCCCCGTCCTACCAGGGGCTCTCCCGGGAAGAGGCCCGGATCCGGACCGTGGAAGCCCTCCGGGCCGGCGGCTTCCTGGTCCGGGAGGAACCCCACGACCACCGGGTCGGTTTCTCGGACCGTTCCGAGGTCCCGGTGGAACCGCGCGTCTCGCTGCAGTGGTTCGTGGACGTCCGGCCCATGGCCGGACCGGCCCTGGCGGCGGAGGAGCAAGGAGCGCTCACCCTGGTCCCGGAGCGCTGGGGAAAGACCTACCGGCACTTCCTTTCCCACCTGGAGCCCTGGTGCATCTCCCGGCAGGTGGCCTGGGGACATCCCATCCCGGTGTTCACCTGCCCCTCCTGCGGATGGGTGGACGCCTGCGAGGAGGACCCCTCGATCTGCCCCCGATGCGGAGGCCGGTCCCTGGTCCGGGACCCGGATGTGCTCGACACCTGGTTCTCCTCCTGGCTCTGGCCCTTCGCCACCCTGGGCTGGCCGCAGGAGACGCCGGACCGGAAGGCCTACTTCCCGGTGAGCGTCCTCGTGACGGGGTCGGACATCCTCTTCTTCTGGGTGGCCCGGATGGTGATGGGCGCCCAGACCTTCCTGGGGGAACTGCCCTTCCCCCGGGTCTACCTCACCGGGATCCTCCGGGACCCGGAGGGGCGGAAGCTCTCGAAGCACCTGGGGAATTCGCCGGATCCCCTGGAGCTCATCGAACGCTGGGGAGCGGACGCGTTCCGCTTTGGCCTGACCTTTCCGCTCCCGGTGGAGGAGGGCGGGACGTGGGACCCTCTGAAGGCCTCCGAAGGGGGCCGGAACTTCCTCACCAAGGTCTGGAACCTGGTCCGGCTGCTCCAAGGGTCGCTGCCGGCGGACCTCCCGCCTCCCGGCCGACCCCCCATGAGGGGGGAGGGCTCTCCGCTGCTGGACCGGTGGGTGCTCTCCCGCTACTCCGCCACGGTCCGGGAAGTCCGGGAAGGGCTCGAGGGGCTTCGGATCACGGCCACGGCGGCCTCCCTGCACCACTTCCTCTGGCACGAGGTGGCCGACTGGTGGTTGGAGGGGGCGAAGGCGAGGCTTTCCGGCAAGGAAGGAGAAGCCGCGCGGCGCCAAGCCGCGGAGGTGGGCCTGCATGTGGTCGAAGGAAGCCTCCGCCTGCTGCACCCCTTCGCGCCGCACATGACCGAGGAGCTCTGGCACGCCCTCCCCCACCAGGGAGACTTCCTGGCCGTGGCGGCCTATCCCACCCCAGGTCCTTCGGACCCCGAGGCCGAGGAACTGGTGAACGAGCTCAGGGCCTGGGTGGAAGGGTTCCGCACCCTCCGGGGGGAGGTCCATCTCCCGGCGGGATCCCGCCCCCCGGCCTACCTCCGGCCCCGGACCGCCGTGGGGCGGTCGTTGGCCGGGCGGACCGAAGAGCACCCCGGGATCGTTCGGCTGGCCCGGATCGCCTCCTTGGAGGTCCTCTCCGAGAAGGCGGCGCCACCGGTGGACGCGTTCAGCCTGGTGACCCCGGAGGCGGAGATCTACCTGGGCCGCCCTGGGCCCTCGGGAGGGTCATCCGAGGAAGCGCTCCGCAAGGAGCGGGACCGGGTCCGGGAATGGCTCTCCCAGGCGGAGGCCCGGATCGCGGACCCCACCTTCCGGGGCCGGGCCCCACCGGCGGTGGTCGCGGAGACGGAAGGGAAGGTCCGGGAGCTCTCCGAGCGCCTTCGCCTCCTTCAGTCACACCTGGGGGACGAGCGTGACTGAACCTAATGCGAGGGGGGGCCCCCCTTCCCTGGATCTGGTCGCCTTCGACATGGACGGGACCTTGGTCGACGTGGAGAGCTCCTGGGCAGAGGTACACCACTACTTCCATGACTCCAACGAGCGCGCGCTCCAGGCGTTCCTCCACGACGAGATCGACGATGAGGAGTTCGCCCGGCGCGACGTGGCGCTCTGGAGGACGCACGAACCGGACATGGGGGTCCGGCATCTCCGGAAGATCCTGGACCGGGTGCCCCTCATGCCCGGGGCCCCGGAGCTCCTCCGGGCCCTGAAGGAGCGCTCGGTGACCACCGCCATCGTCAGCGGAGGCATCGACGTGTTGGCCGAACGGCTCGGCCGGACCCTAGGCATCGATGTGGTGCTGTCGAACGGGTTCGAGACCGACCGGGCCGGCCGGTTGCTTTCCCCAAGGATCCGGGTGCCCATCAAAGGGAAGGAAGGGGTCCTGCGGGCGCTCCAGGCCCGGCTCGGGGTCCCGCCGGAACGGACCGCCTCGGTGGGGAACTCCGAGATCGACGTGGGGCTCTTCCGGGCCTCCCGGTTGGGGGTCGCCTTCTGCCCGGAGGACGCCCAGGTCCGGGCCTACGCCTCCCATGTGGTGGAGGAACGGGACCTCCGCCGGGTCATCCCTCTCCTGTTGGGATCGGCGCCGGGGATAGGCTAGGGCGCTTTAGCCCCCCGGGGCTCCCCGGCCCACGACCATGAGGGCCCCTCCCCCCTCCCGGCGGCCGCGCCGTGTCACCATCGTCCTGGCCCAATGGTGCCCCCACTGCGTCCCCCTCTCGGTCCGTAATGAAGAGCGGATCGCCCGCAAGCTCGGGGTCCCCCTGAGGACCCTGGACATCGACCGGAAGGACCAGGGGAAGGAAGCGGACCGTCTCGTGCGCCAGTACGGTGACCGCGCGCCGGATTACCTCATCCCCCAGGTCTTTTTGGAGTGGTCGGACGGGACCGTGCAGCACCTCCTGACGGGCTTCTCTGAGCAGGTCGCCCGGACCGCAGCGGCTTGGCGGGACCTTCTGGGGAGCGCCTGGCTCGCGCGGACACGGCGAGAGGCGGGCGAGGGATGAGCGCTCGGGGGCTCCCTCCCGCCCTCCGGGACTCGCTTCGCGTTCGGGGCGGGAGCTGCTACCGCCACTGCCAGGAAGCCATCCGGGTGCGGGAGATCGCCGGGGGGTCACCCGGGCTCTGGCAGGTCATGGCCTGCCCGTCGGGCGTGGTGTCCGTGGTCTCCTACAGTGAGTTCGGCCCGAGCGACCCTTCGAGTCGGGTCCTCTCCGCGCTCCGTCGCTGGACCCGACCCCCGTCGCGGGTCCGGCGCCGGGACCTCCGGCTCGCCACGCGGCACGGACCTGAGCTGGGCCCGCGGGCCGAGCGCTGGCTGGCCCACGCCCGCCCCGGGGAGAAGGTGTGGGTGGTCTATTGGCGGGTGTACCCGGTGAAGGGACCGGACGGCGTCGAGCGACGGCTCGGGGTCTGCTTCCGTCACCCGCGGTCCCCGGTCTTCTTCTTGGGCGCTCCCGACTCGCCGACCTGGGGTTGCCCGGATTGCCCGCCGGCCTCCCGACCGTCCCGGTCTCCAGCCAAACGTGACGCCCGCCCCCGGCCGAAGGGACGGTAGCCCTCTCCTAGGAGGGCCCCCGCCGTTTTCGGCGGGCGCCGCCCGGAGGGTCCCCGGAGGTCGCCCGCGGTTCGAGGGGAACCCGGTGGACCTTGCGGTGGGGCGGGGTTTGGATCGGCCGCCCCGGGAGCTTGCCGGACCCGGGGACAGGGCAAAGGAGAACGGAGCGGGGCACGGCCGGGTCCGGTCCCCCCTCAGGGGACGGGTCCGGGAGGTCGGGGGATCGGGACGCTGGACCTCGGGTGCGCCCGCTGCGCCAGCCGGCGGGCAAAGATGGAACCCCACAGGAGGAAACGGAGCGGGACGGAGAAGAGCGTCACGGTGCCGAAGAGGGGGATGGCCGACACGAGGAAGATCGCTCCCGAGATCCCCAGCCCCCCGGCGAGTTCCCCGCTGTGCTTCCGGCCCGGCTCCGGGACGAGCCCCTTGCGGAAGTTGAGAGCGCTCATCGCCGCCTGGACGAGCAGCACCGCACCGATGTCCAAGGCGTAGTACTGGGACGCGGTGTCGAGGAAGGCGGCCCCGGAGACGGTGGGGGAGACCAGGAGATTGAAGAGGTAGGGCTCCAGGGCCACCCCCATGAGCATCGTGATGTTCAGCCAGAGTTCCGCCCGGGTCTCCACCCTCTGGTAGGCCGCGATCTCCGAGTAGGTCAGCCAGAGGTTGATCAGGATGAGGAAGCTCGCCAGGAAGGCGAGGATCTCGGTCCCCACCTGAGCCGTGTCGGTGGGGGCCCGGGCGATGAGGGTGAGGGCGCCGATGGATAGCGCGAGCCCGAAGACCAGGTCGGAGAGCCCCTCGATCCGTACCGGAGGGATGGTCCGGGGCTCCACCTTTCGCCATGGGGGTCCCAGGATGAACCTTTCCTTCGCCCGTCGTTGGACGCACCGGCGAGGAATGAGAACCACGCCAGCCCCATCGTTCGGGGGCCCTTGGGGAGCACACCTGGGGGGGAGAACGGCCGTCCTCCGGTCCCTGGGCCCGCGCCCTCCGCGAACGGGCCTTCCCCTATCCTCTCCTCACCAGGGGGCGTCCAAAGGGCCCGTCCGGCTTTCGGGATGGGACCGAACACACCGTCGCCCGCGCTCGGGGGGGACCCTCTGACGCGGGGGGACCCCGCAAAGGCACGGGTCAATCCGCTCGGCAGTTGGAGCAGAGGCCGTAGACATCGAAGCGTAGCCTCTGGACTTGGAAGCCAGAGGACCCCCGGATCTGCTGGGAGATTTCAGAAAGGCGGTCCAAGGGCAGATCGGAGATCCGCCCGCAGGCTGTGCAGACCAGGTTCGCGTGGGGCGTGAGGTTCAGGTCAAGTCGGGTGGGTCCTGACGGGAATCCGAGCTCCGAGACCGCCCCGGTCTGGCGAAGCAGCTCGAGGGTGTTGTAGACGGTGGCGAGGCTGACCTCCTCTCCCCTCCGCCGGAGGTCCAGGAAGAGGTCCTCCGCCGTGGGGTGTTCCTCCTTGTGGCCCACCAGGGCCCGGATCAGCGCCGAGCGCTGGGGGCTCGCCCGGACGTTCTTCTCCTTAAGGAGGCGAAGGAGGGTCTCGGTCTCTGGGGGGGAAGAGGAGACGGAGGGAGGGGAGCGGCCCAAGGGGGCCTTCCGGGAGGCGCGCATGGGGAAGAACACGCTCCCAAGACTACGTAAAGCCGTCCGGTCCGCCTCGGGGGCCGGGGGGGGCGCGGAGGGCCATATGTATTTATAATTAGAATAATTCTAGATTAGCATGGCCCTGTCCCCTCGTGCCTCGGGTGCCCCCCTCTGCCCGTACTGCCACGCCGTGATCCCTGAGGAGGGCGGCCTTGACCGCCATCTCCTGACCCCGCCCTCCGGCGGGATGCACTTCCGCCCGCTGACCGCGTTGGCCTGCCGTTCCTGCGGGGCGCTCCTGGGGTTCCAATGAACGCGCCGCGGCCGCTCTCCTACCGTGTCCCCCCCGCGGCCGAGGGTCCCGGGAGCCGGTCATGACCCAGAGCCACCCGAGCCGGGGGGAGGACGCGCACGAGGGGCCCCCCCGGGACCGGGAAGGAAAGAGGACGGTTGAGGAGTGGTGGCCGCACCGTCTCAGCCTCCGCATCCTTCGGCAGCATTCCCCGCGCTCGGACCCGGCCGGTCCCGGCTTCGCCTACGCCAAGGAGTTCTCCACGCTGGACCTCGCGGCGGTCAAGCGGGACCTGGCGGCGGTCATGACCGAGTCGAAGGAATGGTGGCCGGCCGATTTCGGACATTATGGCCCTCTGCTCATCCGGATGGCCTGGCATGCCGCCGGGACGTACCGTATCGGCGATGGCCGGGGGGGGGCCGGCTCCGCCCAGCAACGGTTCCCGCCGCTGAACAGCTGGCCGGACAACATTAACCTCGACAAGGCCCGCCGGCTCCTTTGGCCGGTGAAGCAGAAGTACGGGCGGAAGATCTCCTGGGGGGACCTCATGATCCTCGCGGGGAACGTGGCCCTGGAATCCATGGGCCTGGCCGTCATCGGCTTTGGGGGCGGGAGGCTGGACGTCTACGAACCGGATGAGTCCGTCTACTGGGGGCCGGAAGGGGAGTGGATGGGGGACCGGCGGCATGACGGTGAGGGCGAACTGGAACGCCCCCTCGCGGCCGTCCAGATGGGGCTCATCTACGTCAATCCGGAGGGCCCGGGCGGAAGGCCGGATCCCCTGGCCGCGGCCCGGGACATACGGGAGACCTTTGCCCGCATGGCCATGAACGACGAGGAGACCGTTGCGCTCATCGCGGGGGGCCACACCTTCGGAAAGACCCATGGGGCGGGGCCGGTTTCGCACGTGGGCCCCCCTCCCGAGGCCGCGGGACTGGAGACCCAGGGCCTGGGATGGGTCAGCACCTATCGCTCCGGGAAGGGGATCGACACCATCGGGGGGGGACCCGAGGTCACCTGGACCCGGACCCCCACACGCTGGAGCAACAACTTCTTCGAGAACCTGTTCGGATACGACTGGGAGCTCACCAAGAGCCCGGCAGGGGCCTACCAGTGGACGGTACGGGGGATGGACGGGGCTGACCTGATCCCGGACGCTCATGACCCCGGTCGCCGGCACCCTCCCTCCATGCTCACCACCGACCTGGCCCTGCGGTTCGATCCCGTCTACGAAAGGATCTCCCGTCACTATTACGAGCACCCGGAGGAGTTCGCGAGGGCCTTTGCCCGCGCCTGGTTCAAATTGACCCATCGGGACATGGGTCCCCGGGCCCGTTACCTCGGTCCGGAGGTGCCCCGGGAGGATTTTGTCTGGCAGGACCCGATCCCTCCCGTCGATTTCCCCTTGGTCGGCCCGGAGGACATCGCCCGGTTGAAGGCTCTCCTCCTCAGCTCGGGTCTGACGACCGCCGAACTGGTCTACACCGCCTGGTCGAGCGCGGCCACGTTCCGGGGGAGCGACAAGCGGGGAGGGGCAAACGGGAGCCGGATCCGGCTCGCGCCCCAGAAGGACTGGCCGGTGAACATGCCGTCCCGGCTGGCCAAGGTGCTGGAGGTGCTGGAGGGCATCCAACGGGACTTCCATCCCCGGGCCGCGGGGACGAAGATCTCGATGGCCGACCTCATCGTCCTCGGGGGATGCGCGTCCGTGGAGAGGGCCGCCGAAGCGAGCGGGTTCCCGGTGGAGGTCCCCTTCGTGCCCGGTCGCACGGACGCCCGGGCGGAAGAGACCGATGCCGCGTCCTTCGCCGTTCTGGAACCGCTGGCAGACGGCTTCCGGAACTACCTCTCCCCCTCCGCCCGGCCCCCCGCCGAGTCCCTTCTGGTGGACCGGGCGCAACTGCTGACCCTGACCGTCCCGGAGATGACCGTCCTCGTGGGAGGGTTGAGAGTCCTCGGAGCGAACTATCTCGGTTCCGCCGACGGGGTCTTCACCGAGCGTCCCGGCGTATTGAGCAATGACTTCTTCGTGCACCTTCTGGACAATGACACCGAGTGGGCGCCGTTGGAGGGGGGGCATGCCCGGTTCGAGGGTCGGGACCGGCGGACCGGTGCCCGCCGCTGGACCGGCAGCCGGGTGGACTTGGTGTTCGGGGCCCATTCCGAACTGCGTGCGGTGGCCGAGTTCTACGCCAGCGCCGACGCGAAGGAGAAGTTTGTGAGAGACTTTGCGGCGGCCTGGCACAAGGTCATGGAACTGGACCGGTTCGACCTGCATCCTTGAGCCTGCGCCGGGTGGCCGACCGACGTGCCCCTGTCGCTCTCGAGGGACCTGACCGTCGCGGGCCGACGCTCGGTTCCCTACCGCGAGGCCCTCGAGCCCCTAAGCGCGGCCCTCGAAGATGGCCGGGGTACGGTTCTCCGAAAGGGGGCTGCGGCCCCTGGTGGCGCTTAAGGAAGGGGGAGGGGACCCTCCTGGGGCCAGCACCCCTCGGGCCGGTCCCCTCGTAGGCCTTGCATCGGATCTTTCGTCCTCCCATTGCCTGGGACAGCCCGGTCGACGGCGGTCCAGGGATGACCTGGGTCCCGGTCGGACCCCCGAAGCCCTTCCCGGGTCGGTCCTGTTCGAGGGTCCACGGACCGCGGCCTCTCATGTCCTGGGCGCGGGGCCCGTTCCGCGAGTCCTCCACGGCGGACGGTCCCCCGGACTCGTCAACCCTCGGAGGATCGGCGGGGCCTTCTTCATACGTCGTTCGCAGCAGGAGCCGGAAGGCCCGAGTTACCCTTCCGAGAGAGACGGGGCCGTACCGGCGACGATCCGTTCGGGGGAGGGTACCGGGACGACACCCGGGGGAAGAGCTCCGGGTCAGGCTTAAATGGGGTTGCTAGCCTGCGAAGCTTCTCTATGGCCACAGAACAGTACGACGCTCTGCTGGACCGGGCCCGGACGGGCCTCCCCGAGAACCCTCACCGGTCGGAGCGGTTCACGGTACCCACCGGAGAGGTGAGCTACGACGGCAAGAACACGGTGGTTCGGAACCTGAAGGAGATCGGGGACCAGCTC
>JAKAVY010000071.1 GCA_021827405.1 Thermoplasmata archaeon
CTCTACGACCAGCTTTGGCGCCGTCATCTCTACCTTCCCTTGGAACGGGCCTGGCGCTTGAAGCGCCTGGGCGACCGGCTCGCTTCCCGGGACCGGTGGCTGGCGCTGGGTATGTGGTACCTCGGGCCGGGGGGGCTCGATGCGATGATCCGGCTCCGGTGGCCGCGTCGTCTCCTCGGGAGGGCCGCATGACCGCCCCCTCGGCCCCCGAGGGAGGGGTCCAGGGATGGGTCTCCTCCGTCCTCGCGCAGGAGGAGGTGCCCGCCCTGCTCCGCCTGCTTCCCGAGCTCGGTCAGGACCTCTCGGAGATCGAGGAGCACATCCAGGTGTCGCTCCCCACCAACTATCCCTTCCTGGGGGAGGCGGCCGCCTTCGCCACGGCCACGGGAGGGAAGAGGCTCCGGGCGCTGCTCATGGCGGTGGCCTTCCGGGCCCTGGGCTCCTCGGACACCACCGCGATCCAGCCCCTGGCCGCCTCCATCCAGTTGATCCACACCGCCACCCTGGTCCATGACGATGTCATCGATCATGCCGAGCTCCGGAGGGGAAAGCCCTCGGTGCTCCGGGCCTTCGGCACGCCGGCGGCCATCGTGGCGGGGGACTACCTGTTCGTGCGCGCTTTCCAACTGGCGGCCCGCTACACCCCCGCCATCATCCTACGTTGCGGCGAGGCCTGTGCCGAACTGGCCCAGGGGGAGATGATGCAGGAGAACAGCCGCTTCGACCTGACCCTGGGGCGGGAGCGCTACCTGAAGATCGTGAACCTGAAGACCGCCAGCATCGTCTCGGCTGGGCTGGCGTGCATGGGAATGGTCCACGAGGAACCGCCCGCCCGGGTGGAGGCCCTGGCCCAGTATGGGGACGCCGTGGGGACCGCCTTCCAGATCCAGGACGACCTCCTGGACGTGTATGGGGACCCCGACCAGACCGGGAAGCCGTTGTTCTCCGACTTCCGGGAGGGGATCCCCACCCTGCTTTCCCTGGACGCCTACGCGCGGTTGGAGGGGCGGGAGCGCTCGGAGTTCGAGCGTCTCTTCACCTCCCGCCGCAAACGCCCCGCCGAGCTCCTGCGGCTGAAGGAGCTCACCGAGGTCGCCGGCGCCCGGGCCCTCACGGTGACCGAGGCGCTGCGCCAGGTGGACCGGGGGGTCCGGGCCCTTCAGGAGCTGCCTGGCGGACCGTACCGGGACCTGCTGGAGCGCATTGCCCGGGGCGTCATCTCCCGGACCTATTGACCGGGGCGTGCGTCCCGCGGGAAGGCTCTTATGCCCGGGGCCCGGATAGTTCGGGACGGAGGTCCCGTCTGCCGGGTTCCCGTCCTTGACCGTGCGTGGGCCGCCGGAGCCTCTTCCCGCCGATCCCTGGCCTGGCTACGGCCTTCCCCATCCCCCCCGCCGCTCCCGACCGTACGGGGTCGCCATCTTGGCCGTCTTGGGCGGGCTGGCGGGCCTCGCGGGCGTCGTGATCGGTATCCTTGCCCTCTTGGAACCGTTCGCAACGCTGGGACCCGCGGCCGCGCTGGTGAGCGCGGTGGACGAGTACCTCCTTCCCCTGACCACCCTGGTGGCCGCAGCCCTGGCCCTGGTGGGGATCCTGTTCTTCAGCGTGGCCCAGGGGCTCTGGCGCCTGGAGCGATGGGCCCTGGCCTTCAGCCTGGGGCTCCTGTTCGTGACGGAAGCGGTCCTGTTCTTCTATCTGGTGCCCTTCACCTACCTCTTCTTCGGCCTTCTGGTGGCCTTTGTCTATTTGCTGGCCGTCCGAGGGCATTTCACCTGAAGGGGGGGAGGGCACGGGGATGGACCTGCGTCTGACCCTTGTGGAGGCGGCCCCCGTACGCGGGGACCTCGCCGAGAACCTTCGCCGGGTCCAGGCCATCCTTCGGGACGGCCCGGAGGCGGACCTGGTGGTCTTCCCGGAGCTCTTCCTCAGTGGCTACCGGGTGGGGGACCGGCTGAGCCGTATGGCCCTGGGCCCCACGTCCCCCGAACTGGAAGGGCTCAGCACTTCGGTGAGGGAGAAAGGCTGTTGGCTCCTCCTGGGGGCGCCCTGGGCCCCTCCGGAGCGGCCGGGGGAGGTCCTCAACGTGGCGCTGGTCTTCTCTCCCGAAGGCTTCCAGGGGACCCGGACGAAGCGCTACCTGCCCACCTTCGGGCCGTTCGAGGAGGGGGTCCTGTTCTCGGCGGGAGGGCGGTCCGAGGTCCTCCCCACTCCCTGGGGGCGCTGGGGGGTCGAGATCTGCTACGATACCTTCTTTCCCGAGGTGAGCCGGGACCTTGCCCGGGGCGGGGCCGTCCTCCTGGTCGTCCTCTCCGCCTCCCCGGTCACCTCGCGCCCCCTGTTCGAGCGGCTCCTGCCGGCCCGGGCCATCGAGAATGGCCTGTCGGTCGCCTTCTGCAACCGGACCGGCGTGGAGGATGGGCTCGTCTTTGCCGGGGGCTCGGGGGTCTGGGACGTCCGGGGCAACCTGGTGGGGGCCGAGGTGACCGAGCTCGGGCCTGAGGCCCGGTTGTTGACCTATCGGCTGGACATGAATGAGCCCGCCCGATGGAGACCCTTCCGTCC
>JAKAVY010000044.1 GCA_021827405.1 Thermoplasmata archaeon
CCGGGCCCCAAGCCGGGCCAGGTGGTAGGCGAGGGCACAACCCACAAGCCCCGCGCCGAGCACGAGGGTGGAGAATCGGCGGGAGGCCGGCACGGGGGTAGGGGGGCCGCGGGAAGGTAAGGCCTTTCCTCCGGCCCGGGGAACGCGAAGGAATGCTCTTTATCCGGGTCCCATTCCCGCGGCTGTGACCACCGCGTGGGCAATCTGCTCGATCTGCGGCCGTCCGGTCGCCGTGGAGCCGGTGGACTTCCCTTCCGAGCCTCGGGAGATGATCCGGCATCGGGCGGAGCATGCTTCCGGGGGGGAGCCCAAGCCCTCGGGGGTCGAGCCGGCGTCCGACGCGAGGACGCCAGGCTACCCGGGGCGGGGGGGCGCCGCCCGCCCCGGGGGGAGCCACTCCCGGTCCGGGCCCGGCCCCTCCGCGAGCGCCCCCTCGTCGGGCACGCCCTCGGCGCGGGCCGCGGCGCCTCGGGGGCCGTAGGACGGCTTCGCCGCCCGGTAGGCCTCCCGAAGGGCATCCGTGTCCACGTGGGTGTAGATCTGGGTCGTGGCGACGCTCGCGTGCCCCAACTGCTTCTGGATGAAGCGGAGGTCGAGCCCCCGGCGCAACAGCGCCGTGGCCAGCGTATGCCTAAGGGTGTGGGGGGTCACGTGCTTGGAGAGACCCGCCGCTTCCGCTAGCGCCCGGACCCGGCGTTCCACCGTCTCCCGGGAGATCGGGAAGACCCGAAGGTCCCCGGTGGGATGGGACTCCCGGTGGTGTCTCAGCGCGGAGAGCGAATCTAAGGTGGTCTCCTCCACCACCACCATCCGGTCCTTGTCCCCTTTCCCTCCCCGGACCTTGAGGAGACCCTGGTCCGGGTCCACGTCCTCCCAGCTCAACCGGCAGACCTCCCCCACCCTGAGCCCCCCGTAGGCGAGGACCCGGAGGAGGGCATCGTCCTCGGGATCGGCCTGGCCCTGGGATAAGAGCCGGTGGGTCTCCTCCTCGGTCAGGTAGGTCGGGAGCCGCTCCGGCCGGCGGGGAGCCTCCACCCCGTCCGCGGTAGGCAGATGGTGGGCGCGAAAGAGCGCCTCCAAGGCCCGCAGGGACGCGTAGACCGAGCTCTTCGAATAGTGACGATGCAGGACCAAAAACTCCCGCCAGTGCTCCAGGTCCTCGGGAAGGACGGCGTCGAGCGGTTTGTCCACCCAGGCCAGGAAGTGGCGGGCCGTGAAGGCGTACTGCTTCACGGTCCATCGGCTCCGCCCTTCCCCCTTGAGGAGACGGGAGAAGCGGTCGACCACTTCTCCCGACGCTTCCGGGCCGGTCGGCCCGGTCCGGTCCCGGGGAGGGCTCACCCGCGTCGCCACGGCCGGGCAAGAAGGGCCTCCCGGGGGGATTTAAGGCGCCGTTTCAGTGGAGGGAGCGGTCCCCGGTGGTTCCCACCGGTGCCGGTGAAGATGGAGTGCTCCCGCCCCGACTGCGACCGGGTCGCCATCCTGGACCAGCCGTACGCCGGGACCCACCTCTGCCGAGAGCACTTCCGTTCCTCCGTCTGGGAGCGCTTCCGTCGCCAGATGCACCATCAGGCCCCCGGCCTCTCCGGGGGGATGATCGCGGTGGCGTTGAGCGGGGGGAAGGACTCCGCGGTGGCGCTCTCCCTCCTCACCCGTTTCGCCCGGGGAAGGCCGGACCTCTCGGTCCTGGCCCTGACCGTCGATGAGGGGATCGAGGGGTACCGGCCGGCCACCCTCGACGCCGCCCGGAAGCTCACCCAGGGCCTGGGGATCCCGCACCGGGTGGTCACCTTCCAGGAGCTCTTCGGGGTGACCACGGATCGGAGCGCCACGGACCGGCCGGAGGCCCCTTGCTCCTTCTGCGGGGTCTGGCGACGCCAGGCCCTGAACCGGATGGCCCGCGAGGCCGGCGCGCTTCGGCTGGTCCTCGGGTTCAACCTGGACGACCTGGCCCAGACCGTCCTCATGAACCTCACCCGCGGGGAGCCCTTCCGCCTGGCCCAGATGGCGCCCCACCTCCGGGCCCAGCCGGATCTCGTGCCACGCATCGCGCCGCTGGCCACCTTGCCGGAGCGGGAGGTCTACCTGTATGCCCGGCTGGAGGGCCTCCCTTTCGACCACGCCACGTGCCCCTACGCCGGCCGGGCGGTAAGGAACCTCTACCGGGAGCTCGTCTGGCGTCTGGAGGAGGCGCATCCGGGGAGCCGGCACGCCCTGCTCCGGACCCGGGAGAAGCTCCTCCCCTTGCTCCTGGCCCACCCGGAGGGGGAAGGACCCGGCCGGTGCCCGCGCTGTGGCGAGGCCTCCGCCGAGGGCCTCTGCCGGGCCTGCGCCTTCCTGCCCCGGCGGCTCCTCGGTCCGGCGTGACCGGGCCCCTTCGCGGGTGGAGGAGGTCCTGCCTCCCTCAGGACCCGGCGTCGCACCGCCCCGGGAAGGGGCCCGGAGGCGAGCGGGTCCCGCCTCCGAGACACCGGACCCACCGGTCCGAAGGGGCCGCCGTCGGGCGCCGGTCGCCTTCGGTAAGGGTCATAGTCCCTCCCTCGCTCCCCGGGGCGTGAGCGCGACGCCCCCGGTGCCGGTCCGCCGCCTCCTGGTGGTGGGAGCCGGGATCATGGGATCGGGAGTGGCCGCCCAGGCGGCCCTCGCGGGCTGGACGGTGGACCTCTACGACGTCCAGCCGGCGTTCCTGGACCGGGGGATGGCCGCCCTCCGCCGGGACCTGGAAGCCCTCCGGCAACGGGGGGGCGTTTCGGCCGAGGAACGGGACCGGGCAGAGGGCCGGGTCCACCCGGCGCTCTCCCTGGACCGTGCCCGGGAGGTGTCCGTCGTCCTGGAGGCCGCCCCCGAGCGACTGGAGCTCAAGCGCGGGATCTTCAAGGAACTGGACCGGCGGGCGGGCCCGGAGACCCTCCTCGCCTCGAACACCTCGTCGCTCTCCATCACGGCCCTCGCCTCGGCCACCTCGCGGCCGGACCAGGTGGTGGGCATCCATTTCTTCAACCCGGTCCTCCGGATGAAGCTGGTGGAGCTCATCCCGGGGGTCCGGACCGGTCCCGGGACCCTTCAGCGGGCTCGCGCGTTTGCCGAGGAACTGGGCAAGACCGTCACCGTCAGCCAGGATGCCCCCGGCTTCGTCACGAGCCGGGCCATGGCGGTCCTGGTCAACGAGGCCATCTGGATGCTCCATGACGGGGTGGCCACCCGGGAGGACATTGACCAGGCCCACAAGCTGGGCTTCCATCACCCCATGGGGCCGCTGGAGCTGGCCGACCTGGTGGGGTTGGACACGCTGCTCTCCGTGCTGGAACGCCTCTACACCGGCTTCCGGGACCCGAAGTACCGTGCCTGTCCTCTCCTGGTGAACCTCGTGGAGGCCGGGCGCCTGGGTCGCAAGAGCGGGCAAGGCTTCTACGTCTACGGCGCTCCCGGACCTTCGCCCCCGGCGGCCGGGGGCCCGACCTCATGAGCGATCTCACCGCCCTGCTGATCCTGATCGTCCTGCTGCTCTTCTCCCTGGTCCCGGCGCTCTTCTTCCTCATCTGGGTCCGCAAGACCGAGCGCTACCACACCGAGTCCTGGGGAGGGGTGAGCCGGGCCTTCCTCTACGGGGCCCTCATCGGGACCTTCGTGGCCGCCATCCTGGAGGCCATCCTCTTTGCCGTCTACGCCCAGGTCCTCCAGCCGGACCTGGGCGGGACGCTCCCCCGCGGTGCCACGGCGGAGTTCCTCGTCCTCGCGCTACTGATCGCCCCGTTCGTGGAGGAGGGGATCAAGGGGTTGGGGGTCTATGGCATGCGGGGCCGGATCCAGTACGTGGCGGACGGGATGGTTCTCGGCGCCGCGGTCGGCCTCGGGTTCGGGTTCATGGAGAACCTGCTCTACGGGATCTCCGCCCTGGCCACCGGTATCGCGGTGGCCGTGACCACCATCGCCATCCGTTCGCTCTCCAGCATGCTCATCCACGCTAGCGCCACGTCCATCACCGGCTACGGGGTGGGAGTGAACCTGGAGCGCCGGGGACAGGGACACGCGCTCGCCGGCTCCTACCTCACGGCCGTGGGCATGCACAGCTCGTACAACGCGCTGGTCTCCCTTCCCCTCATCCTCCCCCTGGTGGGGCTCGTCCTCCCGGGCTACGGCTTCGAGGCGCTCTCCCTGGCCTCCCTCTTCCTGGCGGTGATCTACGGGCTCACCGCCTTCGGTTACATCAACAAGCGGATCGCTGAGGCGCAGTTCCAGACGGCGCTCCCGTTACCGTCCCCTCGCCCGGCCGTGGCGTCCCGGCCACCCGGGAGCCGGTAGACCCTCCTCAGGGAGGAGGGGCGACGGTCCGCGGGGAGGCGCCTCCCGAGGAGCCGGCCCCATGGCGCCAGCCGTCCGCGGGCATCTGTGCATAGACCTCCCGCGCCTCGTCCGGGGCGACCACGAGGGGAGGACGGGCCGCCGCCTCGATGGTGGTCTTCCTCAGCAACCAGTAGTGGATGCGCCAGGTCCGGCCCTTCGCCACCAGGGCGTCCTCCTCCTCGCTGGCGAGCAATCCCTGCTCCTCCAGCAGATAGAAGGCATCCCGGTCGTCGCCGCTGATCACGTTATCGAGAAGGGTCTCTTCCGTCCCGAAGTAGTTCAGCACGAGCCGGGCTAATGGCTCGGCGCGCTCCGGCGGCACCTTGCCATGGGCGACCAGGGTGTTGCGGATGGCCTCGGTCAGCAGTTCCACGGTGACCACGGCCACGAGAGGGGCCAACGGGGCCCGACTAAAAAGTGTTCGTACCGGCCGTCCCCGCTCCGGCGGTAGGGACCGGGCCCCGGCCTCCGGCACCGGGGACACCCGCGCCCGGTCCTGCCCCGGCCCCTCTCCCGCGCCGGGCGGCCTGAACCTTCATCCCGTTCGGGCGGTGGCGAGCCCCGTGCCCGAGGGACCTTCCGAGCCCTTCCCCTGGGACCCGGACGTGCGGTCCCTGGCCACCCGGCTTTTGGACGAACCGGGCCCGTTGTGCCCGGAATGTCGCGGCCGTGCGCTCGGACGCCTGGGTCACGGCCGGGACAACCCCGGCCGCCTTCTCGAGGTGGCGGCCCGCCTCGGACGCGTCGCCCCCTCCCTGCCGCCGGGAGAGGAGTGCCGGATCTGCGGAGGGGCCTTCCAGTCCCTGGAGCGATGGGTCGATCGATGCCGGCGGGCGGGGGAGGGCTGGGAGTTCTCCTCGTTCCGGTGCGGGTCACGCTGGGACCCGGAGCGGCTGGCCCGGGAAGAGGCCTTCTGGCTCGCCCTGGCGTCCCCCTGGGGGGAGAGCGCGCGCACCGCCTTCAACCGGGAACTGGGAAAGGTGCTCGGGGCCCGCCTCGGGCTGCCGGGCGACCGGGAGCCGGCGGAGATGGTCTTCGTCTCAGACCTCCCGGCCGGGGTCGTGGAGGTCACGGTGGCCCCCTTCTTCGTGGAGGGCCGCTACCGGAAGCTGGACCGGACGCTCCCTCAGACGCGGTGGCCCTGTCGGGCCTGCCACGGGGAAGGATGCGTCCGTTGCGGGATGACCGGGAAGCAGTATCCCACCAGCGTGGAGGAGCTTTTGGGGGGACCGCTCCTCCGGGCCACGGGGGGCAGCGCCCACGCCTTCCACGGTATGGGCCGGGAGGACATTGATGCCCGGATGCTGGGCCGGGGTCGCCCCTTCGTGCTGGAGATCACCCGCCCCCACCGACGTTCGGTGGACCTCGACGCGGTGGCCCGCGAGATCCTAGAGGAGGCCACAGGCCGGGTGGAGCTGGTCCACTGGCAACGCTGCGAGGCCTCCCGGGTGGAGCAGGTGAAGTCGTCCCGGCCGGAGAAAACCTACCGGGTGGTGGTCCGGCCCTCGGTGCCGGAGGCAAAGGTTAAAGAGGTCCTACCGTTGGTCACGCTCCGCCCGCTGGAGCAGAGGACCCCGACGCGTGTCCAACACCGTCGGGCGGACAAGGTCCGGCTCCGGTCGGTCCGGGAGATGAGATGGGTGGGTTCCGACGAGGAGAGCTTCACGCTGGAGCTCCGGACCGAGGCGGGGACCTACGTGAAGGAGCTCATCCAGGGCGACGGCGGGAGGACCCAGCCGAACCTCTCGGGCCTTCTGGGAGTCCCGTTGGCCGTGAGCTCGCTGGACGTCCTCGAGGTCCACGATCTCCCGGGAGGGGTCTGAACCCATGGTGAAGAGCTCCAAGGGGTTCCGTTCCCGCACCCGGGGGGTGCTGACCAAGGAGCACCGGGACCGCGGCCTCCCCCCGCCCGCGCGCTACCTCCGGGTCTTCGCCCCCGGGGAGAAGGTCATCGTCCGCCTGGAGGCCTCGGACCCTCATGGCATGCCCCACCCGCGCTACCAGGGGAAGGTCTGCACCGTGGTCTCCCGACGCGGGCGGTCCTTCGAGATCGAGTTCTATGACGGAGGGAAGCGGAAGGTGCTCCTGGCGAACCCTGTGCATCTCCTCCCCGCGGGCCGCCCATGACGGAGGCCATCCCCCTCGCCGTGGTGAAGGACCTCCTCACGGAGACCTCCCAGAAGCGGACCCTCTCCCGGGAGGCCCAGCTGGCGCTCCAGCACGCCGAGGCGAGCGTGAAGCTCAGCCGGGAGGACACGGAGAAGCTCCTGGGGGAGCTCAAGGAGCTCCCCTGGGTCGACCCGCTCTTCGCGCTCAAGATCGCGGACCTCCTCCCCGAGTTTCCCGAGGAGGTCCGGTTGCTGGCCTCCAAGGACCGGACCGTCCTCGACGAAGAGCAGATCAAGAGCCTGCTGGAGCTCACGGCCAAGTACCGATGATCGGGGGCAGGGGCATTGGAACGCTACGCGTGGGTCCTCGACATGCTGCCGGCCGGCCGGCTCGGGGACCGTACCCCCCATCGTGAGCCGCTGGCCCTGGCGGTGGGCGAGGACGAGCTCAAGCTCCTGGAGATCGTCCTCCGGCCCGGGACGAGGGGCGAGGCCGGGACCCGGCTGGTCCTGGTGGGCGAGGGGGACGGCCCTCCGCCCCCTCCCGTGGACCATGTCCGCAAGCGCGTCGGGTTCGAGGAGCTGACCACCTCCGCTCGGACCGAGCTCCTCCCGGCGTTGAAGAGGATCGTGGAGGGAAACCCGGCCCGCTTCCTCCGGTTCTTCAACGAGGCCCCCGCGGTCTCCCGTCGCTTCCACCTGTTGGAGCTTCTGCCCGGCATCGGGAAGAAGACCATGTGGGCCATCGTGGAGGAGCGCAAGAAGAGACCGTTCGAGAGCTTCGCGGACCTCATCGAGAGGACCCGGCTCAAGGATCCCGTGGAAAGCGTGGTGGGGCGGATCGAGCGGGAGCTCTCCCATGACGAGGAGAAGTACCGGCTCTTCGTTCCCCGGTAGAGGGCCCCCCGAAGGGCCGGAGCGCCTCCCCCGGGACCCCCGGGAGATGGAGGCCCTCCTCGGGGCCCTCGGGCTCGTTCCCCGGCGGAGCCAGGGGCAGAACTTCCTGCTCGACCCCGCCGTCGCCCGGACCGCTGCGAAGCTTCTCCCCGCTCCCCGGGGGACCCCGGTGGTGGAGATCGGCGGTGGCCTGGGGGCGTTGAGCTACGCCCTGGTGGAGGCGGGGTGCGAGCCGCTCACCGTGATCGAGCGGGACCCGCGCCTGGCCGCCTTCCTCGAGACGAACCTCCCTCACCGGGTCCGGGTCGTCCGCGAAGACGCGCTCACCGGTCCCCTGCCCGACGCCCGTTACTTCACCGGGAACCTCCCCTTCCGGGGGGCCACCGAGATCCTGCTGCGGCTTCTCGGGTCCGGGATGGAGGCGGGGGTCTTCCTCGTCCAGGAGGAGGTGGCGGACCGCCTGGGGGCCTCCCCGGGGTCGCGGGAGTACGGACGCCTGACGGTCCGCTTCGCTCTGGAGGGGCGCTTCTCCCCGGGGCCGCCGGTCCCCTCCAGCGCCTTCTACCCTCCGCCCCGGGTCCGGGGCCGGCTCTTGCTCTGGCGACGGGAGCATCCCACCCTCCCGGGACCGTTGGAGGGGGTGCTGGAGCGGCTCCTCCTGGGGGCCTTCGCCCACCGCCGGAAGATGTTGGGAGGGACGCTCCCCGGGGTGCTCCGCCTGTGGGGGAGGGCTTCCCCGGAGGGGCTGAAGGCCCTCCTCGCCCAGGGGGGCTGGCCCAAGGACTGGCCCCGACGCCGTCCCGAGGAGATCCCCCCGGAGGCGTACCGCGCCCTGGCGGAAGCGCTCCTCGCCGGCGCCGGGGCCTCGGGCTGACCGGGCCGAGCGCGAAAAGACGCTTATACCGCCCTCCTTTGCGCATCATCGGGGGTCACCGTGCCGGAGGGGATCGTCTACGTGGACGGGCAGTTCTACTCGCCGGAGGACGCCAAGATCTCGGTCTTCGACCACGGGCTGCTCTACGGGGACGGGGTCTTCGAGGGGATCCGGTTCTACCAGGGCCGGGTCTTCAAGCTCGACCGCCACCTCGCGCGGATGTACGAGTCCGCCCGGCTGCTGGGCCTGACGCCTCCCCTGGGCCCGGAGCGGCTTCGGTCCGTCATCCTGGAGGCCTGCCGGCGCAGCGGGCTCACCGACGGATACCTCCGGCCGCTCATCACCCGGGGGAAGGGGGACCTCGGGCTGGACCCGCGCAAGGCCCCCGTCGCCAGCGTGGTGGTGATCTGCTCCACCATCAGCTTGTACGGCAAGAAGCACGAGACCGGCCTCACGGCGGTGGTGGCCTCGCTTCGGCGGACCCCTCCGGCCTGCCTCAACCCGAACGCGAAGAGCTTGAACTACCTGAACAACATCCTGGCCAAGGCGGAGGCCACCGCCCGCGGTGCGGACGAGGCCATCCTCCTGGACCTGGACGCGAACGTGGCGGAGGCCTCGGCGGACAACCTCTTCGTGGTCCGGAAGGGGACCCTCCATACCCCCCCCACCCGCAACTGCCTGGTGGGGATCACCCGGGAGACCCTCATGGAGCTGGCCGAGGGGCATTACCCGGTGCGGGAGCAGGACTTCAAGCTGGACTTCCTGCTCCAGTCCGACGAGTGCTTCATCTGCGGGACCGGGGGGGAGGTGGCCCCGGTCATCGAGGTGGAGGGACAGCGGATCGGGTCGGGGACGGTGGGCCCGGTCACCCGGGACCTCAGCCGCCGCTACTTCGAGCTGGTCCGGAGCACCGGGACGCCGATCCCCACCGAGCCGGTGGACCTGTCGGCCCCCCGGGCCACGGTCACGGTGACCTGAGGTCCGGCCCGGGCCGGTGGGGACGAATCCGCCCCCGGGCCTCCCCGGGGACGGGAAGGCGACCCCGGGGCCACCCTCACGCTCCCCGGGAAGGAGGGGGAGGCCGCGGAGGCTCCACTTCGGCCCGACGTTCAGGGTCCGGCTCCTCGCCGGCGGTCTCCGGTGACCCCTGGGCCTCACCGGAGCCTCCCGGGGGAGGAAGGGGCGGGGAAGCCCGGGAGGGCCAGGAGCACCTCGCACCCGAGGTGAGAGGCGAGCTTTCGAGCTTGATCCAACGGATCCGGGGTGGTCTGTGGGGCCCGGGTCAAGGAGAGCTGCTCTTCGGCCAGTCCCCACACCCGAAGGACCACTCCGCGCAGGACCGGTCAAGGGCCCTGGAAGTCCGCTGGGCCAGGAAGGACCCCTTCCAGGACTGGTCCTTCCAGCGGATGAAGGACATCAACGGTGTGGAGCTGACCGGGCCGGGCACCCCGGTGAACGAGCTCCTTCTGGACTACCGTGCCTGAGGCGGACCCGGTTCCGTCCCGGAGCCGCCGGCCCCCTCCGGGGGGTCCAACCCTTTCCCGCCACGCCCTACGGCCGCTTCGGCTGGAGGTCTCTTTGGGGAGCCGGGAGGCCACCGACCGGGACGCCGGGGAGACGGACGCCAAGAGTTGGGGGTCCCCCTCTCACACCCTCCGGTCCCGTAGGGGAAAGAATATCGGTACTCAACAAGGGTTCGCGGGACAGCACCCCTTTATATAGAAGCACTAACTCACTGTTCCCGAGGATTCCCATGATGTCAGGCACGCCCATCCTGGTACTGCGCGAAGGTTCCGAACGAGAGACCGGCCGGGGGGCGGTGAACAACAACATCGCCGCCGCCCGTGCCATCGCCGATGCCGTGAAGAGCACCCTGGGTCCCCGGGGCATGGACAAGATGCTCGTGGACTCCATGGGGGACATCACCATCACCAACGACGGCGTCACCATCCTCAAGGAGATCGACGTCGAGCACCCCGCCGCCAAGATGCTGGTGGAGGTCGCCAAGACCCAGGACCAGCAGTGCGGCGACGGCACCACCACCGCCGTGGTCCTCGCCGGCGAGCTGCTCAAGCGCGCCGAGACCCTCATCGAACAGAACATCCACCCCACCGTCATCACCCGGGGCTTCTCCCTCGCTCGGGAAGAGGCGGAGCGCCTCCTGAAGAAGGAGATTGGGACGCCGGTGAAGTCCACCGATGACGAGGTCCTCTCCCAGGTGGCCCACACCGCCATGGGCTCCAAGGGGGTCTACGGGGCCCGGGGCGAGCTCGCCCGTCTGGTGGTCAAGGCCGTGAAGACCATCGCGGAAGAGCGCGGTGGCCGGACCGTGGCCGACATCTCCCTCATCCAGGTGGAGAAGAAGCAAGGCGGCGGGATCGCCGACACCGAGCTCATCGAGGGGATCATCCTGGACAAGGAGCGCGGCCACCCCCGGATGCCCTCCGAGGTGAAGGACGCGAAGATCGCCTTGCTCAACAGTGCCCTCGAGATCAAGAAGACCGAGTTCGAGAGCAAGATCAACATCAAGTCCCCCGGGCAGATCCAGAACTTCCTGGACCAGGAGGACCGCTCCTTCCGGGACATGGCCGACGCCGTGAAGAACGCCGGGGCGAACGTGGTCATCAGCCAGAAGGGCATCGACGATGTGGTGCTGCACTACCTGGCCAAGGCCGGGATCTACGCGGTCAAGCAGGTGAAGGAGTCGGACCTCCAGAAGCTCGCCCGGGCCACCGGTGGGAAGATCGTCACCGGGGTCAAGGAGCTCTCCGGCAAGGACCTGGGCCACGCCGGCAAGGTCGCCCAGCGCAAGGTGGGGGACTCCGACATGACCTTCATCACCGGTTGCACGGGCGCGAAGAGCGTCTCCCTCCTCATCCGGGGAGGCACCGAGCACGTCACCCAGGAGGTGGAGCGTTCCCTCAACGACGCCCTCAAGGTGGTCTCCTCCGTCCTGGAGGACGGGGTCATCTGCGCCGGGGGCGGTGCCACCGAGATGGAACTGGCCGTGCGGCTGCGGAAGTTCGCCCCCACCGTGGGAGGCCGGGAGCAGTTGGCCGTGGAGGCCTTTGCCCAGGCCTTGGAGGTCATCCCCTGGGCCCTGGCCGAGAACGGCGGATACGACGCCATCAACACCCTCATCCAGCTCCGCCAGGCCCACGAGGGCTCCCCCGGCAGCAAGAACGTGGGGATCAACTTCCTCGATGGCGGGAAGCCCGCGGACATGATCCATGAGAAGGTGGTGGAGCCTCTCCGGGTGAAGAGCCAGGCGCTCTCCTCCGCCTCCGAGGTGGCGTCCATGGTCCTGCGGATCGACGACGTCATCGCGAGCAAGAAGTCCTCCGGTGGGGGCGCCGGCGGGGCCCCGCCCGGCGGCCACAGCCACTGAACCCGTTCCCCGGGCGGCCGCCCGCCTGCCGCCCGGGGCTCCCTTTCTATCCGATCTTCCCGTGGACGAAGGGGGCGGCCCCCCCGGGGGGCGCTTCAGTCCCCCGTGCCCCAGCGGTAGAAGTGCAGGGCCACGAGGATGGCCACCACGGCCGAGACTCCCAGGAGGCCCGCGTCGACCGTAAGGGGGAGCACCGGGCCCTCGAGCCCAAGGCTTCCCTTGACCCAGAGCGCTGCGTAGGTCCCCGGGAAGACAAAGGCCACCGAGCGCCAGACCGAAGGAAGGACGCTCAGCGGGTAGTAGAGCGGGGAGAGCATCCCCAGGGTCGTGAAGGTCAACTGCCCGATGGGCCAGACCTCGCGACGGGTGCGCAACCGGCTCGAAATGGCGATACCGATGGAGGCGAAGAGGATCCAGAGGACCAGGATCGTCACCGTGAGGATCCCCCAGTCCACCGGGGACACGGGCGTCACGTAGGCCAGGACGCCGGCCAGCACCAGAAGGGCCGGCGCGGCCGCGATGAGGTTGGAGAAGGCGATCCCCATGAGGTAGCGGAACTTCCCCAGCGGGGAGGCGATGAAGAGGTCCTGTAGCCCGTTCTCGATCCGCCAGGTGGCCGAGTCCCCCAAGGTCCAGTTCCCGATGTTCTGCGTCGTGAAGAGCATGGCGCCGACCACCTCCCCGGGAAAGTACGAGGCGGGGGTGACGATCCGAAGGAAGTAGAGGAACACGAACGGGACCAGGACCGGAGCGATGGCCGCGGCGGGGTTCCGGGAGATCCAGCGCCAACCGATGAGCCCGAAGGAGTGCAGGAAGTCCCCCCGTTGGGGCGATGTGGGAGCTACCGCGGCCAGCTCGGGCATCTCAACGCTCCCGGGCGGACCGACGCGCCCAGTAGAGACCCAAAAGGAGCATGAGCCCGGTGGAGAGGGCCAGGCTGACCGAGGCCAGGAGGACCTGTCCCCCGGAGAGGGAGAGGATGCCCTCCGCCCAGTCCACCAGCGCCGCCGCCCCGCTGGGGGGGATCACCAGGGCGGCCCACCAGGCGCTGCCCGGCAGGACGAAGAGGGGATAGAAGACCGGCGGGAGCACGCCGAACAGGTTGTAGAAGAGCGTAGCGTACGGCCAGATGGTCCGCATGTCCCGGAAGAAGGTGGAGACGATGTACCCCACCGAGGAGGCGAAGAGCCAGAGCGCGAAGAGCCCGAGCACCAGCACCCCGGCCGCTCCCGGGGTCAGCGGGTGGAGCACCTCCATGACCGCGGTGAGGAACAGCACCGGGGGCAGATAGGCGAGCAGGATGCCGGTGGACATCCCCAGGAAGTAGGATTCCGGCGAGAGCGGGGAGGCATGGTAGAACTCGTGGAGCTTGTGGTCGAGCCGGATGTAGGCCGCCTCGTTCTGGACCCGCTCCCCCAGCGTGAAGATGGAGAAGACCACGGCCCCGATGAGCGCGAAGGGAAGGTAGTTCGGCGGGGCCAGGAGCTTCACGAAGACCAGGAAGATCACCTGGACCACCATGCTGGTGGCGAGGGCGGGGCCCTCGTGGAGCTGCACCCGGAGCTCGGTGGAGGTGAAGGCCCGCCAGCCCTGCCACCGGGAGACCGGCAGGATCCCCGGCTCAGCTGTCCTCATGGATGGACCTCCCCACGGTGCGCAGGAAGGCCTCCTCGAGGGTGACCGGCCCCACCGTGGCCGAGAGCTGGTGGCGCAGGGCGACCGCCATGATCTCGGCGAGTCGCGGAGGCTCGGTCACCACGTGCAAGGTCTCCCCCTCCTCAAGGAGGACGCCGAAGCCCGCGAAGGACTCCTTCCAGGGTACCCCCCCGGGGAGGGAGACCCGGAGGGTCCCGCCGGACTCCCGCTTCAAGGTCTCGGCGGTGCCCTGGGCGAGCACCAGCCCCCGTTCGATGATGTAGACCCGGTCGGAGAGCACCTCGGCCTCGTCCAGATAGTGGGTGGTCAGAAGGATGGTCGACCCCCGGCGGGTGAGCAGACGGAGCGACTCCCAGACGCCCCGGCGGGCGAAGGGGTCCATGCCGATGGTCGGCTCGTCCAGGAAGAGCAGCGGGGCCTGGGTGGCGATGACGGTGGCGACCATGGTGCGCTGGCGCTGTCCCCCCGAAAGGGTGACGTTGAGCCGGTCGGCCACCCCTCCGAGGTCCATGAGGCCCAGGGCCTCCTCGGTACGGGCCTTGGCGGTCTCCCGGGAGAAGCCCCGGGCCCTAAGATAGGTGTAGACCTGCTCGCGCGGGGTCAGGTGGAAGAAGGGCTTCCCCTCCTGGGGGACCACCGCGATGCTGGGCCGGACCCGCTCGGGGGAGGCGACCACGTCCACCCCGAAGACGCTCAACTGCCCAGAGGTGGGGACCAGGAGCGTGGAGGCGATCCGAAGGAAGGTGGTCTTCCCGGCCCCGTTGCGGCCCAGAAGGCAGATGCGTTCCCCCGCCCCGACCCGAAGGGAGACGCCGGAGAGCGCGGTCACCTCGGGAGCCCCCCGGCTCCGGTAGGTCTTCCGCACGTCCTGGGCGAAGATCGCGTCCGCCGTCATGAGGGCGGCCGCAATCCCGGTGCGCTCTTAACTCTGTGGATTCACAAACGCACCGAGGGAGAAGGGCCCGGACGCGGCGCTCCGCCCGGCTGCCCCGCCGGGGATCTGCCCTCGGAAAGAGAGGGGAAGATCCCTCTCCACGCCCTCCCCCCAGGGGCCCCCGGCCCCGCCTCACCCGCCCGGGAGGGCCCGGGCCATGGCCCGGGCCATGGCCACGGCCGCCGACAGGTTGTGATGGGACAGCTGCTCGACGTTGACCCCCAACGGTACCTTGAGGCGTCGGCGCCGACGGAAGGCCAACAGATCGGA
>JAKAVY010000045.1 GCA_021827405.1 Thermoplasmata archaeon
GTACTGGGGCGGCACCACCTGTGTGGGAGGCGCGGCGCTTGGCTGCCTGCCGGGCCCGTACAGCAGCACGAACCCGACGTTCATCCCCACGGTGAACGTGATCTGGGAGATAAGTCAGAAGCAGGGAGAGTCCGCGTACGTGGCCGGGACGGCGGACTTCGCCAGCATCCCGACCACGGATACCGGGCTCTTGCTCCGGCTGAGGGGTAATGGGTCTATCGGAGCAGAGGCGATCCCCTCGTTCACCATTTACTTCTTTACGTTGGATATGGCGTTCAATGTCCAGGGGGCGCAAAGTTACACTTCGACCCCGATCAACGTTCCAGGGACGATCTTGCAGGACCTGAACTTCCGTCAGTTCCTGATCAACTCGTTCCCGTACGCCACCATCCAGTCCACGGTGAACACGGTGGACGGGATCCCGTATGAGTTCCCGTACGGCGGAGCCATCCCGCAGTACATGGGGAACTTCTACCCGGCGAACATCAGTTGGCCGACGGCAGACCCTTCCTCGAACCCGAACGTGGTGGGGACGGCGGGCTACTGGTGGGTGCAGTTCCAACAGGACCCAATCTATCAAGCGCTCTCCACCGGGAGCGGGTGCCTCGCGCCGGGCAAAGGTCCCTGTTTCTTGCCTTTGTTTCTTGAGAATGGGAACACGGAATCCTACGCCGAGGCCCGGCTCCTTGCCGGCGAGGTGCAGAACCTTTCCGGCGGGAAGATCGAGATCCTCCCCGTCGAGATGCCCTTCTTTCCCGGGGGCGAGGCGGTAGGACCCGCCCAGACTGCCCCGGGCCAGAACCCGGAGCCTGTCTTCGACGAGGGGTGGGCTCCCGACTACCCAGACCCCTCGGACTATGTCGGGCCTCTCTACGGGCCAGGCTCCGTCTACACTTACCAGGACGCGCTGATGGAAGGGCTGGCCTCCTCCGGCCCGGGCGGGAACCTGACCATGGCGGGCCAATACTACGGGTACGGCGGGAAGGTCGTCACCGCTTGCTCGGATGGCGGCACGCTGACCTCCCCCAACGGGTGGGACATGGTGGTGACCCTGGCCTGCCAGGGATGGGCTTACGTAGCGCTCACGAACCTGGTGGCGGAGGGGGCGGCCTGCGCTCCCCCGTCCTGCAGCCTCGCCCAGCGGGCCCTCATCTACAACAACGCCGAGCAGATCGCTTACAAGCTCGGGCTCTACATCTACAACTTCCAGGCGAACACGGTCCTCACCTTCTCGAGTTGGATCGACCCCGCGGGCCTCAACACCAACTCGATGATCGGGGGCGTGGGGGACCAGACCTGGTACACGGTCAGCTACCAGACGGTCCCCCCCTGAGCCCCGGGGGAGGGATACGGGTAGCAGCCCTGCACGGGGGCCGGAGCGTGATGTCCAGCGCTGCTCCAGCCTCGCGACCCATCGGTTCCAAGCCAACGGTTAAATACGGCGGGTCAAATCGTAGCGTGGGCTGACGTTCGTCGGACAAACGGCCATCGTTCCGGCGACGGGCGCCTGACGGCAACTCGAGGTGATCAGAGTGTACCTAAAGACGCTGAAGCTGCGGAACTTCAAGTCCTTCGCCGGCAGCACCGAGATCCCCTTCAACCCCGGGTTCACCGGGGTCGCCGGCCCCAATGGGATGGGCAAGAGCAACGTGGCGGACGCCATCCTCTTCTGCCTCGGTCCCCGGTCCTCCAAGGCCCTGCGGGCCGAGCGTCTGCCGGAACTGTTCTTCAACGGGGGGGCCTCCAAGAAGGCTGCCACCGAGTGCGAGGTCTCCCTCGTCTTCGACAATCGCGACCGGTCCTTCCCGGTGGAATCCGATGAAGTGGAAGTATCCCGGTACGTGAAAGCTGCCCCGGGAGACCCGGATGGCTACTACTCATACTTCTATGTGAATCACCGGAGGAGCACACAGACGGAGATCGACTATCTTTTGGCCCACGCTCGTCTCTCCGGAGAGGCCTCCAACGTCGTCCAGCAGGGGGATGTCAACCGGATCGTGGCCATGAGCCCGCTGGAACGGCGCGGCGAGGTCGAGCGGCTTGCCGGGATCGCCCAGTACGATGAGGAGCTCTCCAAGGCCGCCGAGAAGACGGAGGCCCTGGAGGCCAATCTCAACCAGATCCAGACCCTCCTGACCGAGGTCACCCGGCACCTCACAGAACTGGAGGGGCAGCGGGAGGGGGCGAAGAAGTTCCAGGACCTGACCTCCCGGAAACGCCGTCACGAGGCCCAACTTGCCCGGGTGACGCTGGCCCGGGCCCGGGAGGAGGTGGCGAGCTGGCAGAAGCGGCTCGACGAGCTCCGGGAGGAGGAGACCTCGCTCAAGGCGGACCTTCAGAAGGAGTCGGCCCGCCAGGCCGAGCTCACCAGCCAAGCCTCCCAACTGGAGGCCGATGCCGCCCGAAGAGGAGGGGAAGAGGCCCTCCGGCTCAAGGGGGATATCGACCAGCAGAGCGTCGACGTGGGCCGGGCCCAGATGGCCCTGGAGCACCTCCAGGAGGAGATCAAGGACCTCCAGGGGGAGGCCTCCGCTCTCGAGAAGGAGCTCTCAGGCCGCCGCAAGGCGATCGAAGGCCTGAAGGAGGACCTGGGGACCCACCGGGCCGCCCTGGCGGAGGTGGAGAAGAAGATCCAAGCGGACCAGAAGGCCATGGAAGGCCTCCACAGCCTGGCGGACGCCTCCCAGGGCAAGGCCGCCCAGATCCGCAAAGGCGTGCTGGAGTCCCAGCGGAACCTTTCCCAGACCGAGCAACGATGGCGGGAGGAACTGGAACGGACCGGCAAGGTCCGTTCCGCGGTGGAGACGGCCCGTCACGATGTTGCCGCCTCGGCGGAGGAGGTCTCGAACCGGCAGCTTGAGGTCAAGGACCTGGAGTTCCGGCTCAAGGACACCCGGGGGAGCCAGAAAGGCTCTGACCGCTCGAGCCAGGACCTGAACGCCGAGCTACAGAAGGCCCGGGCCAATGAACGTCAGGCGCGCGCACGCCAAGAGGCGTTGCAGCAGGAGCTTATCCAGCTCAACCGGGCCTATGCCGCCCTCGACGCCGCCATCAAGGAGCGCTCGGGGCAGGGAGGCCAAGCCTCCCGCCTGGCCGCCGTGGACTACCTGCTCAAACAGCGGGACCTGGGAAAGGTCCCGGGCATCCGCGGGACGGTCGAGGAGCTCGCGAGCTACGACCCTCAGTATTCCACGGCGGTCCTCGTCGCGGCCGGGGTCCGCTTCCAGGCCCTGGTGGTGGAGAGCGACCAGGTCGCGGAGAGCTGCATCCAGCTCCTGCGCAGCGAGAAGAAGGGGGTGGTGACCTTCCTTCCGCTGAACAAGGTACTGGCAGGGAGGCCACACGGGAAGAGCCTGCTGGTCCAGAAGGCCCCCGGTTGCCGGGGATTCGCCCTCGACCTGGTCCGGTTCGACGAGGAGCTCCGCCCGGCGTTCTGGTACGTCTTCGGGGAGACCCTGGTCTTCGACGCCCTGGGCCCGGCCCGGGCCCAGATGGGCGGGGTCCGGCTCGTGACCCTCCAAGGGGACCTCATCGAGGCTTCCGGAGCGATCACGGGCGGGTATCTCGGCAACGGGGAGCGGGGGAGGGGCCCCAGCCCCCTGGTGGACCTCAAGCGCAAGGGGGAGGAGATCCGCGCTCTCACGGAGGAGGAGGGACGGGTCCGTAGCGACCTGGCCTCCCTCGAGGAGAAGATCCGTACCCTTACGGAGGAGCTGACCAAGCGTTCCACATTGGCCGCGAGCCAAGGGAGCACGCTGGAGCAGCTCCAGAAGGACCTCGCCCGGGCCCAGGAGGTCTTCAAAGGCGCCCGGACCAAGTGGGAGGCCGCCCAGGGGGAGCTGAAGACCCAGGAGGCCGAACTCGCTCGCGCGGAGGGGAAGACCGCGCAACTGGAAGCCGAGCGGGCCCGGCTCACGAAGGAACTTGAGCGGTTGAACGGGGAATGGGTCAGTGCCCTCCCTCAGAACGCGGCCCCGAGGCTCAAGGAGCTCCAGGCCGCCCTGGCCGTCCTCGGCCAGGAGCAGGCCGACCTTCGAGGGAAGGTGGGCTCGGATGAGTCCTCGCTCAAGGGGGCCGTGGAGGTCCTCGCCGCCAAGGAGCAGGAGCACAAGGACCTCCTCGCGAAGGTCCTCACCCGCCAGAAGGAGGAGAAGAAACAATCCCAGTCGCTTGCCCAGGCCCAGCAGAAGCTGGACGCCCTGCGAGCGGTCCTGGAGAAGCAGAGCGGGGCTTTCCGGGCCCTCGACGAGAAGCGCCGGAAGGTCAACGAGGAGCTGCAGGCGGTGGCCCAGCGCGTGGGCGCGCTCACCGGCACCCTCACTTCCCGGGGCGACCAGATTCACGAGACCGAGATCAAGCTCAGCACTTGCCAGACCGCCCTGGAGGGCCTGCAGGGTCAGGCCGGGGAGGTATCCCCCGAGGACGATGTCGAGCTGGTCAAGCTCACCCCGGAGGAGCTCCGGCGGAGGATCCGGGAGCTCGACGAGGCCATCGAGGCGTTGGGCCCAGTGAACGCCGGGGCCCTGGAGGCCTACGACTCGGAGAAGACCCGGGCGGACGAGTTCCATGCCGAGGTCGAGAGGCTGGTCGCGGAGCGCGAGGGCCTCAAGGCGCTCCAAAAGGAGCTCGAGGGGAAGAAGCAGGCCCGGCTCAAGGAGGTAGTGGCCACGGTGGCCCAGGGCTTCTCGGAGATCTACCGGGAGCTCTCGGGCGGCGGGGAGGGGGAGATCGCGCTCGAGAGCCCCCAGGACCCGCTCGCCGGGGGTCTCCTCATCCGGGTACGACCCCTGGGGAAGAAGGTCCAGCGGCTGGAGCAGTTGAGCGGAGGGGAGAAGTCCCTGGCCTCCCTCGCCTTCATCTTCTCCCTCCAGCGCTACGACCCGTCCCCGCTCTACGTGCTGGACGAGGTGGACATGAGCCTGGATGGGGTGAACGCGGAGAACATCGGTCGGATGTTCCGCCGGAACGCCTCCCGGGCGCAGTTCGTCGTGATCTCCCTACGAAAGGTGACGCTGAAGTGGGCCGAGCACCTGATCGGGGTGACCATGCACGGGGACGGGGTCTCCCGGGTCGTCGGGATCCGCCTCGACGACATCAAGGACGTGGACGAGAAGGAGCTCAAGTCGGTGGCCCTTTCCCCCTCGGCCCTGGCGGCCCAGGGGCGCCCGGAGGGCCCCGCAGCCCCGGGGGGGCCCCGGCCTGAGGTGGCGATGACCAGCGGACCGGAACGAGGAGGGTCCCGTCCATGACCCTTTCCAGCCAGGAGGCGCACGACCTGGCCCAATCCGCGACCCCGGTGTCCCGGGAGGCCGCGGAGGAGGTCCTTCATTACCTGCTCTGGCAGAAGGCCCAGGTGGGCGAGGACCTTCAGACCCCCGAGACCGTGGACCACTACCTCGCGCTGGTCCGGGACCTCAAGGAAGGGGTCCACGTGGTGATCCAGGACCCCTACCAGCGGGCCACCGCCATGCTCTTCGAGCTGGTGCTCTCGGAGGAGTTCAACCCCTGGTCCATCGATCTGGTGCGTTTCACGGCCGCCTTCCTGGACCGGGTGAAGGCCTCCGGGGAACTGGATTTCGCCGTGGCGGGCCGGCTCATCCACATGGCCTGGCGGATCCTGCTGCTCCAGTCGCAGGAGATCCTCTCCCTCCGGGAGCCGGACGTGCTCCCTCCCGATCCAGAGACCTCCGCGGCGGAGCCCCTGGACGAGGGCTACCTGGGGGCGCTGGACACTCCCGAGCAGGTCGACGTGACCGAGACGTTCTTGCGCGCCCCGGAGGTCCCTCTCGAGGGGATGGTCCGTCATGCGGAGCCCCGCCCGGTGGGGCTGCTGGACCTGGCACTCGCCTTCCAGGAAGCCGAGGCCCAGGCCCGTACGAACCAGGCGATCCAGGCGGAGCGCGAACGGTTGCGGGCCTGGCAGCGCAGTTCTCCCGAGGTGCTGGCGCACGGGGACGTCCCGGAGAGCGATCTGGTGCACGTCTGGGAGAAGGCGCGGGCCCACCCGGTGGGGGAGGAGTTCTCCTTCACGGAGATTCTCGACCCGGGGGCGAGCCGGGAACGGGTGGTGGCGCTCTTCCTCGCCGCTCTCTTCCTCGTGAAGGAGGGAGTCATCGGGCTCCGTCAGGCGGGCCTCTACCAAGGGGTCTTCACGCTCCTGCGGCAGAGCGAAGAGCGCACCGGCCCCAAGGCCGAGGACCCGGGAGCGGTGCCCGAGGCCGCGGTGGCGGGGTGAACGGGGCATGAAGGACGCGAAGGCCATCGAAGCCGATCCCGCGGAGGACCTTCTGCCTCGTCTGGAGGCGATCCTCTTCGCGGCGGGAAAGCCCGTGACCGTGGGGGAGCTCACCGAGCGCCTGGGCCTCCCTGACCACCGTCCCGTTCAGCGGGCGATCCGGCACTTAAGCCGGAACTATGCCTCCCGGAAGACCGCCCTCGAGGTCCGCCGGGCCGGGGACGGTTACTCCATCCAGGTCCGGGCCGAGTACCTGCCGGTGGCTCATCAGGTGGCCCCCACCGAGATGCCCCTGCGGACGCTGAGGGTGCTCGCCCTCATTGCCTACCACCAACCGGTCCGGCAGAGCTTCCTGGTGAAGATGGTGGGAGAGGCCGCGTACGAGGAGGTGCAGCAGCTCCGGGAGGCGGACTTCGTGCGGGCGGCCCCCCGGGGGGGGACCCTGCTGTTGACCACGACCTCCCACTTCGCGGAGCACTTCGGGTTGGAGACCAACGACAAGGCCCGGATCAAGGGCCTGCTGGAGAAGAAGCTGGGGCTCCGACCGGCCTCGGGGGCCCTGGATGGGGTCCCGTCCGATGACGCCGCCGCCCCGGAAGCGGAGTCGCCGGGATTGACGGGAACGCCGGAAGCCTGACCCCCGGACCCTTAGGGGGCCGGAGGCAGGTAGCCAGGCATGGCCGGCGCCGCCGAGGAGGTCTCGGACTCCCGGCGTCGCTGGTCCATGCGGGCCTTCTGGAGGAAGGAGATACCCAACGCCAGGAGCATGATCCCCAGACCCATCAGGACGTAGCCGGCCTCCAATCCCCCGTACCCGGGGGTGCTTCCGCTGCTGGGAGGGAATTGGGCCCAGAACGAGGCGAACAGGATCAGGCCGAGCCCGAAGAGCACTCCACCGGCCAGGTTCAGCCAGAGCCCGATCTCGTCCAGGCCGATCCGGCGGGGGGCTTGGTAGGCTCCCGGCGGGTATCCCGGGTACCCTTGGGGCGGATAGGCGTAACCCTGGGCATAATACCCGCCTGGCTGGCCCGCTGGTTGGGCCGGGTAGGTGGCGGGGTAAGGTTGGTTGGGGGGAGGCGACTGGGGACTGGGTCCTGCGGCCACGGGATATCAAGCGAGGGGGGGTCTCTTAAGCGTTGCTACTGCGGTCCTTTCCGAGGGCGAACCGCGCCTCGATGGGAACGAGCCGGCCCCTCCGCGTCGCGGTGGCTCGAGGGGAGCGACACCCCCCCGGCGGCCAACGGTCTGTGGTCATCCCGGACCTATCCGGGGCGGAAGGCCAGGGCCCCGCACCCCACAGCGCGGGCAGGGGGAGGAGTCAGCCCATCGCGGCAGCCCGCAGACGGGGCAACGGACGACCTCTTCGCTCCAGTCGTTCCCCCCGGTGGCGGGAGTCATGGCCGGAGGGACCACGGGATAGGGGGGATACGCCGGGTACCCCCCACCGTAGGCTCCGCGGCTCCGGCGGCGGCCCAGGACCACCACGGCGATGATCAGGACCACGGCGGCTGCCGTGCCCCCGGCGATGAGGAGGGCCAGGCCGTACGGCGAGAAAGGGAGGAGGGAAGGGTGGATCGCAGGCAGGTTGTCCAAAGCCGTCCCGGGCGTGGCGGACGGGTTGTAGACGTACCCCAACCCCGTGCCCGTGCGGAGGTCCTCGGCGAGCAAGGTCACGTTGACGCTCCCCCAACCGGTGAGGGGGTCCCAGCCCGGGGACGACTGGAACAGATAGTTCGAACCGGGGATGCTCCCCTGGAAAGGGTCCAGCGGACCGGAGACGTTCTCGAAGAACCCCCCTAAGCTATAGAGGGTCGGGTCGAGGAAGCCCTGAAGGCTGCCGGTGGCCGCGTCGAGGAGAGTGGCGAGGCCCGCCCAGACGGGGCTCGATATCGAGGTGCCTTCCACCAGGGTCCAAAGGGTGTCCCCGAACGTGGCGTTCTCGTCCACGAAGATGACCGTACTGTTCGCGCTGGCCGCCACGTCCGGTACGGCCCGGGCGTACGGGAACCCTTGGAGGGTGGACGCCGCGACGATCTCCCCCTGCGCCGCGGACTCGGCCTGCCAGGTCGGTTCGTTGTAGGCCGCGGAGATCCCTCCCTCGGTCCCGGAGATCAAGGTCCCTCCCGAGCCGTTGTTGTACCAGACCACCTGGGAGGCGATGCCGGTGATGTTCGGCGCGTCGTAGCCGGGCGGGGGCAGCCCCACCTGGCCGGGCTCGTACGAACCGAGGGGAACTCCCGACAACCGGAGGTTGCTCCCCCCCACGGCCACCATCCCGTAGGTGTCGTAAGTGGCCGTGGAGGGGAAGGACGGCCAAGCGGAGACGCCCGCCCGGCCCGTGACCGCGCTCGGGGCGTCTCCCTGGTCGCCGGACGCCGCGAAGAGCGTGACCCCCAGGGCGGCCGCCTTCTGTTCCAGTTGTGCCCATCCCGGGTTGGTCTGGTCGTTGGTCCCCCACGAGTTCGAGATCGCCGCCAGCCGGTCCGGGCCGTAATTGAAGGAGAGCGCGGCGTCAAGGTCCGCCACCATTCCGCCCACCGGGTTGCCCTGGAAGTGGTCGAGGAAGGCCGAGGCGGCGAAGTAGAAGTCGTAGAGAGAGGCCCCGGGGGCGAGGCTTCCGAGCATCTCCAGGTCCAGGGAGTTCTCGACGATCGCCCCCGTGCTGTCCGCGTTCGCCGCGGGAAACGGCATCGGGCCGGGGGGTGGAGGAGAGATCCCATCCACCACGACCCCGACGCCCTGGGGAACGGGGTGCGGGAGGGAGGTGGGAAGGGTGTCGTTGAAGTAGGTCTCCACCGCCCCGGGGTCGAATGGGGGCAAATTGGTCCCGGGGGAAGGACTCGGGTCGAACCCCGCGTAGAGGAGCGTGGCCACGGCGTAGCCACTTCCGTTGTAGCCCTGACCCAGGAGGGGAACCGCTCCGTAGGCCCCCTGGTAATCGCTTCCCCAGAAGTATTGCTGACCGTTGTAGGGATTGCTGTCGAATTGGCTATTGAGCGACCACGGCGCCGGTTGGGTGCTCAGTCCGGTGGGAGGGGGTTCGGAGAGCCCGGTGACCGAACTGACCAGGGGCGCCAGGTACGGTGGGAGCTTGGGGGGCGAAGCGGGCGAATAGAAACCGCCGCCTTGGGGGGCCCACAAGCGTTCCAGTTGGGTGGAGAACACCCGCTCCGCGGTAGCGGCCGGCAGCTCCAGGGAGAGCACGGTCCGGTCCGCCGAGAGGGTCATCCCTTCTGCCCCCTGGGACTGGAAGTAGTCCATCACCGCTCGAGCCTCGGCGGGGCTGGGCCCAAACTCCGATTCGAAGGCGTTGGCAGAGAGGAAATGGTGAAATTGGGGAGAGGCCGGGTCCTGCAGCTCCCCCAGCAGTTGGGCAAGGGCCTGAGCGTGCCGGTAGGAGAGGGTGATCGTGAGGAGAAGGGAGGATCCCGGAGCCACCGGGCCGAGTGCGTAGGTCGTAGAGGGGAGTGAAACGTCCCCGAAGACCGACGGGAGGCTGGCCGCGGTCCCGGGGGTGGCCAGAGGCTGGAGCCCCTCCGTGGCTTCCCTGGCATCGACCCCTGGGGCGAGTACGCTCGCGCTGAGGGGGAGAACCGCGAGAAGGAGTGTGAGGAGGACCCCCGTCCATCCCGGGCCCCGGAACCGGCCTCTGCGGGACATGCCTAGGGTCGAGGCAGAGGGGGGGCGATAAGCTTGCCAGGGGAGGGGGTCGGAGCGGTGCCTTCAAACCCCGGGCAGGTATGGGCGCGCCCGGATCTGTGGCCGCTTCCTCCTGCATCTTTTGCGCGATAGCCCAGAAGAAGGCCCCGGCCTACATCGTCTACGAGGACGAAGACACCCTCGCCTTCCTCGATATCGCCCCCCTGAGCCGGGGCCACACCCTGGTCATCCCCAAGGCCCACGTGGACCGGATCACCGATCTCCCCCCCGCCCGGTACGCCTCGGTCCTCGCCACCGTGACGGAGATCTGCCGGCGGATGGAGCGCCTGAGCCGGGACTACAATATCGGCGTGAACCAGGGACCTTTGGCCGGCCAGATCGTCTTTCACCTGCACTTCCATGTGATCCCCCGGTACGCCCACCAGGTCGGAGGCTTCCCCCGGGAGCGTCTCCCGTTGGCCCCCGAGGAGGCTCGCGCCCTCCTTCGGGAGCTGGGCCCGGGGTGAGCCAGGGGGTGTGGCGGTGGCTTCCGGGGGTCCCACTGCCGTGCGGCTACCGGCGGTGGCCGGGAGCTTCTATCCGAGGGACCCCGACACGTTGCGCCGGGCTCTGGCCGCTTGCTTCGAGGCCCCCCGCGGCCCGGGCCGGCTTCCCACGGGCCAGGCTGACCCGGTCGCACCGCAGAGCTTGTTGGCCGGGGTGGTCCCCCACGCGGGCTACCTATACTCCGGCCCCGTGGCTGCGCACTTCTTTGCCCGTCTCTCCCAGGGTCCGCTTCCCCCTCAGGTCCTTCTCCTGGGGGTCGACCACCACGGGGCCAGTTCCCATCTCTCCGTCTGTGATGCGGACTGGGAGACCCCTCTCGGGCGGGTCCGGACGGACCGGGAGGTCGTCTCGCTTCTCACCCGGGGCCTCGCCCGGGCGGACATGGCGGCCCATGCCCAGGAGCATTCGTTGGAGGTGGAGCTACCCTTCCTCCAGTTCGTCTACGGGAAGACCCCGCTCTCGGTGGTGGGAGTCCAGGTACCCTTCCAAAGCTTCCCCACGCTCCATCGGTGGGGGCAGGGGCTTCGTGAGGCGCTCGGGGATCGGAACCTCCTCTACCTCGCGTCCTCGGACCTCTCCCACTATCTGCCCCGTCGCGAGGCACGGCGGGCGGATGCCCGGGCCCTGGAGGCGTTGGTGACCTTGTCTGCCGCGGACCTCTATCGGCGGGTCGAGGAAGAAGGGATCAGCATGTGCGGGGTGGCGCCTGTGACGGTGCTGCTCTCGGCGCTGGAGGGGACCCCCGCCAAGGCGGAGGTGCTCAGCTACCAGGACAGCGCGGACGCCGAGCCGATGGACCGGGTGGTGGGGTATGCATCGGTGGCGATCCGGAGACCTACCCCGGGGGCCTAAATACGGTACGCCGGTGCCCCGGCCGAGGCGACGGGGTGATCCTCTCCGATACCCAGATCCTTCAGGAGATGCGCCGCGGGAACATCGTCATCCGACCGTTCCGCCGCAGTTGCCTGGGATCGAACTCCTACGACGTGCACCTCGGGCCGTACCTCGCCACCTACTCCCGCCCGGAACTGGATGTTAAGCGGCCGAACCCGGTCCATCGATTCCGGATCCCGAAGGAAGGGTTCGTGCTGATGCCCAACCAGCTCTATCTGGCCGCCACGACGGAGTACACGGAGACCCTCCGCCACGTTCCTTTCCTGGAAGGGAAGTCCAGCGTGGGGCGGTTGGGCATCGACATTCACTCCACGGCCGGGAAGGGAGACGTGGGGTACGCCAACTACTGGACCCTGGAGATCTCCGCGAAGGTCCCCGTGCGCATCTACGCAGGGATGCCCATCGGTCAGCTCATCTATTTCGAGGTCTCCGGGCCGGTCCGGCAGGATTACGGCCGAAAGGCCGGCGCCAAGTACACCCGGGTGAGCCGTTTCCCGGTGCCTTCGCGGATGCACCTGAACTTCCGGTGACGCCGGTGCCTCTACCCGAAGGACCCTGCTCCCACGCCGTGATCTGGGACCCGGGCTTCCTTGACTACGACTTTGGGCCGCACCATCCCTTCACGGAGCGGTCCCGGGCGTTCGCGGTGTCGTTGCTCGACGCCTGCGGCTTCTTTGAGCCTTCTTCCGGGGGACGGCGGATCGGGCCGGTCCTCCCAGCCTCGAGAGCGGCGCTGGAGGGTTTCCACACCCGGGGGTACCTGGACCGGCTGGAGGAGATCTCCTGGGACCCTCGGGGTCGGGCGCTGGACGGGGGGGATACCCCCGCCTTCCCCGGGTGTTACGAGGCGTCGGCCAGGATCGTGGGGGGGACCCTGGCGTGCCTCCACGCCATCCAGGCGGGGGAGGTGGACCATGCCTTGAACCCCGCCGGGGGCCTGCATCACGCCCATCCGTCCGGGGCCAGCGGGTTCTGTATCCTCAATGACCTGGCGGTGACCCTCCGGCAGGCGCTCGATGGACCGGACCGCTATGCCCGGGTCGCTTACCTGGACATCGATGCCCATCACGGAGACGGGGTGATGTTCGGGTTCTACGAGGACGGCCGGGTCCTGGACATCGATATCCATCAGGATGGCCGTACCCTCTTCCCGGGGACCGGGTTTCCGGCGGAGTCGGGGAAGGGAGACGGGGCGGGCCTCAAGGTCAACCTCCCTCTCCCGGCTGGCGCGGGGGATGAGGCGGTGCTGCCCCTCTTCGATCGGGTGGTCCCTCCCCTCCTGCGGGAGTTCCGGCCGGGACTCATCGTCCTGCAGACCGGTGTCGATGCGCACGCGGGGGACCCGCTTGCGCATCTGCAGTACACCCTGGCCGGCTACCGCCAGCTGGTGGGAAGGGTACATTCCCTCGCTCACGAGCTCTGTGAGGGCCGCCTGCTCCAGACCGGCGGAGGCGGATACCTCGCCGAGAACGTCTCGCGAGTGCTCGCGGCCACCGCCAGCGACATGGCGGGCCGATCCGTGTACCGGAGGGCGGGGCAGCCTCTGCCGGCCAGTTGGAGAGCCGACTTCGAGAGCGTGTTCGGCTACCCCAGCCCTCGGCACTGGGAGGACGGGGTACCCTTGTCCCGGAGCCCCTGGCGCAAGGAGAGCGAGGAGGACCTCGTTCACCGGCTGGAGGAGTCGCTCGGCGTCCGCTTCCCGGACCCCGGGACCCCTTCGGACCAGAGGTAGAGCGCGGGCCTTCCCGGTCGAGCGCGGCCTCTCCGGCCCTGAGGGTCCCGGTCCCCGGCCTCCTCCTCCAGCACCACTTCCACGGGGAGTTGCGCGAGGCGACGGCTGAGGTAGTCCTGGGCTTGACGCAAAACGGTGAGCTCCTCGGCCGGGCTCAGTTCCGGCGGGGTCTGAGGTCCGCTCCTCCCGCCCGGGAGGGCCAGGTCAAGGTACCGGGCGAGCTCCCCGCGGTGGGAGCCGAATTCCGGGTCCTGGAGGAGTTCTTTAAGGAGGGTCCCCCGCGAAGCCGCGCCGGGGTCCGGCCGGTTGGCCAGCCAGGTCTCCAGCCGGTGCTTCCAAGGGGCCGCCACGAAGATCCGTAGCCCGGAAGGGGTCCCCTTCCACCCTTTGCGAAGGGAGGCCAGGTCCTCCTCCAAACGCTCCAAGAGACCTTCCTTCAGCAAGGAACGAGGGTCCGCGGGCAGTTCTTCCGGTTGGGGGAACGGCGCCTCGGCCACGAGGCCGTCGCCCACCCGAGCATACGCCTCCTCGGCGAGGTGGGGCGTGATGGGCGAGAGGAGCCGGGCCCAGACCTTCCCCACCTGATGCAGGGTCATGGGGGAATGGCCTCCCCGGACCCGGTAGCGGTCCAAGGCCTGGGGGATCTCGACGAAGCCGATCTCCGCCGCCGCCCGGAAGTCGTAACGTTCGTGCGCCGCTCGGGACCGGCGGACCGCATCCGAGGTCCGGGTGAGGAGCCAAAGCTCGAGCTCCCCGGGTGACGGGGCGGCAGGGGGGATCGGGGGGGAGAGCATCTCCCCAAGCCTTTCCAAGACGGACCCGGCCCGGGTAGCCGCATGCGCGGCGGCCTCCTGGTCCCACTCCACGTCCTGGAAGGTCGTGGCCCCCAGGGAGAAGTAAAGCCGTAGCCCGTCGGCTCCCCAATCTTGGAGGGCCCGGTCCACCGGAGGGACGGCCCCGCCCTTCACGTCCTTCTTGGAGACCTTCTCGCCCTGCGCGGAGGTGAGCCACCAATGGACGAGGATGCGTCTCGGGCGAAGCTCCGGGGGG
>JAKAVY010000046.1 GCA_021827405.1 Thermoplasmata archaeon
GGCTCGCTAACGATTTGCGCTGGCGTGGGCTGCCGGCCGGCATGATGGCAGCCACAGAGGCCTCCCCCCGGGTCGGGTTCGTGGGCCTGGGGACCATGGGGCAGGCGCTCGCCCTTCGCCTGATGGAGAACGGCATCCCGCTCGCGGTGTACAACCGTTCACCGGAACGGGTCCGACCCCTGGAGGAGAAGGGGGCCCTCGTGGGGAGGACACCGCGGGAGACCGCCCAGAAGGCCTCCTCCGGGGTGGTCTTCGTGGCCACCACGGACGGGAAGACCCAGCATCGGGCGATCCTGGGCCGCTCAGGCGTCGCCCGGGGTCTGGCAGAAGGAGGGGTGGTGGTCGGACTCGCCACCATCGCGCCGGAGGAGTCCCGGTCCCTGGGAGAGGCCGTGGCCGCCCGGGGGCTCCGGTACCTGGAGGCCCCCATGGGGGGGAGCGCCGAGCAGGCGGCGAACGGGCAGGTGGCCTTCTACCTGGGAGGGGAGGAGGGGGACCTCTCCCGGGTGCGCCCGCTGTTGGAGAAGATGGGCCGCCGGACGTTCTTCTTGGGGCCGTGGGGACGGGCCAGCGCCATGAAGCTCGCCTTGAACGCCCTGACCGTGGGGTACGTCTCCCTGGCCGGGGAGGCCCTCGCGCTCGGGGAGCGTCATGGCCTGACCCGGGAGCAGCAGCTCGAGGTCTTCCTCGACGGAGCGGGAAGGTCGGTCCAGCTGGAGAGGAAGAAGGGGGCGATCCTGGGACGGAGCTACCCCCCGGCCTTCCTCCTCCCGCTGGCGCTCAAGGACGAGAAGCTCATCGTGAGCAGCGCCCGGAAGGTCGGGCTGACCCTGGGGATGTGCCGGGAGTCGCTCAAGTTGCTCAAGCGGGCGGAGGCGCAGGGCCGGGGAAAGGAGGACTTCTCCTCGGTGGTGGAGGTCTTCTCCCCCAGCCCGCCCGCCTCGACCGCCCCCCCGGACGGGGGGGCGAAGGACGCTCCGGGCACCCCCGGCGGGTCCGGGCCCCGGGAGGGAGAAGGGAGCCCGGCAACGGTCTCCCCTCCCTGACGGTACCGGTCCGAAGGGCGCCCGTCCGCCCGGAGATGGGGCTCACGTCCGAGGCCGGGCCGGCGAGGAGGGGTCCTCTCGGAGCCCTTCCACCACCACCGCACAGCAGAGGCCGCGGTAGCCGAGCCCCCTCTCGAAACGGGACCGGGAGAGCCGGGAGCCTCCGGCCCGGGCCAACGGGTCGTGGATGACCACCTGCCGCCGCGTGCACCGGACCACCACCACCCAGTGAGGCTGGTCGACGTCCCCCACCAGGGTGGCGTTGACCAGCACCAGGGGGGTCCAGCCTCGGCGGAGCCATCCGGAGAGCTCCCGGCAGCTCACCTGCGAGCCGGTGTCCGGGATCCGGGCCCGGCGGCATCGTCGCTGAAGGTCCTGGTGGAGCTTCCGGGCGACGACCCGGGCCGGGGATGAGAGGTCGAGCCCGAGGTTCTCCAGAAGCTCCAGCGTTTGGGCGTTCCCGGCCGTCCGCACCCGGAACCCCCTCCGGTAGGCCGCCAGGGCGAGCCCTTGCCGGCTCGTGGCGTACGCCTCCACCAGGTTCGCCTCGCGCCAGAGGTCCACCTCCAGTTCCGGGCCCGCCGGCAAGCGGGGCTGGTAGCGGGCCATGGCCATGATGAGGGAGGCCGGACCGCAGGTGAAGTCGAGGTGCTGCCGGTAGAAGGGTGGGGGGCCGAGACGAGGGGCCGTCCCTCGGGGCATGACCGGCGGGGAGGCAGGCCGGGGGCTTCAAGCGTGGGTACGGTCCCGGCAAGGGACGGGAGGAGGGCCGCGCCGCCCTTCAGGCCCCTCCCGCTCGACGACGGGCCGCCACGTAGAGGAGGTGGATCGGGAAGTCGTCCTCCCCTTCCGAGACCTCCTCAAGGGCGAGAGGACGGAAACGAGGCTGGAGGAGCTCGCGGGCGTACGGAGGGGAGAAGAAGTGCATCGGCACCCCGTGGGGGGCCGGGTCGAACGTGTCCGCGCCCCGGGGCTTTCCCCTCCCGTACCACGGGTCCGAGGTGGAGCGCACGGAGAAGAGATGGAGACCTTCCGGCCGGAGGACCCGGGCCACCTCCGCGAAGAGCGCCTGATGCTCCTCTCGGGTGAACTCCATGTTGAAGAAGAGGTTCGAGTAGACGGCGTCCACCGAGGCGGAGGGTTGGGCGTGGAGATAGGTCAGGGCGTCCCCCTCCTCCACGGGGAGCCCCTTGGACCGGGCGCATCCGCACCCGTGGGGCGAGAGCTCCACGCCCTGCACCTGGAAGCGCCGGGAGGCGAAGAAACCCGCGTCCCGGCCGCAGCCGAGGCCCAGTTCGGTGACCGACCGCGCCCCGGCCTTCCGGAGCCGGGGGAGGCACCAACGGGCGAAGGGGCTTTCGGACCCGCCCAGGAAGTCCGGGTCCTCCGCATACCGGGCGTCCCAGAAGCGCCGCTGCCGCCGCCGGCGGGTCTCAGGAGCCCTCGCGGTGAGGGGGCGCCGGGGAGAGGGCCCGGCCCTTCCCCCGCTCATATCCGGCCCCAGAGCTCCTCCAGGGCCTTGAGCTCACGCCCCCCCTGGTCCCGGGTCCTCTCCCAATCCTGGATGCACGCCTGGCCCTGGGGGGTCAAGCCGTACGGCAAGGAGCGGCCGTTCTCCCCTCCGGTACGCTCGATGTACCCGCGTTGGAGGAGCTCCTTCAAGGCCGGATAGATGGCGGCGGGGCCCGGGGCCCAGACCCCTTGCGTGCGCCGGGCGATCTCCTTCATCAGCTCGAAGCCGGTGCTCGGCCTCTCCCGGAGCAGCCGCAGGAGGGTGGGCCTGAGGAGACCCGGGGGGATGAACCGGATCCGGAAGGGGCCGCAGCAGCAGCCCTTGGGGGAGCCGTCCATCTTGATCCCCGGAGGGTCGGATGAGTTCAGGCGGAGGTCGACGCCGGGGAGGCGCCGAGGCGGTTGCGCGCCCGGTTCAGCTCCTCCTCCAGGTCGGCCACGTACTCTTGCAGGTCGCTGCGCTCCATCCGGCCCAGCGAAGGGCGCTGAAGCTCCCGGCCCTGAGCGTGCCCCTGGCCGCAGCAGCCGCCCTCGCGCCCTCCGGGTCCTCCGCAGCCGCATCCGCCGTGGCCGTACTCATGTCCATTCCCGTGTCCGCAGTTCTGACACATCGGTCTCACCAATATCACCTATGATATCATGAGTATATGTAGCTAGGCCATCCCCACCGCGTGCCCTCCCCATTCCCCCCCTCGCTGACCCCCGGCGTTCGCTCGGACCCACCCCTCGGGACGTCACCCCCGGGCCTCGGCCTCGAGACGGAGCTCAGGCCCGCTCCAAGGCACAGGTCAGGCAGTGCGCCCCCCCGAACGCCCCGGTCAGGTTCGACAGCGGCACCTGGGTGGCCCCAAGCCCCGCCTCCCGGGCGGCCCTCCCGTGGGGGAAGAACCCTCCGCTGCTCCGGAGCTCCCCGAACTCCACGCTGGCCCGGAGCAGGAGCCGGTGGTACTTTGCCGGGTTCCTCTCGGCCGCCCGTTGCAGGTTCACCAGCACCTTCTCCGCGTTCCGCGCCACGTCCGGGACCACGATGCGCCGGTCCCGGACCGTGAGGAAGTTCGTGGCGTAGCAGAGCTGCTCCAGGGTGGTCAGGGGGAGCAGGTCGAACCCGTGCTCCGCCTTCAGGTAGCCGGTCAGGCGGGTCCGTTGCCGGAGGCGGTAGCGCCCGGACTCCGACCGGCGGTAGACGTCCACCCGGGCCCGGTTGAGCATCTCCGGGTAGCCGACCATGAGCCCGGCCCCGGCGAAGTTGAGGTAGGTGTCCAGGTGCATGTTCACCATGGGGTCGGGTGCCTCCAGGAGGGGATGCCGGGGCTGGTGGACCACGGCCACTTCCGGGAAGGAGAGCCCCGAGGCGAGGATCTCCTGGATGGCCGCGGGGCTGGTCCGGTCCCCCATCCCCAGGAGCGCGAAGTCCCCGGCCGGCAGGAAATCCCCTCCCTCGAACGTCCCCCGGCGGACCGAGAGGACGGGGTCCTCCCCCAGGGTAGCCCAGACGAGCGCCGTGAGCTCGGTCTCCCGTCGCCGCTGGGGCTTGGCGGGGCGGGCCAGGATGATCCCGCGGTCCCCCACGGCCTGCTGGTCCCTCAGGAAGAAGAGGTTGGTCAGCGGGACGCGGAGCGTGGTGAAGGGCAGGATGTTCCGCGTCCCCTTCTTGCGGACCAGCGTGACGGAGGGGGAGAGGGTGAGGATCTCCAGCAATTGGTCCCGGTCCAGCAGGGGAAGGTTCTGGGCGAACTCCGCCCTCGCCCGACGGGCCCCGGGACCCACGAACTGGACGGTGGCGAGCACGCGACGGAAGATCTCCTCCGCGAGGGAGGGGTCCCGTCCCGCCCCCTCCAAGAGGATCTCCTCCAGGTAGAGCACCTCCACCCCGAACCCCCGTCGCAGGGTCTGGACGAGCTCGTCGTGCTCCCGGCGGGCCTTCTCCAGGGAGAAGACCCGTTCGTAGAGCGAGGAGTACGGCTCCAGGAGCCCGAAGAACACCTCCAGTCCCGGGCGGCGGACCACGACCCGGCGTAGCGGGGCCCACTCGGACCGGGCGACCGCCTTCCCCATCAGAGACCCCGCTTCCCCCGGAGGGGAGGACCTCACCGGGGGGGCGGGTATATCTCCCCTAGGGTGGGGTCACCGGGACCCGGGGAGGGCACGGACGCGCGCCAGGCCTGACCCCCCCCTACCGTCCGGTCGCGCTACTTGTAGGTGGAGTGGTGGACGTTGTTCTCGTCGTCCACGATGGTGATGCACTCCCCTTCGCACTCGAAGAGGCAGGCCTCGCAGACGATGCACTCCGGCCCGTTGATGACCTTGGACTTCTCCCCGCGGAAGTTGAACTTCGCCGCCACGGCCGGGTCGTCCTCGATCCCCGGGAACTGGTCCCGGGGGACCATCTCGAAGACCGTCACGGGGCAGACGTCACGGCAGTGGGTGCATCCGGTGCACTTGGTGTGGGCAACTTCGACGGAGACCACGTACGGTCACCTCAACGCGTCCGATAGACCGATGCTATTTGAGCGGAGCGTAGTGGACGCCACGACGTGGGAGGGTATGACACGGACCCCTCACGGGAAACCCTGGTGCGGACCCGGCCTCAAACGCCCGGGGCGGCCTCGTGCGTCGCCCGGGCCCGTCTCCGGGCGCGGCGCGCCCGGGCGGTGTCCGCTCCGGACGGAGGCCCGGTCTCCCGGGGGGCCGACGAGGGGGAGGGTTCGTTCCCCCGGGGGGCCTTCTCCTCCACCCGACCTCCCACGAAGCGGATCAGCAGTTCGAAGGCGAGCCGGCGCGGGTCGGTGACCACCACGCTCCCCCCCAGGGCCTGCGCCAGCTCCCGGGCCGCCTTCTCATAGCTCGGGTCGGAGGACTTGAGCAGTACCAGGGTGGAGACCAGGGGACCCACCCGCCGCAGCTCCCGGGCGCGCTCCAGGGCGGAGGCCTGGGCGAGCGTCAGGTTCCCGCTGTGGACGGCCCCCTTCGGGTCCGTGTAGGCCTCGGGCAGGCCGTCGGTGATGAGATAGAGCTCCTTGCGGCTTGCCCGGGAGCCGGCGAGAAGGTCGTGCGCCACCTTCAGCGCCTCGCCGGTGTTGGTGAAGGCTCCCGGGGGCGCCTCCCAGAGGCTCACCAGGTCCCGGACCCGGACCTGGTTGTCGAAGGTCGCCACGTCGATGGTGGCGTCCGGGTAGCGGCGACGGACGGCCATGTAGAGGGCCAGGAAGGCCTTCTTCGCCGCGGCGAGCTTCCCGCCCTCCGACATGGAGCCGGAGGTGTCCAGGAGGAGCACGGCGTGCAGGCTCTCGGCCCGGATCTCCCGGTAGACATAGCTGGTCTCCTCGTTGAGATGCCGGGACCCCCGGAGGCGGCTCTCCACCAGGGAACCGATGAGGTCCAGCCGGGCGACCTCGTCGGACTGGCGCAGCCGTCCCTTCTCGTAGAGGCCGGTGGAGGCCGCGCCCTGCAGCGAGGTCCGGAGGCCCTCGGGGAGGGACCGGGACTCCTCCTCGAGGACCAACCGGGCGAACCGTTCCACGAGGCCGTAGGTGACGGCGAGGGACCCGGAGCGCTCCCGGACCAGCCCCCGTTCGCGCAGCTCCTCCCTGAGCCGGGACTCCACCCGCTCCTTCACCTGTTGGTCTTCCCGGGCCCGGGCCTGCGCCCCGGCGAGCTCCGCTTCCTGTCGGACCTGCTGGAGCGCGCGGCGCCGCTCCTCCTCCACGCGGTCCCTCTCGGCCCGGAGGTCCTGTCCCCGTTCGGCGAGCCCGCGGCGCGCCGAGCGCGCGAGGGCTTCCCGCTGGGCCGGGGTGAGGCTCTCTACCAGGCTCTCGGCGCTCTCGGGGGTGAGGCTCCTTCCCAGGGTGGCGAGCCGGCCCAGGGGGAGCGGGCGCCCGGGCGTCTTTCGGGGGGAGGGGGAGGGCGCCGGGGCCCGGCCGAAAAGCCGCCGAAGGGCCGCGAAAAAGCGTCGCAGCGCGGCCAGGAACCGGGCCCACCACCCCGCCCGGGGCTCCCGGGAGGCCTCCCGAAGGGCGTCGTCGGGCAGGAGGAGGGCCCTCTGGACCGCCTCTAAGAGCGAGGCGTCCACGAGGAGGTCCCGGGGATCGAAGGCGCCGGCCCGGTCCTGGGAGGCCCTCAGGCGCGCCAGTTCCGACTCCAGGGAGGCCCGGCGCTTGACGAACGCCGCGTCCAGGGCCTCCCCCTTGCGCCGGTACTCCTCCAAGAGCCGGTGGGTCTGCCGGGTGACCTGACGGCGGAGCCGTTCCCGCAGCGAGGCCAGCCGTTGCCCGAGCCGGCCTCCCCGGGCCTCCGCCTCCTTGAGGAGATCTTCCGCGCCGGGGACACCCTGTTCGGCCAGCCGCCGGGTGAGCTCGGCCCGGTCCATGGCCGAGACCAGGTCCTCGTCGACGAGCTCCTCGTCGATCCCCTGGCAGGAGGGGAGGGTGATGGGCCCGGGGTCCCTGCCCGGGGTCTCAGGGCTGGTCGTCGTCGGCGTCCTCAGGACGGCAGGTGAAGAGCGAGAACCGGTCCAGGAGGGAGAACTCGGTGGCCGCGGCCAGGAGGGGGGAGACCTCCACGGGGCGGGGTTCCCGTTCCCCCACCCACTGGACGAACGCGCCGAAGTGGGGGAAGAGCTCCTCGCCGGCCCCCACCTTCTTCATCAACGAGTCGTCCCGGACGAGCCGACGGCCCTCGGAGACCACGGATTCGCCCTCCGGGACCTTCTCGCCCAGCCGGCCCGTGAAGAACCGGCACCAGTAGACCGTGGCCGAGCGCTTCAGCGAGGGTTCCAGGTTCTGGTCGATGAACTCCTTGACCAGGCCGCTGTTCTGCTGGAAGGAGTCCCCGCTGCGGGCCCGGATCCGTCCGCGCATGCCGTGGAGCAGACCGGCCCGAAGGTCCTCCTCGGTAGGGATCTCCCGGCCCTTCAACCGGGCGAAGGCCTCGGTCCGGAACGCGATGTCGATGAGGGTCCGGTTGCTCCCCACCTCCCCGATGTCCGGGTTCTCGTCGGACATCCGGCTCCTCCAGAGCTCGAGGACCCGGACGCCGGTGTCCAGGAGGACCTCGGGCAGGTAGACCTCCGGGGGGTTGGGCCGGGCGAGCTCCACGATCCGCCGGTTCCGCCGGTGGACCCGGTTGAACTCCACGTGCACGCTGGTGAGCCGGTCGGAGAGCGGGTCGTTGATGTTGTCCAGGTCGGAGAGGTTGGACGTGCAGACCGCCACGAACCGGGCGGGGAAGGTCTCCCGGGACTTCGCCGGCGTCACGCTCCCCTCCTGGAGGGCCTGCAGCAGGACGTTCTGGGTGCCGAGCGGGAGCTTCCCGATCTCGTCGACGAGCAGGAACCCCTGGTTGGCCTGGAGGAGCTTCCCGGGCTCGAGGACGAGCGGGCTCATGGGGTCCCCGACCTCCTCGAGCTTGACCAGGTTGAGGTTCCCGGTGAGGTGGTCCGGGAAGACCTCCGAGGACCCCTGGACCCGGGCGAACCCGAACCCTTCCCGGAGGCGGTGCCGACGGACCGGGAGCTTTCGGGGGTCCACCCCCGCGACGGAGAACCCTTCCGGGGTCCCGTCCGCCGAGAACCGGCGCAGGCAGACCGGGCAGGGGGGGACCGCCTGGCTGACCCGTTCGTCGAGGAGGCTCGCGGGGACGTCCATCACCGGGCAGCCTTCCACCACCCACAGGTCCTTGGGGAAGAGCGACCAGAGCTCCTTGGCGAGGTTGGTCTTCCCGCTGCCGGAGGGGCCGAAGAAGAGGGGGTGGGCCCCGGAGAACAGCGCCGCCACCGTGTCCTCGTACGTCTCCAGGGGGAGGAGGGTCCGGGGGAAGAGCGCCGCCATGGCCTCGTCCCGGGAGTGACCCTGGGCCCGAAGGGCGGCCATGAGCGACTCCAGGTGCTGGTGGAACCGTTCCCCGGGGCTGTGATAGGCGAGGGCTTCGGGGGGGAGCTGGTCGGCGGGGATGCCCTTTCCGGAGGGGAACGTCAGGCCCCGGGTAGGGGCGGCCGCCGAGGGGCTCATGGGGGCGTTGAGAAGGGACGACCCATATGGCCTTTTCCGCGGCCGTTCGTATCGAGCCGGCCCCGGTAGGCAGGTCCGCGGGGGGGCGTCTTGTCCCTTCCCGGCCGGGCGTGGGAAGGTTCCCAACCGTTAAGTAGGGCTCTTCGCTCGGCGCGGCTCACCCTCGAGAACCATGGTCCCTCCCGAGTCCCCGGCCGCAGAGAAGAAGAAGGCCCAGCCGGGCCGTTCGGTCAAGGACAAGTGGCGCTCCAAGGTCTGGTTCAAGATCCGGGCCCCCGGGCTGTTCCAGGGGATGGAGCTGGGAGAGACCCTCGCCACCGAGCCGGAGGGGATGGTCGGGCGGACCCTGGAGGTCACCCTCTCGGAAGTGAGCGGGATGGCCGACGCCTCCAAGGCGCACGTGAAGCTCAGGTTCAGGATCGTGGGGGTGAACCTGGACTCCCACGTGGTGGAGACCCGGTTCATCGGGCACGAGCTCACCTCGGACTACATCCGGCGTCTGGCCCGGCGCAAGCGTTCCAAGATCGACCTCTCCTTCCACGTGCGGAGCAAGGACGGCGTGGAGATGGTGGTGAAACCGCTCGCCGTGAGCGAGCATCGGCTCCAGGCCCGGCTCCGGGGCAACCTGCGGAACCGGTTGACGGAGGTGCTGACCGAAGCCGCCCGGGAGCGGACCGCCTCCGAGTTCATCCGGGACCTGCTCAACGGCGACCTGGTGAAGGTGGTGGCCCAGGGGGTGCACACCCTCTATCCGTTGAAGAAGATCGAACTTCGCGCCAGCGAGATGCTGGCCCCCATACCGGAGACGGGGAGCGCATTGAACGCCCCCTCGCCCCCGGAGCCCCCGGTCTCGTCGGAACCCGCTCCCCCGGCCTCTCCCCTGCCGGAAGCGGGGAGCGCTCCCGCGCCCCTGGCTCCCGCCGCGTAGGGCCTCAGGGGGTGGCCGGGCCCGACGAGCCCGGACGGCACGGTAGGACCCGGCCGGGTGCGGGGCGGGCTTAGAAGGTCTGTCGAGGGAGGATGAGAGGGACGGGGGATGGCGTCCGCCCTCTTGGAGCTCGGCCTGTGGGACGCCGGCCAAGCTCCCGGAGGGTATCCTCCCGGGAGAGGGGAGGGACCTTCGGTCGGGACCCGGAGGCCTATGACCGGGCCCGGCTGGCCTACCCGGACCGGGTCTATGAGGTCCTCGTGGACCGCTGCGGCCTGGTCCCGGGAACGGTCACCTTCGAGATCGGGCCCGGGACCGGGATCGCCACCCGGGAGCTTCTCCGTCGGGGGGCCCGGCCGCTCACCCTGATCGAGCCGGACCGGAGGTTGGTCCGGTTCCTGAGGTCCCATCTCCCCTATCGCCCGGGGGAGGTGTCCTTCCGGCCGGGTCGGTTCGAGGAGGTCCCCCTCCCCTCCGCCCACTTCGACCTCGGGGTCGCGGCCACCAGCTTTCACTGGCTGCCGCAGGCGCGTGCGCTCAGGAAGGTCGCCCGGGCGCTACGGCCGGGGGGTTGGTGGGCCACCTGGGGCAACGTGCATGGGGACCCGTTCCGTCCGAGGCCTTTCCTCGACGCCCTTCAACCGCTCTACCAACAGCTCTACGGCCCCCGGAGCCGGAGGAGGGGCCCGGTCCAGGAAGAGGCCGATCAGAGGCGCCAGTTAGAGGCGTTGAGGGCCACAGGGCACTTTGATCGGATCCGCTTGGAGGCCCTCCATTGGGATGTCGAGCTCCCTACCGAACGGGTGCAGGCCCTCTGGGGGAGCTTCTCCGAGATCCTCGTGCTGCCGTACCGCCAGCGTCGCGGGTTCTTGACGGAACTGGGAAGAGTGGTGGAGGAGGGGTTCTCCGGGAGGGCTCCGATCCCCATGCTGACCCCGCTATTCACCGCCCGTCGGCGCTGAAGAGGGGGCGCAAAGAGGGGGGGCGGGCGAGAACCAGGGGCGCGCGGTGCAGCGATGGGCCCGGGGGCGGCATAGGGTTTTAGAGGGTCTGTCGTTCGGCCGGGGGAAGCGGCGTCGGGGTGGCTCAGCCTGGTAGAGCACGGGACTCATAGGGCCCCGGGTTGGCCCGGGACCGGAGAGATCCTGGGGTCGGGGGTTCAAATCCCCCTCCCGACATCTCACGGGCCGAGGGAGGGAGCCTCCCACGAGCCCGGGATTGAGGGGCCCACCTGGCGCCCCGACCGCAGAGCCGGGGCGGGAAAGGTCGCCTCCGGGCCGGGTCCGGGGGCTCTGACCCCGCCTCAAGGGACTGCGGGGACGGGCCCCGGTGGCTCTCCCCTCTTCGCTCCGCGGGACTGATCGTCGGACCCCCGCGCACGGGCCAGGGAGGTCCCCTCTTCCGGGAGCATCCCTCCGGAACCCCGGACCACGAGGAGGCCATCCTCCCGGAAGAACGATGCCCGAAGTCCGGTCCCGGTCCGGTCTCACGCAGAACGCGGGCGGGGTATGGGGCCGGTCGGCAGGCCCAGCTCCTGAAGGAGCCGGAGGAACCGCGGTTCGCGACGCAGCGGATCGAAGAAGGGCGAACGGTAGATGGCCCAAAAGTTCTGATCCCCTTCGCGGAGATCTCTCTCCAGCACGTCCAACGCCTTCTCCTTCTCCCCCACCGACGCGTACAGGACGGCGACTCGGTCCGCTCCGAGGTACCCCTGGGCTTCCCCTCGCTCCCAGGCCTGGAGGAACGCCCGGATCTCTGTCGCGTCTCCCAGGATGGCCCGGACCCAGCCCCTCCAGACGCGCGCCCAGAGTCCGGTCGCATCGACCAGCGTCTCCAACAACTTCCGCGCCTCCTCGGACCGACCCAGACGGGCCAGTTCCGTGGCGAGGGTCCCCCGAAGTATGATGCTCTGAGGATATTGCTGTGAGAGCTTCTCCAGGTGGTCCAACCCGGACGCGGGGTCCCCCTCCCAGATCTCCCCGATCGCGGAGTTGTACCGGGCGAGGTCCCAGAGCGGGTCCACCTCCAAGGTCGCGGCGTACTCCCGTTGGCCTTCCGTGTATCTCTGGAGCGTCTCCAGAAGGTAGGCATACCAGAAGTGGGCCCTTGAGTGGCTCGGGTTCAGGGCGATTGCGGAGCGGAACTCCGCCTCCGCCCGACCCCAGTCATGGTCCACCTGCATGGCCAGGTTCCCCATCGCCACGTGCGCATCCGGGAGCTCCGGGTTGAGCGCCATCGCCCGATGGACCAACTCCTGCACCCGGGAGGTCACCTTCCGGAACGGGTACAGGATCCCGGCACCCGCGATCAGGTGGTTGGCCAGTTCCGCGTACGCCTGCGAAAAGCCGGGGTCCTCCCGGGTCGCCTCCTCGAAGTGCTTCACCCCCTCGTCAAAGTTCTCTCGGAAGAGCCCCAGCACCCGCTGCTCGACCTGGATCCCCCTAAGATACGCCTCATACGCCTTCTCGCTCCCCGTCGGCCGCCTCCGCACCGCCTCCTGCTCCGACCTCAACAGCTCCACCCGCAGCATCCTCGCCGTCGCCTCCGCCACCTCCGCCTGGACCGCGAACACGTTCTCCAGCTTCCGATCGTAGCTCTCCGCCCACCGGTGCTCGTCGCTCGCCACATCGATCAATTGCATCGTGATCCGGACCTGCTCCCCCACCTTCCGCACGCTCCCTTCCAGCACCGCGTCCACCTTCAGCTCCGCCCCGATCTGCCCCACCGTCTTCGTGGTCCCCTTGTACTGCGCCATCGACGTCCGGGAGATCACCCGCAGCCCCTTCACCCGCGAGAGCGACGCGATCAGCTCCTCCGTGAGCCCGTCCGCCAAATACTCGTCCCGCGGGTCCGGACTGATGTTCGCCAGCGGCAGCACCGCCACCCGTGGCGGGGCCCTCCCCTCGGGCGGACGGGACGGGGGGGCCGGCGCCCCGATGGCCTCGGGGCGCCTCGCCGGCTTCTCCGTCCCCAGCGGGCCGGGACGCAGCCGGACGTACGAACCTTCCAGCCCTGCCCGTCCCGACCCCAGGCGGGTCCAGAACCGCTTGTTCTCCGGGTCCCCCGCCGGGAACAGATGGTCGTAGCGGATCCGCGTCTCCGTCATCGGCATCCGCTGCGCCCCGTCCGCCGCCCGTCCCCGCAGCTGCCGCGCGCTCGTATACGCCGGGTGGACCGCCAGGTAGTAGAGCGCGAGCTTCTCCACCTCCTCCACCGGGCGCCCCTCCTCCCTCGCCGCCAGCAGCAACTGCACCGCCGAGACCAACACCTTGTCCCCCACCCCCAGCGCCTCCACCGTGAACGCGTTCCCCCGGGGGACCCGGCTCAGCAGGTCCGTCCCTTTCGGCCGTCGCCGGATCCGGTCTTCGAACTCCGCCAGGTTCGCCCCCCCGCTCCCCGCCAGGCAGAAGACCGTCGGCCCCTCCCGGGGCACCGGCGGCTCCAAAAACGGCAGCAGCACCTCGTACGGCCACGCCTGGTCGGGCCTCGCATCGATCTCGTCCAGGAAGCAGAACGCCGGCCCCGGCCTCCTCAGGAACCCGTCCAGCGCCGCGCGAAGAGGCTCCGCCTCCTGCTGCGTCAGGTTCAGTTCCAGGTAGTTCACCTCGGACGGCAGCGACCGGGCGATCTGGCCCACCAGGTAGCTCTTCCCGCTCCCCGGCGCCCCCCAGAGAAGGAAGTTCGTCGGCAGCGACCGGTGGGAGAGATACGCCTCGCCCACCCGCTGCCGAAGGTCCTTCAGTCGGTTGCGGCTCCCCTCGTCAAACCGAAGGCACGGTCCCACCACCGAATACCGCTCCAGGTCCAACGACTCGGTGGAAAGGAGCAAGGCCCGGGCCTCCTCCTCCAAGGAGGGCTTCGCCGACCTGGGTGGGACGGGCATCGTCCCGGCTCGAGGGACTCTCGCGATATAGGGCATACCCACGGAGCGCCACGGGCCCGCAGAGGGACCACCCACCGACCACCCGGGGGCCGGTGGCCAAGGGGCGGCGGGGGAGGTTCCCATCGAGGGAGAGGCGGGGGCGGCCCGGGAGGCGGAGGGAGCCGACCACCCGCCGGGCCGGTCCCCCGGTCGCGGGGAATGGGCCTCCGCTACGGGGCCGGTTAAGGTGCGCGCTTTTCCTCTCGACGGCCCGGGTCCAGGACCCAGGCCCGGGTCCGCGTCAGGGGGAGGAAGCCGAGCCGCTCCAGGATCCGGCGACTGCTCTCCTGGGCATCCACGGTCAGGTAGCGGTAGCCCAGACGCCTGGCCAGGGCCCCCCGGGCCCCCACCAGAGCCCGATAGATCCCCCTCCGCCGGAACCCAGGGACCGTCCCCCCGCCGTAGAGGCCCGCGAAGGACCGGTGCAACGGTAGCTCCACCCGCCCCGAGGCCACGGGGACGCCCTCGGCGTACGCCACGAAGAGCGCCTGGTCCGGGGCCCGGAGGATCTCGGCGTACTCCGCAGAATTGCGGTAGGCCTCCTC
>JAKAVY010000047.1 GCA_021827405.1 Thermoplasmata archaeon
CCAGATGGTCCAGGAGCGTGAGGGAGAGGTCCGCCTCTTCTTCCAGCCGGGGAGCCTGCGGTTGCTGGGGGGTTGGGTGCTCGGCATCAGCGCCTCGGAGCTCATCAATGAGATCGGCCTGGCGGTGAGCACCGGCCTGACGGCGCGGGACCTCGCCGAGTTCCCGGACCAGCACCCCACCACGAACGAGGCCATCTCGAAGACCGCCCGGAGCCTCCTATGACCCTGGAGCGGACCCGCGGGGAAGCGCGGGCTGGCCCGGGGCCCTTCGCCGCCCGTGGTGGCCTCCTCTCCGTCCCCGAGCCTTCCGCTCCCGCGACGGGCCCCTCCCCGCCTTTCCCTGCGTGGGGTCATCGGTGCCTCCACGAAGCGCTGCCGCCCCCCGAGACCCAGGGGGGTCCCGCCGCTTGCTGAAGGCCGGGAGGAGGGCCGCTCCGGCCCGGAAAGCGCGGGTTGGCGGGCCGCGGTCGGGCAGCCCCCCCGTCCCGGGCTTGGGAGGGGTCCCGCCCACGGTGCTCTCCTGGCTTCTGGAGGCGTCCGAGCCATCGATGCGGTTCCTGACCCTCACCCAACTGCTGGGCTGGCCCGAGCAAGACCCGGAGGTCCAGGAGAGCCGAAGGAACATCCCGCGGACCGGTTGGGCGGCCGAGATCCTTTCCGGGCGCGACCCGGCCGGATGGTGGGAGGTGCCCGAGAGCCTGTACGAGCCGAAGTACCGATCCACCCACTGGCGTCTTCTCGTCCTGGCCGACCTGGGCCTGACCCGGTCCCATCTGGGGATCCGCCGGTCCTGCGAGCTCTGGATGGACCGCTTTCCCCTGACCGGCGGGGGGGTGGGGGGCAACTCCAAGGGGCGCGGCCATCACTGCGTCGTGGGGAACATGGTCCGGGCGCTGGTCCAGTTCGGCTACGGGGCCGATCCGCGTCTGCGGACCTCCCTGGAGTGGCTCGTCAAGACCGCCGACCCCAAGGGGGGCTGGTCCTGCTTCGGCCGCGGGAGGAACCTGGACTCGTGGGAGGGGCTCAGCGCCTTCGTCGCGTACCCCCGGGACCGTTGGACCCCCGCCATGACGAGGACCGTGGACCGCGCGGCGGAGTTCTTCCTGGACCGGGAGCTCCACCGGCAGGGAGAAGACTACGCACCCTGGTACCGGTTCCACTACCCCGTGCACTACTACTACGACCTCCTGGTCGGGTTGGAGGTCCTCTCTGCTCTGGGGCGGGGGCAGGACCCGCGGCTGGCCTTCGCGTGGGACCTGCTGGAGCGGAAGCGCCGTCCCGACGGCCGGTGGGTCCTGGAGGCCGTTCATCCTGACGTGGAGGGGAACCTCCAGGAGTGGTTCCGGGCCCATCCTTCCCGCCGGCCCACGCCCCTAGCGCTGGAGCCGGTGGGCCAGCCCAGCAAGATGATCACCTTCCGGGCGCTCCGGGCACGGAAGAGGGCGGGTCGCCTGAGCGGCGGACCGGGCGTCCCGGCGTGATCCCCCGCCAGGACGGACCGGGGAGGTCCCGGGACCGAAGGCGACGTTGGGGGGGCCCGAGGCAGGCCCTCCGTTCGGGCTGGGCGTTGCGAGGGACCCCCTCGGGGGATGGGGATGCGCGCGTCGGTCGCCGGGCCGGCCGCTGAGGGAGCGGGTCGGACCGGGTCGAACGTCGCGAGGACGGCCGAGACAACAGTTTTATAATGCTCGCGATGGAGTCGGCCGGCCGTCGGTCGGACGGGTACGCATGACCGGGTTGAACCTCCTCGACGCTCTGATCTTCCTCGCGGCGCTCCTCGCCTTGGGTTACGCCGGCGCCCAGTCCTACCTGGTGGTCCGGGCGGAGGAGGGCACCGAGAAGATGCGGAGCATCTCCCGGGCCATCCGGGAGGGGGCCCAGGCCTTCCTGAGCCGGGAGTACAAGACCGTCTTCCTGGTCGGCACCGTCGTCACCATCCTCATCGCCGTGGGGCTGTACAGCTCCTCGGACCCCTTCGAGAGCCTGAAGCTGGCCCTCGGCTTCGCCGTGGGAGCCGCCGGTAGCGCGCTGGCCGGTTACGTGGGGATGTATGTCTCCGTCCGGGCCAACGTACGGACGGCCCAGGTGGCCCGGGGCGGCCAGCTCGACCCGGCCATGCGCTTCGCCTTCCGCGGCGGATCGGTGACGGGGCTTTCCGTGGCCGGCTTCGCCCTCCTGGGCCTGGCCGCGTTCTACGTGGGGTATGGCGGGGACATCCTCGAGATGACCGGGTTCATCTTCGGCGCCTCGCTGATGAGCCTGTTCGCCCGGGTGGGCGGGGGCATCTACACCAAGGGGGCGGACGTGGGGGCCGACCTGGTGGGGAAGGTCGAGGCGGGGATCCCGGAGGACGACCCGCGGAACCCGGCCGTCATCGCGGACAACGTGGGGGACAACGTGGGGGACTGCGCCGGCATGGCCGCCGACCTGTTCGAGACCTACGTGGTCACGGCCGTCTCCACCATGCTGCTCGCCTACCTGCTCAAGGACGTCTCGGGGGCCTTCCCCAACGCCGTGGTCTTCCCGCTCGTGGTGGGGGCCTGGGCCATCGTGGCCACCCTCGCCGGCTTTCCCTTCGTCCGGATCTCCTCGGGCGGGGGCACGATCATGGGGGCCCTGTACAAGGGCATGATCGCCACCACCGTGGTGGGCCTCGTCGGCCTGGGGGCGCTTTCCTACCTGCTCATGAACGCGGCCTGGGTCCCCGTCTTCGTCGCCTCCGCCGCGGGCCTCGCGGTGATGCTCGTGATCGTCTTCTCCACGGACTACTTCACCGGGACCGGCCGCCGCCCCGTGACCTCCATCGCCACGTCGGCCCAGGGGGGCGCGGGGACGGTGGTCATCGAGGGGATGGCGGTGGGGCTCGAGGCCACCTTGATCCCCGTGATCGCCATCGTGGCCGGGATCCTCACCAGCTACGGGCTCATGGACTACCTCGCCCCGGCCAACGTGGACCCGGTGCACTTCGGGCTCTACGGCATCGGGCTCGCCGCCGCCAGCATGCTCTCGGTCACGGGGATGATTATCTCCATCGACGCCTTCGGACCGATCACGGACAACGCCGGGGGGATCGCCGAGATGGCCGACCTCCCCCCCGAGGCCCGGGCCGTGACCGACCCCTTGGACGCCGTGGGGAACACCACCAAGGCCGTCACGAAAGGCTACGCCGTGGGGTCCGCCGCCCTGGCGAGCCTGGTGCTCTTTGCGGCGTACTTCGAGGCCGCTTCCGCCTACACGAACCTCACGGCCGCGGACCTGGCCATCAACAGCCCGCTGGTGGTGGTGGGTCTCCTGGTCGGGGCCACGCTCCCGTTCTTCTTCACGGCCTTCCTCATGCGGGCCGTGGGCACGGCCGCCCAGGCCGTGGTGGAGGAGGTCCGGCGGCAGTTCCGGACCATCCACGGCATCATGGAGGGGACGGCCCAGCCCGAATACGGCCCGGCCGTGGACATCGTGACCCGGACGGCGATCCATGAGCTCGCGCTGCCGGCCGCCATCGGGGTCATCACCCCCCTGGCCGTCGGGTTCCTCCTGGGGCCCGTGGCCCTGGGGGGCCTCCTCATCGGCGTGATCCTGAGCGGCCTGCCGCTGGCCATCTTCATGACCACGGGGGGAGGGGCCTGGGACAACGCCAAGAAGTTCATCGAAGGCGGCCATTTCGGCGGGAAGGGCTCGGACGCCCACAAGGCCGCCGTGGTGGGGGATACGGTGGGGGACGCCACCAAGGACACCGCCGGCCCGGCCATCAACCCCCTCATCAAGGTGGTGAACACCGTCTCCATCCTGTTCATCGCGTTGATCGTGGCCCACAACCTGGTGCACTTCCTTCCCTGACGGAAACCCGCCCCGCGTCGTGCCGGTCCCTCTTTAATAGCCGAAGGCCCCCTCCGGAGGCCCGAGGGCCATGGAGCTCACAAGGGAGGAGGAGCGCCTCCTCGCCGGGGAGAAGGGTCCCCGGGTGCAGGAATGCATGCGGATCCTCACGGCCCTGGGGGACCTCTACGGGGCCCGGCGCCTGGTCCCCGTCTGGTCCGTCCAGCTCTCCGGGATCTCCTTCAAGACCATGGGCGTGCCGGGCACCGAGTTCTTGGAGGACATGGCCCGGGAAGTGAAGTTCGCCGTCCCCACCACCATCAATCCCGCAGGCTACGACGTGGGGGGCCCCGGCCTGGTGCATCCCTCCCCGGAGTTCAAGGAGAAGCAGGACCGGATCGTCCGGGCCCTGACCACTCTGGGGGCCATCCCCACCTTCTCGTGCACCCCCTATACCACCGACTTCGCCCCCCCTCCAGGCGTCCACCTGGCCTGGGCCGAGAGCTCGGCCGTGATCTACGTCAACAGCGTCTTGGGCTCCTACTCGAACCGGGAGGGCGCTCCCAGTGCCCTCGCCAGCGCGGTCATCGGGAAGACCCCGGATTACGGATTGCACCGTCCGGAGGGGCGGCGCCCCCAGGTGGTGGTGGATGTGGACACCTCCAAGGGACCGATGCTCTATACCGTCCTCGGGGCCTACCTGGGGAAGGTCCTGGGCCAGAGGATCCCCTACCTCCGGGGGATCCGGCCGGACCTGGACGGGCTCAAGGAGATCGGCAGCACCTTGAGCGCCTGGGGCGCGGTCCCCATGTTCCACGTGGAGGGGATCACCCCCGAGGCCGGCCTCTACGACGTCCGGGGCCTGGAGCGGCTCAGCGTCGATGCCGGCGTGGTGGGGGAGTTCCAGCGCTGCCTGGGGTGCCAGGAGACCCCCCAACTGGTGGCCATCGGGTGTCCCCACTGCACCAAGGGCGAGCTCATCCAGATCGCCCAGGCCGTCAAGCGCAAGGGGCGCAAGCTCAAGCCCGACACGGAGCTCTGGGTCTGCTCCAACCGGAAGGTGATCGCGGAGACCGCGGCGGCCGTGGAGGTGCTCCGTCAGGCCGGGGCCAAGGTCATCCAGGACACCTGCATGGTGGTGGCCCCCCTCGGGGACCGGTTCCCCACCGTGGCGATCAACTCCGCGAAGGCGGCCTTCTACATGAACCGGAAGAGCTTCTCCGGGCAGAAGGTGGTCTTCGATTCCACCGAGAACCTGGTGGAGAACTACCTGTAGGCCCGAGGCCCCCCGGGGCCTCGGGGCGCAGTCCTATCCCCTAGGAGGGCCCTGCCCGGCGGGACCCCACACCGGACGCGGGAGAGTGGCGCAGGGCGCGGGACATGGGCCGGAGCGCTCGGGTCGCTGGGAGAAGGAAGCCTGCCGAACGGGGTGGGGGCCCTTCGCAGGAGCGTCCCCGGCCCCTGCCTTCCCCCGGTCCTGGACGCTCGCAGGTGCGGTGCGCGCCTACGCCCGGGAGAGCAAGCGGATCATGGCCGGGAAGTAGAGGATCCGGATGACGAAGGTGTCGAGCACCAGCGAGAGGGCGAAAGCGATGCCTAGCTGCTCGAGGAAGACGATGGGCTGGAACGCCAGGGACCCCAGCGAGGTCGCCAGGATGAGGCCCAACGACGTGACCACCACGCCGCTACGGGCGATGCCCCGGGAGACCCCCTCCCCCGGATCGCGGGGCTTCGCTCCTCCCGGATCCGGGAGAAGATGAAGACGGTGTAGTCGTTCCCCAGGGCCACCAGGATGACGAACAGGATGAGCGGGATGAGGTAGAGGACCGCCGTGGTGACGGTGACGGAGATGAAGGCCCCGGACAGGGCGACGAGCGGGTAGGCCCAGGACCGGAAGGTGAGCCCCACGATCAGCCCGATGAGCAGGGCGATGAGGACGTCTAACGTGGGGTACTCCTGGGCGTTCTGGGCCTGTTGGTCCACCACCGAGGCGGAGACGCACCCGACCACCCAGCCGGGCTGCTCCCGGAGTTGGTGGACGAGGGCGAGGGCCGGGTCCGAGAAGGGGCCCACGGTGAGGAAGAGGGTGAAGTAGGCCCCGTGGCCGTTCTGGAGGAAGAAGGCACTCCCCCCGGGATCGGACGTGAGGTTCCGGCCTTCGAGGAAGGGACCTACCCCTCCGGCGATCGTGGAGTAGTTCAGGAGCCGTTCGGCACTGGAGCGGAGCAGGACGCTCCCCGCCGGGGTGATCCAGGGGCCCACGGACGGGAGCAAGAGGGCCGCGGTGCGTCCTGGGGTCGCGTTCCGGAGGGAGGTGATCGTGGTGCCGCGTGAGGACCGCCTGCCGAAGCTCCCCCGGGGCGAAGTAGGCGGGCGCGGAGGCGTTGACCGCCCGCTGGACCTGTGCCGACCCGGACTCCCCGGAGGTGAAGTTCGATCGCAGTGCCTCGACGAACGCCTCGGGGTACCCCGTCGGGGGCCCCCCGACCCGCTGATAGGTGCTGTTGATGGAGCCCTAGGTGACGCCGACCGCGGTCCAGTTCTCCAGGAACGCGGCCGGGAAGTCGTAGATGCCGTTCGCTTCGGTCTGGACGGCCTGGGCCGTGGAGTTGATCAGCGCCCGATCGGGAGAGATCTCCCGGTCCAGGAAGCCCGCGTAGAGGCTGCAGACCGAGGTGGAGCCGGCCAGGTCGGTGACGTTCGCCCGGCTGAGGTTCGTCTGGAAGCCGAAGAGCGCCCGGCAGAGCCCGGGGCCGGTCAGCGAGGGGCGCTCCAGGACGACGTAGAGCGTGGAGTTCTGGGGATGGGCCGCGGAGAGAAGGTCCTGGGCTTGTTGGGACTGGCTCCCCGCGTCCCGTTCGTGGACTGGCTGTAGGTGATGCTGTGGGTGTAAAGGACCGCCGTAGGGGAGGCGACGAGGAGGACGGCGACCCAGAGCCCGATCACCCCCCAGCGGTGGGCCCACAGCCAGCGGGCCCAGCGCTGCGGGTACGGGGGCCGTAGGTTGCCCGGCCGCTTGACCGGGGGGACTGGGACCCCATCGCGCGAGGGAACGGTCACCGGACGGGCTCCCGGGGATAGGGGGGATCGGAGGGTGGACGGACCGGTCATGTCTCAGGCCCGTGGGATCGGACCTTGGGTCGCTATATGGGCATTGTAAGGCGTGGAGGCTACGCCGGCCGGTCCCGGAGGTGGCGGCCGGTCCGGGGCCGGGCCATCAGCTCGCCCATCATTCATCCCCATTCAGCTGGTTCTAGGCGTCATCATCTGGCGGAAGGGCCATCCCGGCCAAGGTCAAGTGGTTTGGGAGGGCGAAAGGGGCGGGGGACCCGGCGGGGGGACCCGACGGAGCTCGGCCTCCGCCTCCCGGGCCAGATCCGGTAGCTCCACCCCCCGGGCGCGGGCCACGAGGAGGGCCGCGACCGGTCGATTCACCCCGGTGCGGAGGACACACCGCTCCACCTCCCCCGAGAGCTCCTCCAACGTCCCGGCCGATCCGCGGGCCAGGGACCCGAGGATCCGTTCCTCGAGCGGGGCTCGTTGAGGGGGAAGCCGGAAGTCCTCGGGAGGACGGTAGGCGATGGGGACGGCGAGCCCCTGGAGCGCAGGCCCCAGCTCCAACCGGTCCCCCGGGGGGACCGGTCGGAAGAGCCCATGCTCCCGGAGGGCCCGGACCGCCGCGGCCGCCTCCGAGGGTTTGAACCAGCGGAACTGGAAGACCAGGATCCCTTCCAGGTCGGCGGGGGCTACCGGCCTCTGGCCGGCCCGTTCCCAAAGACGGAGCGCAATGGCCGTCAGGTCTTCCATGTCCTCAACAGGTCCCGGGGAGCGAAGACCCCTCCCCGCGCCCCGGCGCTGCGGAGCATCCCCTCGGCCTCGGGGCCAAAGTTGCCGCTGACGTAGAGGGCTCCCCTCCCCGTCAGGCCCCGGACCAGTTCCCAGTCCACCGGCGGCTCCGAGAGGTCCAGGAGGACCGTGGGGACCCCCTCGGAGAAGGCGGCCTCCACCGTGCTCCGGGGGTCGCGGACGTTCTCCCGGGGCCTCCGGAAGACCACTTGACCCTCCCGGACCGGGAGCTCGAGAGCGAAGTCCCCCGTGATCTGCAGGATCCCCGGGATCTCGTCCAGTCCTCCCAGGGTCCGGGTGGAGACCACGGCCCGGGTGGCGCCGGCCACGAGGACGTCCATGACCTGGTCCGCGTTCCGGGGGCCGGCGTCGACCCACATCTCCTGTCCCCGCGAGATCTCCTGGAGGAGATCGAACTGGGGGCGCCCCGAGCGGACCCCGTCGAGGTCCACGACGTAGATCCCGTGGTACCGCCCGAAGAAGGAGTCGGCCACGTCGAAGATGTCCAACGGTTCGCCGCTGGCGTCCGTGGCGGGGGCGAGGTCCTCCCCCTCCGGCACCACCAGGTAACCCCGGTTCAGGTAGACCCGGGGGAGCAGGAAAGCCGAGGCCGGCGGAGGGTCGGCTCGTTGGGGGGCCGCCTTTCCGGCGGCGGGCCGGGCCAGATCGGTCACCCGGGGTGGGAAGGTCCGTCGGGACTTGAAGGTACGCGTCGGTTCGACGCGGCTTCTTTATGCTCGCGGGCCCTCCGCCCCTCCCTATGAGCGGACCTTCCCGGACGAACGGCCCCTCCGTGACCGAGCTCGCCACCCTGGGCGGAGGCTGCTTCTGGTGCCTGGAGGCGGTCTTCCAGCAGGTCCGGGGGGTGCAACGGGTGACCTCCGGCTACTCCGGCGGGACGGCCCCGGATCCGTCGTATGAGGCGGTCTGCACGGGCCGGACCGGCCATGCGGAGGTGGTGGAGCTCCAGTTCGATCCGAAGGAGGTCTCGTACCGGGACCTGCTGCGGATCTTCTTCTCCATCCACGACCCCACCACCTTGAACCGGCAGGGGGGGGATGTGGGGACCCAGTACCGGTCCGTGATCTTCTATCGGGGACCGGAGCAGGCCAAGGAGGCCCAGGAGGTGATCCGGGAGTTCACCGAGGCCGGGGTCTTCCGGGCCCCGGTGGTGACGGAGGTGGTCCCGTTCCAGGCCTTCTATCCGGCGGAGGAGTATCACCGGGACTATTTCCAGCGGAACCCGGAGAAGGCGTACTGCCGGATGGTGATCGAACCGAAGGTCCTCAAGTTCCGCAAGCAGTTCTTGGACCGACTGGTCGCTCCTCCCGCGTAAGACGGGTCCGGCCCTCGGACGCGAGGGAAGGCCTAAGAGGGGCCTCGTCCCTGGCCTCCCCGCCAGGAGGAGGTGGGCAGCTGACGGTATCCAGGCCCCGTGAGGGGCCGGAAGCTGAGGAAAGTCCCCGCTCCGGGAACCAGGGGGGTGGGTTCAAGCCCACCGGGCGAGAGCCCGAGCTACGGAGCAGAAACGACACAGTCCCGGGGGCACGAGGAATCGGAAGGGCCGAGGAGGTTCCCCGGGGAATTGTTGAAACGGCCGTCTCCCCCGGAGCAAGTCCGAGTGAGCGGGAGGAGGGTGGTTCCCTGACCGCCGAGAAGGACGCGCAGTCGAATGCTGCCAGAACAGAACGGGGCTTACGGCCTCCACCTGGCCGCTCCGGCGGGATGACCGCCGGGGCGTTACCCTCCCCCACCCCCCACCGCCAGGGAGCCCCGCGAGGGAGTCGGACCTCCCCCCCGCCGATGCCGGGTCGGTACGCCTTCCGCGCCGGCCTCGAGGTGCGACGCGGATCCCAGCCCTGGGAGTTCCCGCTGGAGAACGGGGCGTTCCGTCCGGACCCAACCCGGTGGATGTCGGAGGAGGGGATTGGGGTGCGAGGGGGTGGGGCCCATCGGGCCCCCCGCCCCGGCCGGCCCTGGTGGGACGACCTCCTTCCCTGAGAGGTCTGACCTCCGGGTCAGTGGACGGTCGCGGGGGACGGCCCAAGGGGTGGGCCCGTCCGAAGGGGTCCAGGGGCTGTCGCGCTTCCCGATGCGGCTCTGCTCGCCTCCGGTTCGCCCTCGCAGCCCCCAGCCTTACGCAAGCCCGGGAAGCTACGCCGGCCGGCTCCTGGCGGTGGGTTGTCGAATACGGAACGCTCCCCCTCCCGCTCCTTCTCAAGAGCCCCCTGGGGGCATCGCGGACCCCGGGGAGGCGAAGGGCTGGGGAGCCTATCCTACGCCGCTCGGGACCTGCAGGGCCAGGTTCAGTAGGACCGCCCCGGCGCTACCGGTATAGAGCAGTTCCAAGGTGCAGGCCCCCGGCACGGTCAGGCACCAGGGTGGGGCACCCGCGTAGCTGGTCGAGGGAGGCAGCGCCGCGTGCAGGTACACCACGATCTGGTCCCCCGGGGCGAGGCGCCCTGCCCCGGGATGGAGCGGCTGATAGTAGAGCAGCTCGTTGAAGACCGGGGGGGGAAGGCCGGGGGAGAAGGTGCCGCAGTTACCCACCGTGGGGGCGACCGGGGTGGGAGGAGGAACGCTGGGATCGAACAAGGCGGCCGTCAGCCCCGTGTCGAGGTAGGTTGTCCCGTTGCAATGGAAGAGGAGGTCCACCAGCGAGTAGCTGGGAGCGGGGGAGACCACCTGGGTGAGCGTGAATGTGACGGCCGGGAGGCTGGGGCAGGCGCCCGTGGTGGGAGGGCAGAGGTTCGCGTCCCCGTAATAGGTCTGATGGGGGGAGTAGGTCACGCTCACCCCGATGTAGGGGGGAGGGGGGCTCACCGGGACGACCACGAGGACATAGACGAGGGAGATGAGGACCACGGTCAGGGAGACCAGCAGGATGGTCCCGATGATGGGGCTGACCGCTCGGCGACGGCGCAGCGGCGGCCGGAACAGGGCGGTGGGGGCAGGGTGGGAGAAGGAGTAGGTACGCACTAGGAATCCGAGGGTCTCCTCCTTTGTGAAGGTTCCGCCCCAGTGGACCGACCGGCGGAAGAGGGGTAGGGGGCCCGGTCCGCGCGGGCTCAGGCCACGAAGGGGATCGTGGCGAGCCGGCTCACGCCGGAGCCGGCCGAGTCGAGCAAGAGGAGGCTGCAGGCCCCCGGGGTCACCAGGCAGAAGGGCGGGGGGCCGTACGCGTCGTCCCCCAGCGTACTGTCAATGGCGTAGTGGCAGGTGGACCCGTAGATGTCGAAAGTGCTTCCGGCGAGCAGCGCGTCGGCCCCGGGGTTTGCGGGAACGAAGTAGACCAGATTGATCATGGAATCCGCGGGAGCGGGGGGGTTGATGCACCCGCTCCCGGGCGAGCCAGGCCCGGGTCCCGGCCCGGGCCCCGGACCGGCTCCCGCGGAGGCGGTCCCTGGACAACCTTCTCCGGAGCCGGAGCCGGGACCGCCCCCGTCCACGGTGGCGGCCGCCGGGTCCTCCAGGGAGAGGAGGGGGGCGGACATGATGGCGGTCCCATTGCAGACGAAGTAGAGCGTCAGGTCCACCAGCGCCGGGCTGGGAGCCTGGACCTGGCTCACCACGCTCACGATGCCATTGGTGGTCAGGCAGACGTGGCCGTCGAAGGCGGGGCACTGGTTCGACCCCGGGTCGTTGTCTGGCCCGTAGACCACGAAGGGCGTGCTGTTGTAGGTGGTCTCCAGCGCCACGTAGGGAGGAGGGGGGGAGAGGGGGACCACCACGCTCTGGTAGAGCAGGGCGACCAGCACGAGCATGATGGAGACCAGCAGGACGGTACCCACGAGAGGGCTCACCCCGCGACGGGCTCTCCCGGGGGCCCGGAGCCCGTGCCCCTGCCCCATGACGACCTCGCCTCGCCATGACATGGCAGAATGCGTATTAATACGTTAGTATGAGGGCCGGCAGGGGCCCCGGGCCTGAGGGGCTCGCGGCCCCGGACCCGCCGGGTTCGGCAGGCCGGTCGGGCCCTCCGCCCCTTCCCCCGCGGACCCGAAGACTTTTACCCTGTTCCCCTGTCGTGACCCTCCTCATGAGGACCAAGAAGGCCGAACGGGTCCGGAACTTCGAGATCATCGGGGTCGACCCCCGCCCGGCGCTCTATCTCTCCTACGACGGCCTTTCCGGGATCAGCGAACGGTCCATCCTGCACGACCTCCTCGAGCAGCTCCAGCACCTCGGCCCCGAACGCTACACCGAGTTCTTGGAGGGCCTGCGGCGGCACCACTCCGCCTACGTCCACATCTACTTCCACGATTACGTGAGCTACGGGGTGGGAGGGGGAGAGGCCACCGCGGAGTTCTTCTACGGGACCCAACTCCTCCTCTATGACCCCCCGGCGGCGACGGGGGGACGCGAAGCCCTGACCCTGGTCCATCCGGCAGCCCGCCCCGAGCGCGTGGAGCTCGAGGGCGCCGCTCCCCCGCCGGTCACCGCCTGACGGGTCCGACCGGACTTTGGCGGTCGTGCTCCTTTCACCTCGAGGGAGCGTAGGGGGCAATTCATTCTAATTCGAGTCGCTCCTTGTTTCTAATGGCAACTAATGGGTAGCGCTTATCCGCGTAGGTGGCATGCCACAATGTGCAGTTCCGTTTCCGCCGCCGGGGAAAGTCCACCTACGTCTACCTCATCCAGAAAGGACGGCGCGACGGGCACGTGGTCAACACCGCCGAGGTCTACCTGGGCACCCAGGACGAGGTGATCCAGCGCCTCACCTCCCCGGCCGAGGGTGGCCTCCAGGGCTTCGAGTTCCTACCCTATCCCTTCGGCATCTCGGCAGCGGTCCTCGCCGCCGACAAGGCCCTGGGGTCCTCCCGGACCGTCCAGGAGATCACCGGGAGCCGCGCCGCCGCCGGAGCCCTGCTCGCCTTCATCGCCGGTCGCGCCCACGAGCCGGTCAGCAAGAACGGCATGGGGGAGTGGGCCTCCCACTCGCTCTTCCACTTCCTCCCCGGGGTACCTTCGCTCTCCTGCCGACGCTACCTCGACGACATGGACCAGCTCACCCCGCAGGTCGTGGAGGCGGTCACCCTCCGCCTGGGCGAGCGGCTCGTCGCCCAGGGGCACCGCCCCGCCCTGGTCTTCTTCGACCCCACCAACTTCTCCACGGAGCAGGAGCCCGACCTCGACGACCTCGACCGGCAGCTCCCCCGCACGGGCTACCCGAAGGACGGGAACCACCAGGCCAAGCTCGTGGGACTCGCGCTCGCCACCACCGAGCGGAGCCTGCCGGTCTTCCACCGGACCTACCCCGGGAACGTGAACGACGCCCGCCTCTTCCGGGAGATGGTGGGGGAGATGACCGAGAAGCTGGTGAAGATGGGGGCGGCCGCCGAGGAGCTCTGCTTCGTCTTCGACAAGGGGAACAACTCGAAGCCGGGGTTCGCCGCCCTGGGGGCGGCGAAGGCGCACTTCGTTTCCTCGCTCAAGCGCAACCAGGTGAAGGACCTCCTGGCGAGGCCCGCGAGCGCGTACCGAACGCTGTACACGACGCCGAAGGAGACCGAGATCCGGGGGTTCCGAGCCCCCCGAGAGGTGATGGGGGTGAAGGGGGTCGTGGTGGTGGCGTACAACGAGGCTGGGAGGAAGCGGCAGGAGCGGGACTTCGAACGGGCGAAGGCCCGCTTCCTCGAGGGCAGCCGGGAGATCGCGAGGAAGCTCTCCAAGCCGCACCGGGGACGGAGGAGCACCCGGGAGAGCGTGGCGCTGAGGGTGAGCGACCTGGTGCCGAAGAAGTGGCGCGGGGCGTTCCGGTACCGGGTCGGGGTCACGCTCGACCAGTCGTTCGGGAAGAGGCAGCCTCGGTTCACGGTGCGGGCGTGGGTGGACAAGGAGGCGGAGGAGAGGAGGAGACAGGGGTTCGGGAGGACGGTGGTCTTCACGGACCGGGTGGACTGGGACGACAAGAAGATCGTGCAGACCTACTTCGCCCGGAGCGGTCAGGAGGAGGACTTCCACGTCCTGAAGGACGTGCTGCTGATGCCGGTGATGCCCATCTTCCACCGACGGGACGGCCGGATCAAGGTGCACGCGTTCCTGTGCGTGGTGGGGCTGCTCTTCTACCGGTGGATCCAGTGGCGAGTGGAGAAGGCCGCGAGGCAGAGGGTCCCTATCGAACACCTGGCGAACGTGCTGCGACAGATCCAGGTGGTGGCGCTGCTGAGGACCGAGGGGAAAGAGGTCTCGGTGGCGAAGGTGGTCCTGCAGAAGCTGAGCGAGGAGCAGGCGATGGTCGCGAAGGCGCTCGAGCTGGCCCGGTT
>JAKAVY010000005.1 GCA_021827405.1 Thermoplasmata archaeon
GGTTCGGGGGGCTCGGGTAGGTGTGCACGATGGGGGCGGCCCCGCCGCCCGCCGCGTTGGAGCCCACGAAGACCGTGAACGTGTAGTTGCTCCACGCGTTCTCCGTCACCCCGTTGGAGACCAACGTGGTGGGGACCGCGAAGGTCACCGGGTAGCCCCCGATCGCGGCGCTGGAGGAGGCCGTCACGGTGACCGTGAGGGGGCTGCCGGGGGAACCGCCCGTCCCCGAGGCCGTCCCCAGGGTCACGGGCGCGGTGCGGTTGACCACGTAGTAGGGCGTCCCCACCGTGGTGGTGGGGTTGGTGGGCGGCGAGCTCACCCACGCTCCGAGGGTGACCGTCCCGCCGGGGCGGATCACCGAGGAGGCGGCGGAGGTGGCCGTGGAGTTCGCCACCACCTGTCCCGCGGTCTGGACCAGGTTCCCCAGGATGTCCGCGGTGAAGGATCCGGTGACCGTGACCGGGGCGAGCGCTCCCAGGTTGTCGTGGAGCGCGCCACTGGAATCCGTCGCCACCGCGTAGACATAGTAGGTCCCGGGCGTCGGGTAGGCGTAGCTCACGGTGGAGGTGGCGGTGGTCTCGGAGACCCCGTTGCCGAAGAAGTAGGTGTAAGACGAACCGATGAGGCCGTTGGGCAGCCCCACGCTGATGGGGACCAACTGGCCATTCTGGACGGAGGAATAGGCGACGTTGACCTGGGCATTGTGGTTCAGGACGGTGGTGCTACTGCACTTGGGGCTGTTGGCCGGCTGACAGGTGGTGACGGTGTTCTTCGTCACGCTCGAGCCGCTGTTGCTGGCCGGAAGGACAAGGTAGGTGCCCACCCCGCTGGCCACCAGGATGATCAGGATGATCATCACGGCGACCACGGTGGCCATGCCGCGGCGGTCCGGCTTGGCCGTCGAGGAAGGGGCGGGGGTGTCAGGGTTCTCGGGGGGAGCGGTTGCGCTCGACATGGTTGCTCTTGCCTGGCGGACCAGGCAGGAGACCGACCCGGAAGCCGGTATATCCGTACCAGAAACGCTGGGGGGACGCAGGCCGACCTGATAGGGATATGAGGGGTGCCCTGACCCCCCGGGGGCCCGTATATATGTACAAGGTCGGGACGCCCACCGGCGCTTCCGGGCCTCGCACTTCCCTCATCTTCCGGCCGGTACATTAACCTCCGGTCGGGCGGTCATCCCCGATAGGGAGACCGGGGCGGCCGGCAGGCATGGGGAGGCATCTCTTCCGTCCGCCCTTCATCGCCCGACAGGTACGCTCCAAGCAGGCGCCTTACCCGTCCTAAGGGGTCGATGCGTTCCCGCCGGGGCCGAGGGCGCTCCTACCGGATGTGGTCCAGCGAGAACGACCCGATGTTGAAGGCCCGCCGGGTGAAGTTGTAGGTGATCCAGGCCCGGGACTGGACCTCCCCCAGGCCCTTGACGGAAAGGTAGGTCTTCAACTGGTCCACCTTGAGGTTGACGGACCCGTCCATCAGATGCTCTAAGAGCTGGATGTCGCTCTCGCTGTGCATCCCCGCGTCCACCACGTAGTAGCTCAGGGCGTGGTCCATCTTGCGCTTTCCCAGGAAGGGCTGGAGGAAGCGCAGGGTGTTGGCCACGTCCAGATAGGCGGTGACGGTGCTCACGGACTCGAAGACCAGCCGGTAGTACTCGGAATTCTTGCGGAAGGCGTTGGCGGCCTCGTCCACGGCCCGGGAGACGTTCTCCAGCACGTTCTTGTCGTCGGCGGAGAGGAGCGTGACCAAAGGGTCCGTGGAGGTGATCCCCAGGCTCATGGAGTAGAGGTCCACGTAGCGGACCAGGCCCCGCTTCTCGTACTCCGTGTAGGCGGGGAGGATGGCGGTCATCTCCTCGCGGACGGTAGTGGTGGCCTTGTCGGAAAGGATCCAGAGGATCGGCACCCCCTTCTTCAGGCCCTCCGCCGCCAGGAGCCGCGCCAGGAGCTCCTTCCCGGTGTGGGCCGGACCGTTCACCAGGATGTTCGTGCCCAGGGGGACGCCCCCGAAGAGCAGGTCGTCGAGGCGGGGCACACCGGTGCGCACCTTGTTCGCCTCCACCTCCTCCTTCATCTGGGCCCGGGCCTCTTGGAGGTCCTCGTCGGAGACCTCCCGCTCCTTCTTCTGGAGCTCCTCCAACCGTTGGTGCAGGTAGGTCTCCCGGGTCCTAAGCTCCTCCTCCTTCCGGGAGAGCTCCCCTTCCAGCTCGGCCAGGCGCTTGGTCTTCATGAGGACCTCCGGGTCCGTGGAGATCTTCTGGGCCTCCGTCAGCTCCCGGAGCTGGCCCTGGAGCGTCTGCTCCTTGATCCGGAGCTCCTCCTCCCAGTGGATGAGCTCCTTCTCCTTGAACTGGACCGGTTGGAGCTTCCGCTCCATCTCGTCGGCCCGGAGCATGAGCTCCTCGAGCCGGGACTTGACCCCGCTCTCCTTCAGGGCGAGCTCGCGCTCCCGCGCCTCCAGGTCCGAGAGGCTCTTCTTGACCTCGGCCCCCAGGGCCTTGCCGTCGAGCTTCGTGAGCTGGGCGTGCCGGTCGTTGAGCTCCTTCTCGGCCTTCAGGTTCTGGACGGTCTCCTCCAGTTGGATGATCCTCCGCCGAAGCTCCGCCTCCCGTTCCGAGAAGGCCCGCTCCTTCTCCTCCAGCTCCTGCTGGAAGCGGAGGGAGATCTCCCGTTGGGCCCCGGGGCTGGTCCCGGGCTGCTCTTGGGCCCGGGCGAGGGCCTCCCGGAGTTCCCGGATCTCCCGGTCCCGTTCCCCCAGGAGACGCTGCGCGTCCCCGGTGCTGGCGGAACCCCGGGCGCTCTCCAGCTGACGCTTGAGCTCCTGGATCTCCGCCTCCCGGCTCGCCAGGGACTCCTCTCGGGCCCGGGCCTCCCGGTTGCGGACGTACTTGATCACCGCCACCGAGCCCTTCTTGACGTGCTCCAGCTCCTCTTCCAAGCCCCGTCGGCGGGCCCGCTCGTCATGGAGTTGTCGGGTCAGCTCCTGCGCCTCCCGAAGGAGCTCCCCCGGCTCGAAGGACTCGCTCCGGGCCTTCTCCAGGACGCCCGTGAGCCAGTTGAGGACCGCCTCCTCCCGCTCCCTAAGGTCCTCGGGGATGGCCCCGTGTCCGGGGCGACCCCCCCGGGCCCGGGAGGGGGGTGCCCGGGTGGAAGCGAGAGCGTCCGCGGCAGGGGAGGCCGCGGGAGCGGGGCTCCCCCCCGCGTTGCCAAGGGCCTCGGCGGAGGGCAGGTGAGCGCCCTCCTCCCCGACCCAGGCCTCCAGGACCGTGTCGTCCCCGGCGATCCAGCGGCGCAGCGCGTCGCTTCCGCCGGGACTCGGTCCCGGGGACCGCCGGCGGGCCCCGCGTCCCTTCCCCCGGGTCTGGGTCCGGGAGGCCAGCCATTTCTCCAGGAGCGCGTCGCCCTCCCCTCCGGGGGAGCCCTGACCCTTCACCCGTCCTGCCTCCTCCCGGGAGAGTCCCAGCTCCTCGAGCCTTTCCAAGGGGAGCGCTCGGACCTGGGCCGGGTCCAGATACCCCGCCTCGCAGAGGCGCGCGGAGACCGGCCCGGGAAGGGAGAGCGCCTCCGCGAGCTTCCGTACCGCCTCTTCCCGGCCTGGGGGATCCTTCCCCGGGAGGGGTCCGGCCCCGATGGCCGCCTCCGCCATGATCGTCGGTGTGTATTACCTCGGGTAAGTCTATATAGGCTTGGTCTCCGCAAAACGCCCCCTCTGGGCATGCGGCCCCGGTCCGGGGAAGGCGCCCGCATCGCCAACGGTTTTTCCTCCAGGGGATAGGGGGTAAGGATGCGGGCACGTTGGCACCTGGTCTTCTGGCTGGCCCTCTTTGTGGCCTCGCTGCTGGTGGTTCCCGCCCTGATCCCACCCCAACGGGAACCCACCTACACCATCGGCCCCGTTTCCGTCGGGGACCACTGGATCTACCAGGGGTCGAGCCCCCCCGGGGCCGCCCCCACGGGCGCGCCACCCCAGCTTTACATGAACGTGACCGCGGTCACGGGGGGGGTCGGGGGGAACCTCACCGAGGTCTCCGAGGGCTTCCAGACCCTTCCCCGGGGGAACCCCTCCTGGCCCTGGCTCAACCTGACGTACCAGGACCCGCTGGGAGCGATCGTCTCCTTCGGGGTTCCCTGTGGGGCGGGGAACGTCACCGTCACCCCGGAGCGCCCGGTCGTCCTGGGGCTGGGCTTTCCCCTGACGGGGGCCACGCGGAGCTCCTTCACGGTCCCGGCCCGCACCCAGGGCAACTGCCCGTGGGGGGCCGTCACGCTGGACGGGGCCGGGGTCACCCACCCGCTCCCGCCGCCCGCGGGAGAGAACTGCGGGCTCTACGTCTGTGACCTCGCCTGGACCTACCAGGTCTCGTACCGGATCAACGTGACCAGCCTGACCGGGACGGTGCTCTACCCGGTCTCCTTCCAGGGGATCTACGACCCCTCCATCTCGGGATACCGGTCGCTCTCCGCGAGCTCGGAGCGGGGGAACTGGTCCGGGTCCCTGGCGGTCTCCCAGGCCCCGGCCACCACCGCGTCCCCGCCGTTGTGGCTGAGCCTGCTCGAGAGCCTGGGGGTCGTCCTGCTCGTGCCCCTCGTGGCCCTGGCGGTGGAGGGGCTTCGATTCCGTCGGAGCGCGCGGCGGCAGGCCGAGGAGGACCGTCGGGAGCTCTCGGAGCTCCTCCCGCCTGGGATGTCGGATCCCTTCCAAGAGCCGCTAGACGACCTTCCCCCTTCTCCCGAAGATGACCCGGGGCCGGGGCCACCTTCTAATTAAAGGGCGTTCCGTCCCCGGTACCATGGACCGCACCGAGCGGCTGCACCGGGTCCTCCGCAACAGCGCGGAGGTGCTCGTCCGGGAGGAGCTGGAGGCTCTCCTCGCCCGGGAGGAGCACCCCCGGGCCTACATCGGCTACGAACCGAGCGGGAGCTTCACCGTCGGCCAGCTGGTCACCCTGGCCAAGGTCCGGGACCTGACGGCCGCGGGGTTCCGCGTCACCGTCTTCCTCGCGGACTGGCACGCGTACATCAACGACAAGCTCGGAGGGTCCTGGGAACGCATCCGGGCCTCGGGCCGGGCCATGGAGCACGTCTTCCGCGGGCTGGGGATCGGCGAGGGCGTGACCTTCCGCTGGGCCTCCGAGCTCACCGGCCGCTCCGAGTATTGGGAGCGGGTCATCCGGGTGGCGAAGGCCATGAGCCTCGCCCGGGCAAAACGAGCGATCACCATCATGGGGCGGAAGGAGGGGGAGGAGGAGGTGGACGCGAGCAAGCTGTTCTACCCGGCCATGCAGGTGGCGGACATCTTCGAACTGCCGGTGGAGCTCGCCTATGCCGGGATGGACCAGCGGCGGGCCCACGTGCTCGCCCGGGAGGTGGCGCACCATTACGGCTGGCCCGTGCCCGTGGCCCTGCACACCCCGCTCGTCTCGTCGCTGAAGGGCGGGGGACGGATGAGCATGGACGACTCCGGGGGCGTGGAGCGAAAGATGTCGAAGAGCGACCCGGAGTCCGGCATCCCCGTCCCGTCGTCCCGGGAGCTTATCGAGGAACGGCTTCAGAAGGCGTTCTGCCCGGCCAAGGAGGTGGAGGGGAACCCGGTGCTGGAGCTGGCCCGTTACGTGACCTTGCCCTGGGAGGGCCGGCTGACAGTGCACCGCCCCCCCCGCTTCGGGGGGGATGTGGAGTTCAGCACGGAGGAGGCGCTCCTCGCCGCCTGGCAGACGGGGGGGCTGCATCCGGCAGACCTGAAGCGCGCGGTGGGGGAGGCCCTGGACCGGATCATGGCCCCCTTAAGCTCCTCCCGTCCGGGGCCGGAACCCCCCTCCGTAGGGGATTTGGCTTAGATGGTCAGGATACGTTAAATATACATTGAGCATACGTTAAAACGGAGTTATGGCGTATGTCAGAGATACGCACCGTGATCCCCGATGAGATCGACCAATACCTGGAGGCCGTGGTACGGACCGGCCCGTTCGCCAGCAAGGCCGAGCTGGTCCGGGCGGCGCTGGTCTCCTACGCCCAGGAAGCAGGCCCGCTCGCCCAGGGGTTCGACAAGGACCTGCTCTTCTCCCCCGATGGCCGCCTCTACCAGGTGGAGTACGCGCGGGAGTCCGCCCGGCGGGGTGCGCCGGTGGCCGGGCTCGTGTACGACGGGGGCGTGCTGATCACCGCCGCCTACCGGAAGCAGACCTCGGTCCCCTGCGTGGGGCCCAAGCTCACCGGGAAGGTCACCCCCGTGGGCGGCTCCATCCTCCTCGCGGGCAGCGGTCTGGTGGCGGACATCGCCATGGTCACGCACGAGCTCGGGTCGTTCAAGGGGACGACCCCCGAGGTCTGGGCCCAGGCCCTCCGGTCGATCTTCTGGAAGGCCACCCTGGAGCGGAGCCGGAGGCCGCTCGGGGCCTCCATGCTCCTGGCCAGTACGCTGGGCGGGAACCCCCGCCTCTTCCTGGTGGACCCGAGCGGCAGCATCACGGAGGCCGACGGCATCCTCATGGGGTCTGTGCCTGAGGGGGCTACGGACCGGCTCCCGAAGGAGTATCGGCGCGGCACGGCGAAGGAGGCCGAGGCCTTCGCCTCCAGCCTGCTCAAGGAGCCCACGACGCTCCTCGCCCACCACCATCTGGCCGTCTGACCTCGGGCGACGGGGCGCCTGGTGGGCCTTCCACGAGCGTTAAATACGGGGGCCGGTACGCGGCCGGGCCCGTGAGCCGAGGAACCCCCCTGCGGGGTCCCGCTGACGCGAGGTGACCATGGCGAAAGCAGTCTTCATCCGGTTCGAGACCCCCACGGACGTCGCCGACAAGGCCCTTCAGTTGGTCCAGGTGGCCCGGGAGACCGGGAAGATCCGGGTCGGGACCAACGAGGTCACCAAGAGCTCCGAACGCTCCGAGGCGAAGCTCGTCCTCTTGGCGGAGGACGTGGACCCGGCGGAGATCCTGATCCATCTCCCCATGCTCTGCGAAGAGAAGCGGATCCCCTACCTCTACGTGCCGAAGCGGCAACGCCTGGGCCAGATGGCGGGGCTCACCAAGTCCGCCGCCAGCGTGGCCGTCGTCGAGCCCGGCCAGGGGAAACCCCTCCTGGACGAGCTCTCCCAGACCTTCGTGACCTTGAAGAAGTGAACTTACCGTAGGAAGCCGGGCTCAAGAGCATGGCAGACGACAAGGGCTCCCCCTCCGAGGTGGTGGAGCTGGTGGGACGCACCGGGATGGCCGGGGAGGCCACCCAGGTCAAGGTCCGGGTCCTCGCCGGGCGGGACCGGGGGAAGATCATCACGCGGAACGTCATGGGCCCGGTCCGGGTGGGCGACGTGCTCATCCTGAGGGAGACCGCCCGGGAAGCGCGTAAGCTCTCGGTGCGCTGAAGGGAGGACCCGTCGGGGATCGATCATGGTGGTGAAGCGCCAGTGCGCGTTCTGCGCCGGGGAGATCGAACCCGGGCGCGGGCTCATGTTCGTCAAGCGTGATGGGAGCGTCTTCTACTTCTGCTCCGGGACCTGCCGGAAGCACCAGGTCACCTATCACCGGGTGGGGCACCGGCTCAAGTGGACCCGGGCCCATTCGTTGCGGAAGCTCTCCACCCGGGTCTCCACCCCGATCCCCACCGCCGTCCCGAAGCCCAAGGCCCCTCCGCCCGCGGAGGTCCCGGCGAGCCCTGCCGCTGCCCCCTCGGAGCCTGCCGCTCCCCCGGAGAGCGCCCCGGCCGCCTCGTCCGGACCGGCGCCGGGGCCCCCCGCAGCAGCCCCCCCTTCCCCTCCCGCGGGGGAGAAGGGCGGGAAGACCCCCCGGGCCCGGGCCCCCAAGAAGGCCCCTTCTCCGGCCCCGGAGAAGAAAGCCCCTCCCCCGTGAGGGTCCCGGCCCCCGTCGACCCGGCTCAGGCCGGCATCAGGGCGATCTCGTTGCCGTCCGGGTCGGCCACCACGGCATAGGTCCCCCAATCGGCCTTCGTCGGAGGGGTCGAGAAGGTCACGCCCGCGGCCTCCAGGGCCTGGCAGGCCCTCTCGAAGTTGCCCTTGACCCGGAGCAAGATGCCAGTGTTGCCCGGCTCCAGGGTCGCGCCCTCCCCGGCCTCGGAGACCAGGCACAGGTGGATGGCCCCGCCGAGGCCGCGGCCTCCCACGGTCACCCAGTGGTCCTCGTCCGCCAGGACCGACAGCCCCAGGTGGTCCCGGTACCAGGCCTTGGCCCGCTCCCGGTCGGAGACCAGGACGGCGACGCTGTTCATCCAGAGCGACGGCTTTCCGCTCGGGGTCTTCCTCTTCGCTTTCGTCCTCTTCGTCTTCTTCGGTTTCGACCGGGTGGGCATGTCCGTTCCCCCATCCCCCGGAGCGGAGGTCCCTATTTGACCGTCGGTGGGAGGGGATGAAACACTTCCCCGCGGGGGCGTTTCCTCGCCCGTTTCCACTCGAGGGCCACAGGCTTAAGCCAGGGAGCCCCGCCCACCCACATGGGCCGGACCGTTCCCCGCCCCCCGGTCCGGTTCGTGTCGGCCGGCGAACTCGGGGAGTACGCGTTCTGTCGCCGGGCGTGGTACTACCGTACCCATCCGGAGGCGGTGCCCCCCGGGGCCTTCGGGCCCGGGGAGCCCGTCTCTTTACGGAGGGGGCGCCGCTCCCACCGGCACCTCGAGGACCGGCATCTCCGGGAGCAAGGCGTCTCCCTGGGGGGCAGCGCGGCCTGGCTCCTCCTCTCCCTGGGCCTGCTGGGGGCGTGGCTGTGGTGGGTCTTCCACTGACCTTTCCCGCGCTCTCCGGGCCCGCGCTCCTTCTCGTCGCCCTTCCGCTGGGAGCGCTCCTCCTCCTCGCGTGGGCGCTCCACCGCCTCCGGCTGGCCCGCCGGGCCCGGCGGCGGGGTCGGGTCCTCGCCTCCGACGGCACGCCGGGGAAGGGGACCCCGCTTTGGGTCTCCGAGCGCTACGGCCTGAGGGGTCGACCGGACGAGATCCGTCAGGTCCGGGGCGCCCTCGTCCCCGTCGAGATAAAGTCACGCCCCCGGCCGGCCCGCGGCCCCTTCCTCTCCCACCACGTCCAACTGGAGGCTTACTGCCTCCTCTTGGAGGAGGCCACCGGGGTCCCTCCGCCCTTCGGCCTCCTGGTCTACGGGGACGGGAGCGAGTGGGAGGTCCCCTGGGACGCCCGCGCCCGGAGCGAGGTCCTTTCCCTCCTGGCGGAGGTCCGCTCCCCGTATGAGGGAGAGACGGACCCGGGCTGGTCGAAGTGTGGGGCATGCCGCTACCGTCCCCACTGCGAGGGGGCCCGGTCGGTGGGCCACCGCGGGTAGCCCCGGCCCTAGGGGCGAAGGCCGCCCCGTCAGCCTTTTGACCTGACCCCGGAGTGCGCCTCCCATGCCCCCCGATCCTGCCCTGGAGCGCACCTTGGTGCTGGTGAAACCCGACGGCGTAAGGCGGGGCCTCATGGGGGAGGTTCTCTCCCGCTACGAACGTAAGGGTCTCAAGATCGTAGGGGCCCGGCTCCTCCAGGTCCCGCCCGAGCTGGCCCACCGTCATTACGAGGAGCACCGGGAGAAGCCCTTCTTCCCGGACCTCGTCCGCTTCATCACCTCCGGTCCCGTCCTCGCCCTCGCCGTAGAGGGCCCGCACGCGGTGGCGGTGGTCCGGGCCCTGAACGGGGCCACCAAGCCGTGGGAGGCCGCGCCGGGGACCTTGCGGGGAGACCTGGCCCTCTCCCTCACCCCGAACGTCGTGCACGCCTCGGACAGCCTGCCCACGGCGGCCCGGGAGCTGGCCCTGTACTTCCGGGAAGAGGATCTCGTCCCCTACACCCGGGTGGACGAGGAGTACCTTCATTGAGGGCTCGTGTCCCCACCTCTGCGGGCCCGTAGGACGCCCTGGGACGAGGGGGTCCGGGCCGTGCGCGCCGGCGCGGTCGTCTGTTATCCCACCGACACGCTCTGGGGGCTCGGGGCGGACCCCTCCCGCCCGGAGGCGCTCCGCCGGCTCGCCGAGGTGAAGGGACGGCCCGAGGGGATGCCGGTCTCCGTGGCCTTCTCCTCGCTGGAGGAGATCGAGCCGTGGGCGCTCCTCTCCGCCCGGGACCGGGCCGTCCTGAGGGTCCACCTGCCGGGGCCGTACACCTTCCTCCTCCGGTCCAGCCCCCGGGCGCGGCAGCGCTGGGCCCCGGGCGTGCTCGGCCCCGGAGGCCGGCTGGGCGTCCGGGTGCCCGACCACCCCGGGGCGCGGGCGTTCTTGACCGCCACCGGGCCGCTCACGTCCACCTCGGCGAACCGGCATGGGAGCCCTCCGGTCCGGGACCTCCAGGAGGCCCGGAGGACCTTCGGGTCCCGGGTGGCCGCCTACGTCGCGGCCTCCCCCGCTCCCCGGGGGGTCCCCTCCACCGTGGTGGACCGGTGGGCGAACGAGCGGGAGCCCGTCCGCCGGTTTTAATAGAGGCGGACCGAGACCGGGAACCATGGTCGAGGACGCCGACCGTTGGAGGCGCGCCGGTAAGATCGGCGCCGAGGCCCGGGAGCTGGGGGCCGGGCTCCTGGTCCCTGGAGCGAGCCGCCGGGAGGTGGCCGAGGAGGTGGAGCGCCACATCCGCGCCCGGGGGGCTCTCCCGGCCTTCCCCGCGAACCTCTCCACGAACCAGGAGGCCGCGCACTACACCCCGGATCCGGAAGACGACTACCGGTTCCGGACCGGGGACCTGGTGAAGCTGGACGTGGGGGCCCACCTGGGGGGGGCCATCTCCGACACCGCGGTGACCGTGGAAGTGGGCTCCGGCCGGCACGCGGGGCTCTTGAAGGCCGCCCGGACGGCCCAGGAGTCCGCCGGCGCCCTGCTCAAGGATGGGGTGGAGACCCGGGAACTCTCCCTGGCCATCGAGCGGGCCATCCGGGCCCAGGGGTACCGGCCGGTGGAGAACCTCAGCGGGCACACCATCGAGCCGTACCTCCTCCACGCCGGCGTCTCCATCCCGAACGTGGCGGGCTTCTCCTCCCAGACGCTCCATGCCGGCCAGGTGGTGGCGATCGAACCCTTCGCCACCGGGGGGGGCGGGCGGATCCGCAACGGCCCCTTCGGGAACATCCTTCGGTTTCGGGAGCCGCCGGACCCCGAACGGAGCCCGGCGCTGGCCGAGGCGTTCGAACGGTTCCGGACGCTGCCGTTCTGCCTACGGTGGGTCCCGGAGGAAGAGCTTCGGGCGGCCCTGATGAAGGAGCGCCGACACCTGCAGACCTACCCGGTCTTCGTGGAGGTCCGCGAGGGCTTGGTCGCCCAGTGGGAGCGGACCTTCCTCCTCACCCCGGAGGGCGCGGAGTGCCTCACGCCCTAGCCCGGGAGATCGGGGAGGACGTTCCCGCGGGACCGGCCCGCTCCGGGGCGCCTCAGCCGGACGCGGAGAGCTGCCCGCAGTCCTCGCAGGGCCCGTGCTCGGGGGTCAGGTGCTCGGAGAGGCGGACCAACGCCCGCGTGACCACGGTGCGCTCGCGGCCGGGGAGCAGCTGCGCCAGGCTCCGGCCGAACCGCTCCTGGCTCCTCTCCAGTTGACGGAAAAGCCGGTTCCCCTTGGGGGTGAGCGTGAGGAGGATCCGGCGCCGGTCGGAAGGGGAGGGGGACCGCTTCACGTACCCCAGCTTCTCCAAGTGGTCCACCACCCCGCTGACCGTGGGAAGGGTCACGTCGAGCCACCGGGAGAGCTTCCCGGAGTGGACCCGGCCGTGGAGCTTGAGGCAGTGGAGCACCCAGTACTGGGGGGAGGTGAGGCGGGCCTGCCGCAGGTCCTGCTGCAGGAGCCGGCCCAGGCCCCGGGAGGTGCCGCGCAGGGCCTCCCAGAAGAGCCGGTCCTCGTGGCTGAGGGGGGAGGCGACCCGGGTGGAGACGGTCATGATGGTTAGGGCCCCTAAGCGTGCTCACGACCCCCCACGGCCCATATAACCCTTGACGAAGGACGGGAAAGGCCTGGGGATCGGGGCTTGAGCCCCAGGAAGCGCGTCCGGATGTCCCACCGGCGTCAGGCGGAGGAGGCCGGGTGGGCGCGCCGGGAGACCCGGGCCGGCCAGACGATGCTGAAGAAGGCGTCCGCGAGGAAGAACGCCCCGCTGAAGAGCTCCACCAGGCCCAGGGTGAGCGAGAGGGACGGGGAGGGTCCGGCGGGGAAGTGGGCGAGCACCACCGAGAGGTCGGCCACCGCCACGAAGAGCTGGGGAAGGAGAAGGGCCTCCTGGATGCCCACCAGGAAGCGCCCTCCCTGGTAGTACGGGGGCTCGCCGGGTCGGCGACGCAGGGAGACCTCCCCCCCCACCAGCCACCCCAGGGCGATCCCCCCGGCGGAGGCCGCCCCCCAGGAGAGGACCGAGCCCACCAGCCAGGCGGGGTCGCTCAAGGTGGCGAGGCTCGTGGAGAGGTACAGGCTGTAGAACAGGGAGAGGAGCACGTAGGTGTAGAAGACCGGGGAGAGCCACAGCCCGGCCCCGGCTCGCCGGTACCCCAGGTATCGAAGCGAGAGCAGGGCGAGGACCACCACCAGGAGGTCACCGGAGAGCAGGTAGGCCTCCTCAAAGACGTTGCAGCCGACCACCCCGTTGCAGGCCAGGAGGACGGACACGCGGGGGCCCAGCGGAAGGGGGGCTATGGTTCCTTCGGTCTCCCGCCGGGGGGGCCCGGGCAAGGGTGAACTTCATGAAGGGGACCCACGTGGTGGGGAACGTGACCGGCACGGGTAGCCCGGGGGAAAAGGTGCGGACGAGCCACACCCCCCGCCTGGACGAACGGCTGGCGGAGCGTTTGCGCACCGACCGCAACGCGTTCGAGCGAAGCACGCGGAGGAACGCCTGGGTCGGTGGACTGCTCCTCGTCGCCGGGCTCGGGTTCCTCTACCTCGCCTTCGGGGTGGTCGGGATCGCCCACGGGGGCGTCGCCGTGGCCCTCATCGCCATCTTCCCCCTCCTCCTCTCCCTGACCGCCTTCGCCGAAGTGCGGTGGCGACGGCGTCTCCTGGCCCGGACCCCGACCATCCCGTCGGGCGGGACCGACTAGGCCAAGGCCTTCCGCGCCCTCCGGGCCCCTTCCACCAGCGCCCCCAGCTTCGCCCAGGCCACGTCCAGGGAGCGGGTCCTGAGCCCGCAGTCCGGGTTCGCGTACACCTTGGTCGGGTCCTTCAGGATCCGGGCCGCCCTCAAGAGACGGTCCTCCACCTCCGGGGCCGTCTCCACCCGGTCCTGGTGCACGTCCAGCACCCCCACGCCCACCTCTCGTCCGTCATTGTGCTCCGCGAAGAGCTTCAGGTCCTCGAAGCCCGGGTGCTCCGGGGAGTCCCGGTTGGCGAACTCCAACAGGAACTGGGAGCAGCGCCGGGCCTCGAGGAGCCCCGGGAAGAGGGAGCGGTAGTCGGAATAGCAGACGTGCATGACGAAGCGGCCCGGCAGTCCCCGGGTGCTCTCGTTGAAGGCCTCCACCAGGAGGTCCGTCTCCCCGGGATGCGTCCCTCCGGCCGGCTCGTCGATCTGGAGCAGGTCCGCCCCGGCATCGGTCAGGGCCTTGAGCGTCGGTCGGAGGGCGTCGCGGGCGAGCGCCACCACCAGGTCCCGCTGCGCCGCCCGCCGGACCCTCGGTCCGCGCCAGCCCGGGCGCCGCTTGAGGTAGTGCTCGTTCCAGGACCAGTCCGCCAGGGTGTAGGCGCCGGTGACCGGGACCTTGACCGGGCGGTGGGCATGCTCCTTGACGAAGCGGAACTCGTCCACGTGATAGGGGGCCTTGAGCCCGACCGGCCCCACCGACGCGGCCTTCAGGTAGTACTTGTTGTCGAACGACCGCACATGCCCCAGGAACCGGAACCCCTCCATCTGCCGGATGGGGTACTCGTACATCTCCACCCGCCGGGCCTCCCCGTCGTAGACCCGGTCCAGTCCGGCCGCCTCCAGGTAGCGGAGCAGGAAGAGGGCGCCGCGGTCCCGGAGGCGCTGGGGGTCCCGGGACACCGGCGACTCCGGGGAGAGACCGGCGAGATCCCCTTCCTGGAAGACCGTCGGCAGCGCCCGGGTCCACCGTCGGAGCTCCTCCTTCGCCGCCCGGGAGAGCGTCTGCCCTCGCAGCCCCTCCACCAGCCAGAGCGGCTTGCGCAGCGAGCCCACCTCCTGGGTGGGGAAGAGCGGAAGCGTCACCGGCGTACCCTCCGTACCGCGGGGGCCCGCCGGGGGGCCCGGCGGGGAGAGGCCCGGGTCCCGGAGGCGTTGAGCACCTCGGCCGCCCGGGCGAGCACGGTGAGCTTCTTGTCGGCGGCCTCGCCGGTGAGCAGGTCTAGGGAGGCGGCCGGGCCCATAAGGACCCTCGAGGGCGACAGCCGGCGGACCAGGGCGCGCACGGTGGAGACGATCTCCGGGAGCTCCTCCGGCAGCGAGGTCCTCGGGTCCAGGACCCCCAACCCCAGGGTCTTCCCCCTCGGGAAGGCCTTAAGCCGGCGGGGTTCGGTCTCCGTCAGGTCCAGACCGAGAAGGTTTCCCGGGAGGCGGGAAAGGAGCGGGAGCACAGGGAGCGCGTCGCCGAAGAACGTCCAGATCCCGTCCTCCGGCCCGGTGAGGACCCTTTCCAGGGGACGGTAGGCCCTCCGGAGCCCCTCGCGCTCCGCCGGTCCCGGCGGGTCCGTCACCAGGGAAGGCTCCAGCAAGAGCAGGCTCCCGACCCCGCCGGCCCGGAGGGCGGTGGCCTCCTGGGCCAGACGGTCCGCCCAAAGCCGGGAGAGCCTCTCCGTCCCCTTCCCTCCCGGGTCCTCGCAGAGGCGGGCAAAGGTCCAGGGGCCCGGGGCCACCCAGCCCCGGGGCCGGCCGCCGGGGTCGGGATCCAGGGGCGGGAGGGTGCCGAGGACCCCCCGGGGCCTTCGGGTCAACGGTCCTGAGACCCGGGGGGGGCGGTAGAACGTGTTGGTCTGGAACCAGCGGGAGAGCGGTCCGGCGTCCAGGTTCTCCGTCTGTTCGATCCAGGGGCGGAAGAGGTCCGGCCAGGGGAGGAACCCCCCGGTGACGAACGCGAACTTGAGCTCCGCCTCCCGCCGGGCGATCCGGTCCGCCTCGGACCGATAGAGCCGCTCCGCCGATGCCGGCGGCTCCAATCCCCGGTCCACCCGGCGCGTGACCTCCACCAGCGCCTCGGAGCGGGGGAACGGCCCGGTGAGGCCGGCGAGCACTTCGGTCACGGGCCGCGGGAGTCGGTGGGCTACAAAATCCCATCGAACCGCCTCCGGTGGCCGATTCGTTACCCGGGGTGCAACCCCGGTGCGCCCGGCCCCGTCGTTCCCGAGGGGAGAAAGGGCCGGGGGTCAGAGGCTCACGGGAAGAGGCAGGGCATCCCTATGCCGGGCGCGCTCCTCCCGGAGCTTCCCGCCGGCCCGGCCGGCCAGGTCGAAGTAGGCCCGGTAGACCTCCTGCTCCTTCGTGAGGTGGGCCCGGAGCTTCGTGACCGCCTCGGCGTGGACCCGGGCGAGCCCCGGGTCCTTCATCAGCCCGTGGCGGACCCATCCCCGGCCCCAGCCGGAGAGCGCATGCCGGCTGTGCGGCAGGAAGCGTCCCCCCCTGCGCTCCACCCGGGAGAGGTGGAGCAGGAGCCCGAAGGCCTCGAGCCGCTCCCGGTCCGAGTCCAGCAGGGGGTCGGTCCCGGCCCCCTTCTCGGCGGAACCCCCGTACGGGAAGGGTTCCCCAAAGGCCCGGCGCCAGGCCTCGGCGAGCCCGCTGAGCCGGACGAGAGCGGGGAACCCCTCCTCCTCCAGGAAGACCCGGCTCTCGGAAAGCGGCGGAGAGGCAAAGGCCTCGAACAGCGCGCTGAGCGCCAGCAGCAGCGCGGAGGGACGGAAGACCCTCCGGTCCAGGACCCGCTGCACGGTGGAGAGGAGCGCGCTCTCCACGGCCAGCGCCAGGAGGAAGGGTTCCCGCTCGCTCTCTGGCAGGCGGCGGAAGGTCCGTTCGGCCCGTTCCAAGGTGAAGAAGGGGTCCACCCAGCGCACGTAGCGCGCGTGCAGGTCCTTGAGCTCCAAGCGGACCGCCGGGGCCCCCCGGGCCACGTGGAGGCGGATCCCCATGGCCCGGTGGGTGGCCTGGATGGTCCCGCGGACCAGGGGGAGACCGTTGAGCGGCTGCGGAGGGGCCCGGGCCCCCGGGACCCCCACCTTGAGGTCCGAGCCCGGCGGGAGGGCACCCCAGAGGTCGACCAAGACCTCCTGGCCCAAGGCCCGGCCGAGGGCGGCCGTCAGCGGGACGACCAGGTCGCGCTGCTCCGGGGTCAACAGCAGGCTTGCGGCGTACCGGGCTGCCGGGGAGAGCCTTTCAAAGGAGAGTTCGGCCAGCGGCACCCAGGGCGGGGTCCCCTGGAGATGGTGTTCCAGGTCGCGGATCCGCTCGGGGACCCGCTCCCGGAGCAGGGCCAGCAGTTCCCCGTCCCCCCCTTCCCGGACGGTGACGGCGAAGCGTTCCCGGGCCTCAGGTCCGGCGTTGAGGAAGTAGGCCCGGAGGGCCCGGGCCAGGAGGAGGTCGGCCACCCGGTTCCGGGGTTCGTCGTGGATCCGGACCTGCAGATGGTGCCGGGCGAGGAGGAGCTGCTCGGCGAAGTAGGCCCGGTCCCGGTTCAGCACGAGCCCGCCCCGGGGGTCCCGCCAGAAGAGGGAGGGGAGCAGGTGCACGTCGATCCCGGACGGGAAGCCGCAGTGGTGGTTGTCCCGGACGATGTAGTCGATCCGGTCCGCATCGATCTCCCCGTGGACGAGGGCGTTGAGCGTGGGGTCCTTCCCCACTCCCACGGCGATCTCCGCCACCTCCCGGGACGTGATGCCGCGGAACTCCGGGTGGGAGGAGAGCCGTTCCCTGAGCTCGGGGTCGCTCGTCACGCGCTGCCGGGTGACCTCCTCGTGGGAGACCTGGGAGAGGAGCTCGGGGGACCGGAGCTCCCGGCCGTAGAGCCGGGCCGCCAGCTCCAGGGTGTGCGAGAAGGGCGGATGCCCCACATCGTGGAAGAGGCCGCCGAGCCGGACCCTAAGGAGGTCCTTCGCCGAGATCCCTTCGATCCCCTGGGCCAGGAGACCGGCGGCGTGGAGCACCCCCACGGAATGTTCGAAGCGGGTGTGGTTCGCCCCCGGGAAGACCGCGTAGGCGAACCCCATCTGCCGGATCCCCTTGAGCCGGCTGACCAACGGGAGGCTCAGGAGCGCCGCCTCCCCGGCGGAAAGCGGGACGAGGCCGTAGATCGGGTCCCTGAGGTACTCCGTGTACGGGAAAGGGCTCTCAGGCATCCGGGAGCTCCGGGGGGCCCGTCCCGATCCGCGGGTCCACCCGGACCCCGAGGGCCTTGAGCCGGTCCTCGGCCTCCAGGATCGCCAGGTGGAGGTCGGGGAGGGAACCTTCCACCTCGTCGAGGTACCGCAGGCACTGGCGGAGGGTCCGGCCGGCCCGGTCCGCCTCGTCGGCGGTGGGCGGCGGAGGCAGGGTCGGGGTCGGGTCCCGCACCTCGGTCTCCCCTTCGGCCTCCATCCAGGCCAGCGCGGGGTCCACCCCGAGCTCCTCCGGGTCCGGCCGCTCGGGAAGGGCGATCTCCACCGTGAGCGCGTCGGCCTGCCGCCGAAGCTCCCGGTACCGTTCCGCTCCCATGGTCTGGCGCGCCTGGTCCCCCAGGAGGTCCAGGCACCGGCGGATCTGTCCGAAGAGCAGGAAGCGGGTGGCCCTCACCCGGCGGAGCCGGGTGACGGCCTCCTCGTACTCCCGTCGGGCCACCGCCCGCCGGGGCTCCATGGGGTCCCGGGGGACGGGGGCGGGCCCGGTGGGGGGGGGAACGGGGGCGCTGGATCCACCCGGCATGTTCGGCCCTGCCCGGGGTATGGCGGGAAGCCCTCTTGAACACTTCCGCCGGGGCCGGGGACCCTCCGGGCCCGTCAGGGTCAAGCCGGCGGAGGAAAACGGTTAAGGGACGGCCTCCCCCTTCGCCGCGGGGAGGAAGCATGGGGGGCGCTCTTCCAGGGTCCCGGACCGAACCGGACTCCACGCCGGACCGGGCCGCGGAGGAGTCCCAGCAGTCCCGGGAGGCGGAGGAGGAGACCCGGGAGATCTCCCGCCGGGCGGTGGACCTCGCCCGGCACTATGCCGGCAAGATCGAGGTGGTCCCCCGGGTGCCGGTCCGGGGCCTCCGGGACTTCGCTTACTGGTACACCCCGGGGATCGCCCAGGTCTCCCGGGAGATCCACCGGGACCCCGGGCTCGCCTTCGACCTTACCGGGCGGTGGAACACCATCGCCATCGTGACGGACGGGTCGAGGGTCCTGGGCTTAGGTGACATGGGCCCGGAGGCGGCGCTCCCCGTGATGGAGGGGAAGGCGATGCTGTTCAAGTACCTGGGTGGGGTGGACGCCTTCCCCCTGCCCGTCCGGGTGAAGGACGCCTCCGGCCTGGTGGAGACGGTGGAGCGGCTCGAACCGGCGCTCGGCGGGGTGAACCTGGAGGACATCGCCAGCCCGAAGTGCTTCCAGGTCCTGGACGAGCTACGCGCCCGGCTCTCCATCCCCGTCTGGCATGACGACCAGTTGGGGACCGCGGCCGCCGTGGTCGCGGGGCTATTGAACGCCCTGAAGCTGACCGGGCGCCGGATCGAGACCGCCTCCATCGTCCTGCTCGGGGCGGGGGCCGCGAACCTGGCCACGGCCCGGCTTCTCAAGGCCCTCCACGCCGACCTGGGGGCGATGATGGTGGTGGACCAGCACGGCATCTTGAACGCGCACCGGGAGGACATGGACTCCCTCATGCTCCACCACCGCTGGAAGTACGAGCTTGCCCTCTCCACGAACGAAGGACGGCGCAAGGGGGGCCTTCCGGAAGCCCTGGCTGGGGCCGAGGTCCTGGTGGCGGCCAGCACCCCGACGCCCGGCCTGGTCACCGCCGAGGGGATCGGGTCGATGGCCCCGGAGCCCGTGGTCTTCGCGCTCGCCAACCCGGAACCGGAGATCTGGCCGGCGGTGGCGCGCGCCGCGGGGGCCAAGGTGGTGGCCACGGGCCGGAGCGACTTCCCCAACCAGGTGAACAACTCCCTGGTCTTCCCGGGGGTCTTCCGGGGGGTGCTGGACGCCCGGGCGCGGAGCATCCCGGACGAGGTGGTCATCACCGCGGCCCGGGAACTGGCCAAGGGGGCGGAGGCAAGGGGGATCACCCCGGAGCACATCCTTCCCACCATGGATGAGGAGGGGGTCTTCCCCCAGATGGCCGCGACCGTGGCGAGCACCTGCGTGGAGCTGGGCCTGGCGCGGGTCCACCGGAGCCGGGAGGAGTTCCTGGCGCTGGCCCGGGAACGGATGGAGCGGCCGAAGCGCCTGGCCGAAGTGCTCATCCGCAACGGTCTCATCCCTCCCATGCCCCCGGAACCGACGGGAAACCCTTCCGGGGAGATGGAGGAGGAAACGTGACGGAGAACGCCGCGGGGGCCGAAGGGGCCGGCGAAGGGGAGACCCCGCCGGTACACGGGGTGCGGGTACGGCCGGCCACAGTCCAGGACATCCCGGTGATGGCCGGGCTTTTGGTCCGGCTCAAGCGGCTGAACGAGGAGTTCGACCCGCTACTGAAGGTGCGGGAGGATGCCGAGGAGAGGGCGGGGAAGGTCCTCCAGGCGGACCTGGGGCAGCCCCAGTCCCTTCTCCTGGTGGCGGAAGGGACCGGGCCGGACGAGGGGAAGGTGGTGGGGGTCTCCCGGGCCCTGGTCCGGGAGAGGCCCTTCTATCTGCCGGAGCGCGAGGGGGTCATCCAGGACATCTATCTCCTGCCGGCCTACCGTCGGCACCGGGTGGGGGAGTATCTCCTCTCCGAGACCGTCCGTCAGCTCAAGGGGAAGGGTGCCTCCCTGGTCACCGCGGAGTTCCCGGCCCAGAACCAGATCGCCACGCGGTTCTACGCCAAGAGGGGGTTTAGGCCCATCGTCTCCACGCACGCCAAGCGGCTCTGAGCCGGACCGGGCCCCGCCTTCTCCAGGACGACGGCCTCGGGCACCGGAGCCCGCCGGTACGAACGGACCGGGGGGGACGACGGGGAGCCGCCAAAGACCCTCCGGGCCGCCGAGAACGCGGGCGTGACCCGTTCCCGCGGCCCCTCCTGGCGGAGGGGCTCAGGACGCGGGACGCGCTTCGGGGGCCCGTCCGGGGCCCTGGGACGGGTCCCGGGGACCGCCTCCCCTCCCCAGGGAGTGGAACCGGCGGCGGAAAAGTTCGACCGAGAGGGTGGTCCCCACCCCCACCGCCGCGGCGATCCCCAGCGGTATGGGCCCCAGGGGAACGAACTGGAAGAGCTGGGCGAACGGGGGGAAGTAGAGGGAGGTCCCGAGGATCCCCAGGGCCAGGACCAGGACCCCCGTGAGGATCCGGTTGGGGATCCGGAGGGAACGGGGGAAACCCACCGAGGCGGAGCGGTTCAGCAGGATGAGGAACACGTTGGCCACCACCAGGGTCGTGAACGCCTCGCTCCGGCTGGGGGCGGTCCCGAGCCCCGCGTGGAGGGCGAGGACATAGAGGGCAAAGGTCCCGGCCAGCGCCGCGCCTCCCTGCAGGAGGCTGAAGGCCAGGGCCCGCCCGTTCACCAGCGGTGCCCGCGGGTCCCGGGGCGGGGAATGCATGACCCCGGGCTCTTCCGGCTCGGCCTCGAAGGCGAGGGCTGAGGTGGGGTCGATGATGAACTGCAAGAAGACGATCTCGACCGGGAACAAGAGGATCGGGAGGCCGAAGGCCACGGGGAGGAACGCCATGCCGGCGATGACCACGTGGACCGCCAAGAGATAGCCAATGGCCTTCTGGATGTTCCCGTAGATCCTGCGTCCGGTCCGGACCGTCTCCACGATCGTCGGGAAGGCATCGTCCAGGAGGATCAGGGAGGCCGCCTCCCGGGCCACCTCGGTCCCCCGGAGCCCCATGGCGATCCCGATGTCCGCGGCCTTGAGGGCCGGGGCGTCGTTGACGCCGTCCCCGGTCATGGCTACCACCTCCCCGTCGTCCCGGAGCGCCCGGACCAGCCGGAGCTTCTGGTCCGGCCGGAACCGGGCGTAGACCTCCACCCGGCGCACCTCGCGTCGTAGAGCGGCCGGGTCCAGCCGGTCCACCTCCGGCCCGGTGAGGACCCTCTCGGGGTGGGCCAGGCCGGCGAGGCGGGCCACGCTCCGGGCCGTCTCGGGATGGTCCCCGGTCACCAGCAGGACCCGGAGGCCGGCCTGTCGACACTCCCGGATCGCCGGGGGCACGTCGGCCCGTAGCGGGTCCCCGAAGCCCAGGAGCCCCTGGAAGGTGAGCGGGACCGACCCCGGGTCCGGGGACGGGTCCGAAGCGGAGAGCTCCCGGTAGGCCACCCCCAGGACCCGTAGCCCGCGGCGGGCCATCTCATCCGCTTCGCGGCCCCATCGTTCCCGCTCGGCGTCGGAGAGGGAAGAGCGCTCGAGAAGCACCTCGGGCGCCCCCTTGGCCGCCACCGTGAGCTGCCCCCCGGGCTGCCGCCACAAGAGGAGGGTCATCCGGGAACGTTGGGTGAAGGGGACGCGCCGGAGGAGCTCCGGAGGGAATGGGTCCTCCGTCCCACGGAGGGCGGCCCAGGCCCCGAGGATCGCCCGGTCCATCGGGTCCGGGGAGGCCGGGCCTGAGGCCAGGGCAGCGGCCAGGAGGAGGGGCTCCGCTTCGGACCGTTCCCCCGGCCCCTGGGCGTCGCCCCGGTGGGACGGAAGGTACGGTCGGACCTCCGTGACGGTCATCCGGTTGAGGGTGAGGGTCCCGGTCTTGTCCGTGCAGAGCACCGTCACCGCCCCAAGGGTGGGGATGGCCGAGAGCCGTCGGGCCAGGGCATGGCGCTCGGCGAGCCTTCGGGCGCCGAAGGCCGTGTACACCGTGAGGACGATCGGGATCTCCTCGGGGAGCAGGGCGATCGCCACCGCGATCCCCGCCAGCAGCCCCGGGATCCAGGCGTCACGGGTGACCCCGATAACGGCGGCGACCAGCAGGCTCAGGACGAGTGCCGCGGCGCTGATGGAGAGCACCAAGGCCCGGGTCTGCCGCTGGAGAAGAGGGACCTCCCGGGAGATGGAACGAAGCGCCCCGGCGATGCGGCCCACCTCGGTGCGGGCCCCCGTGGCGTGGACCCGGGCATACCCGTCGCCAGAGACGACCAGGGTCTGGGCGTAGACGAACCCCTTCCCCTCCTTTCCCGGGCGGGACCCGGGACCCTTCCCGTCCGCTGGCTCCTTGGGGACGGGCACGGACTCCCCGGTGAGGAGGGACTCGTCGACCTGCAATCCGGCGCTCTCGAGAAGGACACCATCCGCCGGGACCCGGCTGCCCTCCGTCAGGTGCACCCAGTCCCCCGGGACCAGTTCCCGGGCCGGCCGGAGCTGCTCCTTCCCATCCCGGAGGACGAGGGCCTCGGGCTCCGAGAGCGCGGCGAGCGCGGCGAGGGCCTGCTCGGTCTGGACCCCTTGGTAGAAGTCGAGACCGATGATGACCGCCAGGAAGAGGAGGATGAGGATGGAGTCCCGAGGCTCGCCGAAGAGCAGGTAGAGGACGCCGGCCACCAGCAGGAGCAGGACGATGGGCTCCCGGACGGTCTCCAGGAGCAGCCGGACCCTGGCCCCGCCCGGGCGGGAGGGCAGCTCGTTGGCCCCTCCCTCCGCCAGGCGTCGAGCGGCTTCCGAGGAGGTCAGTCCCCTTTCCGCGGTCGGCATGCCCTCCCCCTTGGGCCCGCTAGCCTACGGCCCCTACCCGGGCAGGGCGACCCCGGCAGAAAAGATGGCCTCGGGAGGTCGGCCGCGGCCGTTCAGCGCGGGGGGGCCGGTCCCTCCGGGGACCGACCCCGGGAGGAACGACGCCGGGCCCATCGGGGACCCCACCAGGCGCGCTCCCCGGTGGTCCGGAGCAGGGCGGGCACCAGATAGGTCCGCACCACCATGGCGTCCAGGAGGACGGCGAGCCCCACCGCGAAGCCCAGGACCCTCAGGAGCACCACGTGCGCCAAGGTGAGGGAGAAGAAGGCCCCCGCGAGGATCATGCCGGCGGCGGTGATGATCCCCCCGGTGTGGGTGACGGCCTCCACCACGCTCCCGGTGTTGGGACCGGTCCGGAGCCGCTCCTCCCGGACCCGGGTCAACAGGAAGATGTTGTAGTCCATCCCCAGCCCCATGATGAGCAGGAACAGCACCGGAGGGATGTAGAAGAACAGGCTGAGACCGAACCCGTTCACCGTGAGGAGCGCCGTGAGCGCCCACGCCCAGGCGACGGAGATCCCGATGGTGATCAGGGCGAGCGGGGGCAACAAGGCCGACCCCAGCGCGAGGAAGAGGAAGAGGAGCAATCCCACCACGATGGCCAGGAACATGAGCTCCGTGCTCTGGGCGAGCTGGTCCTTCAGGTCCTCGGTGACCGCCGGGGCCCCTCCGTAGTGGATCGCCACGAGATCCGGGTGGGTGGTGGCATAGCCGCTCAGTTCGCTCCGGAGGCTGTCCAGGGTCTGGACGGCCGCGGTGGATTGCCCGCTCTCCGTCATGTAGACCGTGAAGAGGACCGTCCTTCCGTCGGTCCCCACAAAGTCCGTGGCGGTGGCCTCCAGGCCCGCCCGAAGGGCCGGAGGGAGGGTGGGAAGGCGCAGCCAGGTGGAGAGCGCCGCCCCTTGAGGACCGAACAGCGAGCCCACCCGGGCCACTCCGCCCGAGGTGGCCAAGGTGGTGTTCACATAGGAGAGCTCGCCCAGCTCGGTGGCGTTCGGTGGCCCGCCGGCCGGGAGAGGGGGCGCCTGCAGGGTCACCAGGACGGTCATGGGGAAGACATACCCCGGGCCGAAGGCGTGCGATATCACGGAGAGCCCCTCCGCGGAAGGGGCGCTCGCCGGCAACTGGTCGAAGTAGCTGTAGTCGGAGGGGGCGGTCAACGCCACGTAGACCAGCGGGAGGGAGATCAGTGCCACCACCCCGATGACCACCCCGGGGTGCCGGGTGGAGAACGTGCTGGCCTGGTGGAAGTAGCCCTGGCCGGCGGCGAAGCGGCGGTTCCGTTCCTCCGCATAGCGCCGGAAGCGTTCCCCGGTGTACGGCCAGAACACCCGGGGGCCCAGGAGGGTGAGCACCGCCGGGACCAAAGTCACCGCCACGAGGACCGCGATGGCCACCCCCATGGACAGGACCTTCCCCCAGTCGGCGATGAGGCTGGTCCCGGAGAGCGCCATGGCGAGCGTGGCCAGCACCACCGCCACCCCGCTGGTGGCCACGCTCTCCCCGGCCCATCCCACCGCGGTGACCACCGCCTCCCGGGACGGGGAACCCCGGATGAGCTCCTCCTTGTACCGGGCCGTGAGGAAGACCGAGTAATCGGTGCCCACCCCCAGCACGAAGGTGAGCAGCAGCGTGACGCTGGTCTGGGTGAACGGCCCCAGCACCAGCGAGAGCAATACCATGGCCCCCAGCCCGAGCGCGAGGGCCATCCCGATCGTGGTCAGGATGACCACCGGGGCGAGCGCGGAGCGGAAGTAGACCACGATGATGCCCAACAGGAGCAGCAGGGTGACGGGCAGGATGGTGTCCGTGTCCTGGTTGATGAGGTTGGTCTCGCTGACCACCAAGGCGGCGTCCCCGGTCTGGTAGTAGGTCAGGGAGTGGGAGGGGTCCGCCCGGTTCAGGGTCGGAGGGATGAGGCCATCCAGGCTCGCGATGTCCGAAGCGACCGGGGCGCTGCTGTCGCTCCGGGAGTAGCTCAAGGAGAGGAGGGTCACGTTGTTCCCGGGGCTGAGGAAGTTCGACCGGAGGGCCGACGGGACCGGCAGCGGGTAGGTCCAGACCGTACCCGTGGCCACGACCCCGCCGGCCCAGGCCCCCAGCGCGGCCGGGGTCTCGTTCAGTCCGGGGAAGGTGGTCCACAGAAAGTCCAGCCAACCGCCGGCCAACCCGGCCGTGCCTCCGACCCAGAAGGCGCTGGCGCGCTGGACGGCGGGCCAGGAGGTGAAGTTGAGCAGTCCCAGGTGGTCGAGGACGGCCGAGCCGAGTGCGTTGGCCCGCTCCGGCGCGTGGACGGTGAGGACGACCGCGGTCGAGCAGGCGACCACCGTGCCGGGCTGGGAGGCGCAGTCGGCCGTCCCGTTGAACCCGTTGCCCGGGACCCCCGTGCCGTTGTAGAACAGCGACAGGTTCTCCAGGGCGAGCGGGTCTCCCGCGTAGTCCCGGGCGGTCATCTCGAAGGCCGGATAGTTCCAATGGCTGGCGCCCGAGGATCCGTTGCCGACCAACGTCTCCCAGGTGGAGGTGTACGTGTAGGCCACTCCCCAGAGGAGGGCCGCGGTCTGGTTCACGGCCGAAAGCGGCGAGGGGGTGTTCCGAAGCGCCCCGGAGAGGGTGCTCAGCCCGAGGGCGGCCTGGCCGGCCAGGTAGGCTTGATAGGCGGTGTAGAGGGTGGAGACCCCCTGGAGGGCCTGGAGCGAAGGGTCGGTGAGGATGGCACGGGTGAGGGCCAGAGTGGCGTTCCGTCCGACCGGGCCGGTGACGTTGGCCCCGGTGAGGACGATCAGACTGGAGGAGGCCGCGGTGAGATTGGGGAAGACCCGGGAAAAGAGCGCTTGGGCCTGCTGGCTGGGGCTGGAGGCGGGGAGGGTGACGGTGGAGGGGCTGGTGGCCCCGGAGACGTGGGAGAGCAGCGGGAGGGTCAGGAGAAGGAGGACCACCCAGAGGAGGATGATCCACCGGGGATGAGCGACGACCCGTCGACCCAGCCGATGGAAGGCCCGCTCGGGGGCCGGGGCCCGGGGAGGTCGTGGGGCCGGTTCGGAGGCATCCTTGCTCCCCCCCATGGTTCCCCCGGAACGTCTCCCGGTGCCCGGGAGAGGACGGGGAGGGCCCGGGTCCCTTCAAGAGGCTTACCGTGGGAGGCGGGGTTCCAGTGGGACCCTCGAGCCCATATACCAGGAAGGGGCTCGAAATCAGGAACGACCGTGCCGGCAGACCTCTGTCCCGCCTGTGGAGTCAGCCTCCCGCGTGACCTCATGCCCACCCACCTGGCCCGGGCGCATCCGGACCGGCGGGGCCCCCCCCGGGAGGAGCGCGCCCCTACGCCTCCCCCCACCGAGGCGTACGAGGGAGATGTGACCGCTCCGCTGTCGATGGGAGCGCTCCCTGACGAGCCGGGTCCCACGGGGGGCGGAACGGATGGGGCCCCGGAACCGCCGACCCCCGCGTTGCAAGGGGCTTCTCCCCCGCCGGTCCCGGAGGAGATCCTCGAAGCCTCCGTCGAGGGGGTTGGGGACAGCCACCCCTCCTCCGGACCGGATCCGGAGGCCCCTCCCCCCTCTTGGTCGTCGACCGGCCCGGGGCCTGGGGAAGACGAGGAGAAGCGCCCGGAAGGGAGCCCACGCCTGGGGTCCGACGCCCCCATCCCCAGCCGGAAGGCGCTCCGGACGGCCTTTCGACGGAGACGGCAGCAGACGAACCGTTCCCTGGCGCAAGTGGAGGCACTCCTGGTGGGATTTCCGGGGGGAACGCCCCGACACGACCAACGCCGGATGGCTACCAGTCGGTAACGCACCCCGCCCGATAGGGCAACCGTGACCTGTGATGCCGGGTGCCTGAGGTGCGGGCGACCCAAGGTATCGGGAAAAAAGGATAGGGAAAGGGTTGAGGGGAGGGGGCGGACCCCTCCCCCGTAGGGCCGTCTCACCGGAAGTAGGTCAGGGCCTCCTGAGCCACTTCCCGGGCCCGGGCGTTCAGGCGCATGGCGTCCTCCACCCTCCCCTGGCCGAGGAGGGTCTTCTGGGTGGCCACGCTCGCCTGGAGCGTGGTCACCAGGGACCGCCGGAACGCCTCCGTCATCGCGTCGTCCAGGGCCGCCTTCCGCCCCGCGCTCGAGGTGCTCGCGGACGGTTCGGAAGCCAAGTTGGCCGGGGTCTGCGGGACGGGGCCCGAGGACGGGGGATTGGCGGTGCCCGTCTTCCGGTTCGCCCGGCGTCCACCGACGTAGGCCGTCACACCGACCACGGCTCCCACCAGCGCGATGATGGCGATGACCCCCAGGCTCCCGATGCTGTTGAACCACAACGGGGCCACCGTGCCCTTCTTCGAGCTCAACTCGTTCTGGAGCTGGGTCACCTTCGCATTCAAGGTCGCGATGCTGGCCGTGTCGGTGGAGATCGTGCCCTGGTCCGCGTTGATGGTGGCCTGGTCCTGGGCGATGGTCTGCTTGGCCGCCGTCAACTGGGCCTGGACGTTCGCCAACTGCGCCTGCTCCGCCGAGGTGTTCCCCTGGCTGGCCGACAACTGGGCCTCAAGGCTCGACACCTGCGCGGTCAGGCTGGATACCTGTCCCTGCGCGGTGGAGAGCTCCGAGGTCAAGGTGCTGACCTGCCCCTTGAGCGTGGACACGGTGCCCGTGAGGGTCGTGACCTGCGCCGACAGGCTGGAGACCTGGCCCTGTAGAGTGGCGATGTTCGCGTTCGCGGTGTTCAGTTCCCCTTGCAGGTTGCTGACCTGCCCGCTCAGGCTGGTCACCTGGCCGTTCAGGGAGGTGATGGTCGCCTGGTCCGCCGTGATGGTCGCCTGGTCGGTGGCGAGTTCCCCGTTCAGGGTCTTCACCAACTGGCTCAGGCTGGCCGCCTCGTTGTCGGAGTACAGGGTCACCGTCCGGCTGGTGCTGGTCAGGCCCGCGACGGTCTCCGTGAACACCACCGAGTACGCACCATCCATGAGGGTGGCCGTGTTCAAGGTGTAGCTCCCGGAAATGCCGCTGGCGAGGACCTCCGACCCTCCCGCCCACTCCAAGGCAAGCGTCCCGGTGGCTCCGGGGTAGCTCGTCCCGGCGAAGGTGAAGGTGTCGTTACCCGTGACCGTCTGGGTACCCGCGCTCGAGGTCAACGTCGCCGGCAGGAACACGATGGGGTCGCTCCAGGTGATCTGGTTGACCGATTGGCTCTCGAAGCAGAACCCGAAGAAGCAGTAGCCGAACGAAAGGTCGTTCGTGCCTCCCGCCACCATGGAGATCTGGATCGGGCCCGTGATGCCGGCCGTGCTGAGGTCCACCGGGATCTGCCCGTTGAACACCCCGCTCACGTACACCCCGTTGTTGCTGTCGTAGAACGCCGGGGGATAGGTGGTGTTCTGGTACTGGCCCGGAGAGCCTCCGATGCTGACGTTCACGTAGTTCACGTCCTTCATGCCGGAGAACGTGAGCACTCCCGTGACCGCGCCGCTGGTCGTGGTGCTGCCCGAGGTCATGGTCAGGTCCTGGGTGTTGAACGAACCGGACTGGGGCTCGATGAACACCGTGACCGTGTTCGAGGTCAGGCCATCGTAGGTCGCGGTCAGGGTCACGACCTGGGTCGGGAGATAGCCGTTGGTCTCCGCGGTGAACGCGTTCGTCCAGAAGTTGAACTCACCGGAACCACCGGACAGGTACGTCCCGAGCGTAGCGCCCGGTGCGTAACTGGACAGCGGCATGGTGGGGTCGATGTTCTGGAAAAGCGCGACGTTCACCGAGGTCTCCGTGACCAGGGCGTTGGGGACCGGGACTCCGTTCAACGTGGCGAACCCTTCCGGGTAGATGTTGTAGAAGCCGGTGTACCCCGTCGTGAAGGTGGTGACCTCCGCGATGGAGGTCTGGCAGATGTCGTTCACGTCCGAGACGCACAGGCTCAGCGTTCCCGAAGCGGCCGGCTGTGCCACCGCGTACGGCGCGAAGGACCACTCCTGCCCCGCCACGGAGGTGACGAGGAAGTAGCCGTACTCCGTCCCGTTGGTGACCTCGGTGGCCGGTTGGGTGTAGGTCGGCGTGTAGGTGAACCGCCCGTGGGAGTTCGTCTGCAGGGTGGTGACCATGCCGCCGCCGTAGGTCCCGTCGTTCGCTCCGCCCGAGTAGGCCGCCACGTTGAAGATCCCCGGTTGGCCGCCCGTGGTGATGACCTCGAGGGTGTAGGTCTGTCCGCCCACGAGCGTCTCACTGGACATCGGCATCAGGGTTCCGCCCGACGTGACGACCTCTACCTGGAAGGCAGGGTTCGTCAGGGCGAAGCCTGGCTCACCGGTCTGGCCGATGAGTTCTGCGGCCAAGGTGTCCACCTGGATCATCCCGAGTCCCTGGAGGTAGTTCCATCCACTGCCCGCCGGGTTCAGCAGGCCGTTGAACCACCAGGGAAGCACGGGGTCGTACGGTTGCTCGATGCTGAGGTTGAAGTAGTACCAATTGAAGCTGTTGATCGGTCCCCAGTCGAACCCCGTTCCCATGGCCGTCATGTCGGTGAACGGATTCGCGGAGAAGGACGAGACCCCAGCCTCATTGGCGTTGTGCGCTGCGTAGAGCATCGGGTTGATGTCTCCCATCTTCGGGGTGCCGTAGGCCACGTTGGCCTGCTCCTCGATGAGGGCCCACATCCCGGCCGTCGTGGGGGTCGCAAAGCTCGTGCCGCCGTAGTTCTCCAGCCATCCACCGAAATACTGTTCGTAGATGGTCATGTTGAACGCTGCCGGCCCGCTCACCACCGGATCGATGGCCGCTCCCGTACTGTACGTGTCCAAGGCATTCTGGTACCAGGGCTGCTGTTCGCCGATGGACTGGCCGAAGCCACCACCTACAATCCCCTGGTACGTGCCGCCAATCCCCTCGCCGTAGCTCCAGTAGGTGAAGCTGGCGAGGCCGGTCGCTGGAGCCACAAAGCTGGCCGGGACACAGAACCCATAGTTACAGTAGTAGGACGGCAATCCCGTGGGGATGCACAGTCCGTTACCCGCGTAACTGTAGCCGCTGGGGCACACGACGTTGTTGGTCACGGGGAAGACGAGCCCGTTGCTCTCCGCCGTGGTCTGCCCGCCACCCACCGAGGTCGATCCCGGGGAGATGGCTGGCATTCCAGCCTGGTTCGCCGCTAAGTACTCCGCACCGGAGTAGTCTCCACTGGCGAAGAAGTTGGTGACGCCCACCGCGTTCAGTTGCTCCAGCAGGGTGTTCTCCACGGTCAGGTACATAGGAGAGCCGTAGAAGGCCGCGTACTCCTCCCCCTCACCGTAGCTGTTCGAGGTGATGGAGATGGAGCCCGCTCCCGGGGGCAAGGTCTGGGTGCTCACCGGTTGGGCCCCAACGGCGACGACCGTCCCCACGCTTGCGGGGAGGGTGGTCTGTCCCTGGCTCAGGTACTGGGCAACATCGGAGAAGACCGTGTTGAAGGCCGAGAAGTCCGCGCTCCCGGCAGCCACGATGTCAATGTGTGCCATCGGGGCCATGGTCGCCGCGTACTCCACGTCCAAGGCGGTCTCGATGGTCCACCCATTGAAGAGTCCGTTGAACATACATCCGTTGTAGTTGTTGTTCGGGAAGAAGGCGCCCGGAGTGTTCAGACCAATCTGGGTGATGCGGTTCACCAAGGGGGTTCCCGGCTGACTGGGGTTGGTCCAGACCTGGTTCGAGAACGACTGGATGGTCCCCGTGTCCAAGCACCCAACCTCGACCAAGGCGATGGTGACGCCCTGCCCCATGTCCGGCTCAGAGGCGATGGTCGTGGAGCCACTCCACAGGTTCGAGGCACCCGTCATGGCGTGGAGGGTGCTGGGGAAGAGAGTCTGGGACGCCGTACAGCCAATCCCGAAGAAGGAACAGTCGAAGCTGAACGGGTCACCAGGGGCCCAAGTGTAGTTCGCCCCGGCGAGGCCCTGGATTTGATCCAAGCCGTATGTGTTCGGCCCGGCGGGACCGGTGTACGGTACAGATTGGAGGCTTCCAGGGTGGGATGCGTTGTACGCCTCCTCTAGCGCCGCCAAGTTCTGCCCGGGTCCGAGGTTCAGGGGGGCCACAATGGACGGCTGAGCCGTGAGCCCCGCAAGTCCCGCTACCCCGCTGATTGCCCCCGAGATGGAGGCCGGCAGGGCCAAGGGCTGCGTGTTCGCGTAGAAGCCCGGCGCGTAGGTCGTGCTTCCCGCCACCGCGCTCCCGTTCCCGTAGAGTGGGTTCCACATGCCTTGGGACTGGTACTCACGGGCGAAGGGCGTGATCGTGGTGTGGAAGGCCGCCGACATCTGCGAAGGCGTCCCGCTCACCGTCAACGACAGTAAACCGGAGCTCAACTGTACCGAGAGGCCGTAGCCCTCGAAGTAGTTGACCACCGAGGCGTAGCTGGAACTCCCGAACTCACTACCGAACTGCCCAATGGTCAAAAAGTGCCGGTAGGCAGGGTTGTTCGGATTGTTCAGCTCGTTGATGAAGGTGCTCAGGCTCTGGCTCGGGTTCAGGGTCACCGTGGCCGTGACCGCCGACGGGAGCGGGGAAGCTCCTGCCGGGACGCTGGCCTGAGGCAACACCGTGTACTGCCCAAGCACGCTGGGTCCGTTCGGCGATAGGCCGCTGGCACTATTGGCAAGGGGAGTGATAGGTCCGCTGGCCGCGGGGGCCACGGGGGCCGAAGCCGCCGTGACGGATCCTGATGCCGAGGCTGGCAGGAAGGCAATCACGCCCACCACCATGCTCAGCACCATGACCGCTGCCACCAGCAGGGCCACACTCTTTCGCCAAGGGCGTTCGCTCTGTTCCGTCATACGGTTCCTTCCGGTCCATTACAGACCATGCCTGGGACAATCCATGGTATACTTAATCATGTCGCAGTTTTGCAAGGGGGGGGCCTGACCCCGGGTCTCCCGGACGGCGGGTGGACCCCTCTCGATGCGCACCCCGAAGACCGAGAGGCACGCGGCGTTCGCTCGACCGGGCCCGGTTCCACCGAGGGCATGGGAACGGGTCCCGGGTAACGTGTCGATACTAAACGTAAGGTTTAAGGACCCCCGGGGAGAGTATAGATGTTCATGAGCCTACACGGCCGTGAACGAGGCAGTCCCCGACCGGCGGTCTACACCGTGTTGCTTCAGGTGAAGATCTCCCGAGAGTCGAACGAACTGCTCAAGCGCGTTGCCACCAAGAACTACCGGACCCGGTCCCAGGAGGCCCGGCTCGCGTTGGAGACCCATCTGAGGAAGGTCGGCATCCGGAGCTGAGGGGCCCAGGTCCCATTCGCCAGGGATTCGGGGGCCCGGAAAGGTCCGCCCGAAGCCTTTCCGAGGGAGCGAGCGTCTGTCCCCCGGAGTTGTGGCTACGTTTTGAATGCGGGAGTCCCGTCCTTCCGCCTCCCTCCCGGGGTCCGCTTGCCGGGGTCGTCCGTTCCGATACGACCCGACCCGTGGGAACCGGGTCCATCGTTTGGGTGGGGCCGGGCGAAGGCCAGGGGCCCACCGGCTCCAATGGACCCCCTCCCGGGCCGAAGCCGACATGAATGCCCGGCTAGTTTCGGAAAGAGATGTTCCCTTGGACGAGGGGCAGCGAGGTGGCCCCCCGTCCCGGGACGAAGGGCAACTGAAAAGGGGAGGACCCGGGAGCCTCCCGGGGGAAGGGTACGGGCTTTGTACTGATCGGGTCTACACCCCCGCGGAAGCATGACCACACCCTCGCCCTCCGGCCCCCCTCGTGATGCGAGCCCGTCGCGCCTCCTTCGCCGGGGCAAGGTGAAGGAGGTCTGGGAGATCTCCCCCACCGAGCTCGAGTTCGTCTTCAGTGACGACATCAGCGTCTTCGACAAGCGCATCCCGAACCCCATCCCGCACAAGGGGGAGTCCCTCGCCCGGACCGCGGCGCACTGGTTCGAGCTCTGCGCCCGGGAAGGGGTGAACCACCACTTCCTGAGGCTCTCCGGTCCGAACAAGATGCGGGTCCGGCGGGTCGAGGTGGTGGAGCATCCGAAGCCCTCGGCCCACCCGAAACGGTTGTTCATCCCGCTGGAGTTCGTGGTCCGCTACTACGTCGCCGGGAGCCTCTGGGACCGGGTCCAGGCCGGGAAGGCCACCGCCCCGGAGCTGGGCTTCCCGGCGGGACACCGGCCGGCCTTCGGGGAGAAGCTCCCGGAACCGCTCTTCGAGGTCACCACCAAGCTCGAGAAGGTGGACCGGCTCCTCACCTTCCCGGAGGCCGCCGGGGTGGGGGGGATCTCCTCGGCCACCCTGGAGGAGGTCCGGGAGATCATTTTGAGGATAGACGCGGCCCTCCAGCGGGAGATCGGACCCCGGGGACTGCTGCACGTGGACGGGAAGAAGGAGTTCGGTTTCGATGAGGACGGACGGCTGATGGTGGTGGACACCTTCGGCACCGCGGACGAGGATCGGTTCTGGGACGCCAAGGCCTACGCGGCCGGGGAGACCAAGGACTTCTCCAAGGAGTTCGTCCGCCAGCACTACCGACGGTCCGGCTACCACAGTGCGCTCACCAGCGCCCGGGAGCAGCACCGGGACGAGCCCCCCATCCCCCCGCTGCCCCCCGAACTGGTCGCCGAGGTCTCCCACCTGTACACCGGGGTCTTCGAACGATTGACCGGCGAACCGTTCGCCGGCGGTCCCCCCCACTGACGGGACCCCCTTTCGGGGGACCACTGGACGCCGGCGCCCGGGGCGCCCTCCGCATCCCCGGGGTGTTTCATCCCCTCCCCCCGGCGTATATATGGGCCGGCCGGGCTCCGAGTCCCGATGAGCCCCAAGACCGCCAAGGCCGGGAACGAGAAGGAGGACGGGGAAGAGCCCGCGGAACTGGAGGACCTCCCCGGCGTGGGGCAAGCCACCGCCGAGAAGCTCCGGGAGGCCGGCTATGCCGACCTCATGGAGCTCGCGGTGGCCTCCCCGGACGACGTGGCGACGGCGGCGGAGATCGGGGAGGGGGCCGCCCAGAAGATCATCCAGGAGGCCCGCAAACGCGTCCAGGTGGGCGGGTTCGAGTCGGGCAGCGCCATCCTGGAACGGCGACGGAAGCTCGGGCGGATCACCACCATGTCGAAGGCCCTCGACGAGCTCCTCGGCGGCGGGGTGGAGACCCAGGCCATCACGGAGGTCTACGGTCAGTTCGGCAGCGGCAAGACCCAGCTCGGATTGGAGCTCTCGGCCACGGTGCAGCTCCCCCCGGAACAGGGAGGGCTCTCCGGAGAGGCCGTCTGGATCGACACGGAGAACACCTTCCGGGCCGAACGCCTCTCCGAGGTGGCCCGCGCCCTGGGCCTGGAACAGGAGAAGGCGCTCGAGCACGTGCACGTGGCCCGGGCGTTCAATTCCAACCACCAGGAGCTCTTGGTCCCGAAGGCCTTCGAGCTGGCCCGAGAGCGGCCGGTCCGTCTCCTGGTGGTGGACTCCCTCACCGCCCACTTCCGGGCCGAGTTCCTGGGACGGGGGGCCCTGGCCGACCGGCAGCAGCGGCTCAACCGCCACATGCACGAGCTCCTGCGCTTCGGGGACGTCTTCAACGCGGCCATCCTCTGCACCAACCAGGTCTCGGCGCGGCCCGACGTGCTCTTCGGCGACCCGACCGGGCCCATCGGCGGGAACATCGTGGGCCACACGGCCACCTACCGGGTGTACCTCCGGAAGTCCAAGCCCCCCCGCCGGATCGCCCGGTTGGTGGACTCCCCCAACCTCCCGGAAGGCGAGGCGGTCTTCTCCGTCACCGGCGAGGGGATCCGGGACTGACCCCTTCGGCCCCTCAGCGGCCCCGGACCTCCGCCTTGGGCGTTCCGAAGTGCCCGACGGGCGTGAGGGGGAAGAGGGCCCCGGCGGCGGTGCCGCTGGCCGGATGCGCGCTCACGTTGAAGAACCCGAACATCCCGAGGTCATAGTGCCCCGGGACCTCGCAGATGTACCGGTAGCTCCCCGTGGTGTTCGTCCAGAAGGAGAACTCGGCCTGACTTCCGGGGGCCAGGCCGGTGAAGCGCGTGGAGTTGGAGAAGCCGGCCCCGGGGAAGGCCGGCAGGGAGGTGGCGGTCCCGTTCGCGGGGATCAGCACCCAACTGTGGTTGAAGGGGGACTGCGGCGACACCTGGTAGGTCACGAAGACGTGGCTCCCGTTCGCCACGAGCACGCAGGGGCCGGGGATCGACCCGTTGAAGTTGATGCCCGAGTTCACGGAGGGCTCGCCCCCGATGAACAGGAAGTGGAAGGTGCCCAGGCCGTCGGCCCCCTCGCACGCGGTCGGCCTCGGGGCCGGGGCGGGGGACGGGGAGGACGCCGGGTAGAGATTGTAGACGGTGACGAAGGTGATGGCCCCCACCACCAGGACCAGCCCCACGATGACCGGGGCCCAGCGCCGGAGGGCGCTCTTCGGAGGGGGAAGGATCGGCTCCTCGTTCCCGGGTCTGGCGAGGGGGGGCGTGGTCATGATGACCGGGCCAATCGACCCCTCCGCCATATAGCTTCGGGGAAACCGGGGAAGGGGCGGACGCGCTGGGCAGGAAGAGGGCCGCCTCCTGACGAGGTGAGAGCGGGGCCGTCCCTCTCTCTCAAAGGGGACCGGGCCAGGCGATGATCTGGCGGACGGCAGGGCCCGGCGGGACCTCGCCGCGCCAGGCGGCCGGGGGACCCCCCCACCGGCCCGCTTGGGGCCATCGGGAAACCCTAAAGCCCTTCCCCCTCCGTGGCCGGCCTCCCATGCCGACCATCCTCCTCGGGGGACCCCCCCTCACCCGGGACCAGGTGGTCGCGGTGGCCCGGGAGGGCGTGGACGTGGCCTTGGACCCCCGGGCCCGGGACCGGATGCAGCGCTCCCGGGAGGTGGTCGAGCACGCCGCCGCGTCCGCCGAGCCGGTCTACGGCATCAACACCGGCTTCGGCGCCCTCTCCGACCAGTGGGTCCCCGGACCGGAGCGCCTCCGGCTCCAGCTGAACCTCATCCGCTCCCACTCGAGCGGGGTGGGGACCCCGCTCCCCCGGACCCTGGTCCGGGCCATGATGCTGCTGCGGGCACAAGGGCTCTCCCAAGGCGCTTCCGGCGTCCGCCCCGTGGTGGTGGAGACCCTGGCGGCGTGGCTCAACGCCGGGCTCACCCCCGTGGTGCCGGGGACCGGCTCCGTGGGAGCCTCCGGGGACCTGGCCCCTCTGGCGCACCTGGCCCTGGCCCTAGTGGGGGAAGGGGTCGTGGAAGGTCCCGACGGGAGGCCACGCCCGGCCGGGGAGGCCCTCGCGGAGCATGGGCTCCCACCCCTGGTCCTCCAGGTGAAGGAGGGAATCAGCCTGGTGAACGGGACCGCCCTCATGGCCTCCGAGCTCGCCTTCCTCGTCCACGACGGCTACCGTCTCCTCCGGGCCGCCGAGTTCGCTTCCGCCATGAGCTTCGACGCCTTGCGGGGGAACCTGGACTCCCTGGACCCACGGGTCCATCAGGCCCGGGGGTTCCCGGCCCAGGCGGAAGAGGCCGAGAACCTCCGGGCCCTCCTCTCGGGGAGCGCGCTCTCCCACCCGGGCGAGGGGGCCACCGGGCAGGACCCCTACGTGCTACGCTGTCTCCCGCAGGTGCTCGGGGCCACCCGCCAGGGCCTGCGCTGGGCCGACGAGCTCCTGGCCCATGAGATCAATGCCGTCTCCGACAATCCCCTGGTCTTCGACGGGGCCATCCTCTCCGGGGGGAACTTCCACGGACAGCCCCTCGCCCTGGCCCTGGACACCCTCGCCCTCGCCCTGAGCTACGTGGGGACGATCTCCGAGCGTCGTGTGGCCCGCCTCGTCGATGCCAAGCTCTCCCGGGGCCTTCCCGCCTTCCTTTCCGGGAGCCCGGGGTCCGCCTCCGGTTACATGATCCCCCCCTACGTGGCCGCGGCGCTGGTGGCGGAGAACCAGCTCTCCGTCCACCCGGCCAGCGCCCTCTCCCTCCCCACCTCGGCGAACCAGGAGGACTTCAACAGCCAGGGCGCCACGGCGGGGGCCAAGGGCCGTCACCTGCTGGAGAACCTCTTCCGGGGAGTGGCGGTGGAGTTCCTTCTGGCCGGGCAGGCCCTAGAACTGCGTCGCCCGTTGCGCGGAGGGGTGGGGAGCGAGGCGGCGCTGGCCGCCCTGAGGCGGCGGGTCCCGCCGCTGACGGAGGACCGCCCCCCCGCCCCGGACCTCGAAGGGATCTTCCGGGGCCTGATGGACGGCACCCTTCTCCGGGAGATGGAGGAGACCATCGTCTCCGGAGGCCCGCCGCGTTAGCCCCGTTCTCCCCCGGAGGGGGACCGGGGGGTCGGGGAGGCCTTCGCGAGGTGAACCTAAGGTATTTAAGGGACGGTTTCGCTTTGTTACAAGATACCCGTCCAGGGTATCGAGGCGGTGAGATCGTGGTGGCGCTCAGTGCCCATGAGCGGGAGTTCCTCCTCTCCCTGCTGGAGGACGGGATGCTGAGCAATACCGAGGTGGCGACGCGCCTGGGCATCAGCCCCACCGCGGCCCGGAAGATCCGGCTGAAGCTGGAACGCACGGGGATCATCCAGGGGTACCGCCCCGTGCTCAACCTGGGGGCGCTCGGGGTGGAGGTCTTCACCCTCCTGGAGCTCCGGCTCACCCCGAAGGGATGGGCCGCCGGGGGGGGCGCGGGGGTCCAGGCCGACCTCCTCAAGCACGACCACGTCCTCGCCCTCTACCGCCTCCCCGAGGGGGAGGTGAGCCACCTGGTCCTCACCGGCTTCCGAAACATGGAAGAGGTCGACCGCTTCCTCCATGTGCTGCAGTCGCAGTATTCCGAATATCTGGAGATCCATCGGGCGTATACCTTGTCGCACAAGAGCATTCTTAAGGAGAACCCCGCTACCTTGCTCACGAAAGTACTGCTGGAGGGGGAGGAGGCACGGCTGCCCGGCGGGCTCCGTCCCACCCCCGCCCCGCTCCCGGGAGGCGAAGAGGATTGACCGAGGTGGCCCTGATCGCCGGGAACGAGGAGACCCGGGAGGTCCTGCGGGCGCTCCTCCGGCTCCACCACCACCGGGTCCAGGGGGAGGGGCGGGGGGTCGCGGACGCCCGGCGCCTGCTCCGATCCGGGTTCAAGGGCGTGCTTTTCGTGGACGCGGAGCTCTCGGACGGGAGTTGGACGGACGTCCTGGAGAGCGCCCAGGAATCCCGTCCCCCGGTCCCTTCGGTGCTCATCAGCCCGTTCTACGGCGCCGAGTTCGAGGAAAAGGCCCGGAAGCTCGGGGTCGGGGCCATCCTGCTCCGCCCCTTCGAGATCCCGGAGCTCTTGGACGCCATCGAGCGGGTGGACGGGAAGCGGAGCCAGAAGAGCCAGGCCTGATCGACCTCGGTCCCACTTCCCCCGGCGGGTGGCCCGGCACCGTCGGAGGAGGGGAGGACCGCTCCCCCCGGGCGGCCTCGCTTCCGCCAGGCGGTGAGAAAGCGATCCCCGATGAGAAGGGGAACGGTGGCCCCCCGCGGGGGGAACGGGGGGGCGTCCCCTCCGCGTACCGGCAGGGGAAGGTCGTGGGACGCGTATAGCGGCCGGCCCTGGGGCCCCCGGGAGACGAGCATCCCAAGGAGCTCCCTCCCTGGGACGGGTACGGAGGGTGGCGACCTAGGTGGGAGGGTCCTCGAGGAAGCTGGCCGAGGGAGCGAAGAAGAGGTTCCCGGTGCGCGGACGGCTGTAGTCCAGCAACCGGTCGTAGTTGCCGGGAGGATCGCCCACGAACATCCTCTCCAGCATCCGTTCCAGGGTCCGGGGAGAGCGGCTGTAGCCGAGGAAATAGGTGCCGAAGACCCCCCGGGAGGGCTCCCCGAACGGCATGTTGTCCCTCAGGACCTTGATCTCCTCGCCGTCCTCGACGATCTGGGTCAGGGCCGTGTGCGCGAAGGAGGGCTTCGCCGCGTCGGCGAGCTCCACGTCGGTCCACTTCGTCCGGCCGATGATCCGCTCCTGGTCCTCCGTGGGCAGGGCGTTCCAGGCCGCCAGGTCGTGCTCGTACCTCTGCACCAGGACGTAGCTCCCCCCCGCGAAGCGGGGGTCCTCCGGGCCGACGAGGACCGCGTCCGCCGCCTCCTGTCCCTCCGGGTTCTCCGTCCCGTCGACGAACCCCAAAAGGTCCCTTTGGTCGAAGTAGCGGAACCCGTGGACCTCGTCCAAGGGGACCCCCGAACCCTTCAGACGCTCCATGAGCTGCGTGGCCAGCTCAAAGGCCAGGTCCGGGCGGTTGGACCGGAGGTGGAAGAAGAGGTCCCCGGGGGTGGCGAGCGCGTGGCGCCCCTCGGCCCGGAACTCCCTGAACGCATGCAATTCCGCCGGGCGGGGCGGGCCGAAGAGCCGGTCCCAGGCCTCGGAACCGAACCCCATCACGCAGGAGAGCCCGTCCTCCGGTTCCCGGAACCCCACCGCCCGGACCAGGCCCGAGAGGTCAGGGCACAGACGGAGGACCGCTTCCCGGGCCTCCGTCCCTTCCCGGAGGCCCAGGGTCAGGAAGATCGCGCTCCGGGAGATGGGAGCGGCCACGGCCTGCGGACGCCCTTGCGTCGGGCCCGGGTCCCGGTTCCCGTCCGTCGATCCCATCTCGTCCCTCAACCTCCCCTCCCCTAAAGGGATGTGGGGGGTGGGCGGGGAGGAGATTCCCGGGCCCGGGAACGCCTCCGGCCCGGCGCCGAAGAGGTTCCCCAGAGCGTCGTTCCGTTCCCTGTCCCAAGGCCCGGAACTACGGTCCGATCGCGCGATCCGGCCCGGTCGGGGAGGTCCCGTGGGAAGGGCGTATGGCCGGCACCCTCAAGGTCGCGGGAAGGGGCGACCGAGGTAGAGCACCCGGGCCAGGAAGGACCGGGGGCGGCCGGCCAGATGCCGGAGAAGGTACGGGTCCAGGGCCCAGGACCGGCCCGCGGGGGCCAGGAAGAGCCCCACCGCGAGAAGCAGGTAGAGAGGGTGGGGGCCCACATCCGTCCCTCCGGGGAAGTAGAAGGTGGCCCCCCACTGGGTCAGAAGGAAGAACCCCGAGAGGAAAAACCCCACCACACAGGCCCACCGGGTCGTGGTGCCGGTGAGGAACGCGAAGGCCAGGTAGGCGGTGGCCACCGCGATGAGGACGGAGAAGACCGCCCCATGGGCGGCCACGAACTGGGCGAGCCCGGGACCCCCTAACGTGGTGGGGGCGTAGGAGGCGGCCGCAGCGGAAAAGGTGGGGAAGAACTGGTTCGCCGGGTCCACGATGAAGACGAGGTTCATCGCCCAGACGAGCCCCAACCCGATCCGGAGGACCTCCACCGCCAGCCCGGCGCGTCCCCCCATCCTCGCCGGCGCCGACGAGGGGGGATCTCGCTGCGGGGTGGCCATGATCGACATCCTGGAAAGGGGAGAGGGGTCGGACCGACCCCGCTTGATCCTCCGTAAACCCTCGCCGGGGCAACTCCGGGGGGCCTCTCGATCGCCTTGGGCCGGTCCGATCCCTCAGAACGACCACCCACGAACCGGGAGATGAAGGGTCGGTCAACGGGGCTTGACGGACCGGGAGGGACGAGGTCGGGAGCGGGGAGGGGGCCCCGGGACCTTCCCCTGCCCGTCCCGGGGCAGGACCTCCCACAGGAAGGTGAACTGGTTGGTCAGATGCGAGGTCACGTCCTCCAGGGACTGGGGCCCGTGCCCGAAGGAACGGTAGGCGCGCAGGAAGAGAGGCCGCCCCGAGGTGCTGGAGGCCTGGAGCCGGGCGATCATCTTCCGGGAATGGTAGGGGTTCACCCGATGGTCGTTCTCCCCCGTGGTCAGGAGCACCGCGGGGTAGGCCTTCCCCGGCTCGACCCGGTGGTACGGGGAGTACGCTCGCATCGCCGCGAACTGCTCCGGGTCCTTCACGGTCCCGAACTCCGGGATGTTGAACTCGCCGTTCGCCTCCCGCTCGCTACGTAGCGCGTCGAAGACCCCCACGTCCCCGAGCACCGCGCTGGCGAGCTCGGGACGCTGGGTCAAGAGCGCCCCCACGGTCAATCCCCCGTTGCTCCCGCCGATCACCGCCAGGCGATCCGGCCGGACGTACCGCCCACGCACCAGGTGCTCGGCACAGGCGATGAAATCGTCAAAGACGTTCTGCTTCTGGGTGAGCCGCCCGGCCTTGTGCCACGCCTCCCCGAACTCCCCGCCCCCCCGGAGGTGGGCCACGGCCCGGGCTCCCCCTTCCTGATACCACGCCGCGAAGGGCAGCTCGTGGTCCGGACCGAGCGAGATCCCGTAGCCCCCGTATCCCTCCAAAAGGAGCGGGGCCGGGCCACCCTTACGGAACCCCCGGGGCAACAGCAGCGTCAGCGGGACCTTCGTCCCGTCCTTGGAGGTGGCCATCTCCTGGCGGATGGTGAGGCCCCGGAGCACGGGGAGCGGCGGGAACGTCAGCGGGCTGCGCCGCGGGCGCAGGCTCCCCGGGGAGAGGGCCCAGACCCCCCGAGGCTCCCGGTAGTCCGACAGCAAGAACAAAAGATCTCCCCCCGGGACACCGGTGAGGGCGGAAGGCTCCGAGAAGGCCGGGGTCCGGACCGTCCGCGGCGCGGGAGGGTGTCGGGAGAGCGAAAGCTCCACCAGCCGCCCGACGCCCCCTCGCTGCTGGGCCACGTAGAGCGCCCCGCGGTGGGGGCAGATCTCCTCGCAGGACCACGGCCCGGCGGGGAGGAGCTCCTCGGCCTCGGAGAGGGCCGCCTTCCCCGGGGGGAGGTGAAGGACCCGGCCACCGGTGTCGCCCCGGAAGTCGAGGAGGAAGAGCCCCTCCCGACCGAGGACCGCGTGCTTGATCCCATCCTCCGGGGTGGTCACCCGCTGGACCCGTCCGTCGGGGGTCCTCACGTAATGGCTGAACTCGCCCCCGTCCCCGTGGGCCACGCTGACCAGGAGCCCCCCGGTCCCGGGCTCCAGGGAGAGGCGGATCTCCGCGTCCCGGGGAAGCTCGGGTCCTAAGACCTCCCGGTCCTGGGCAGGGTCGGCCCCCCACGCATGGTAGTACACCCGCTGGAAGAACGACCGGTCCTCCTCCGGGCGCTCCTCCCCGGGGTAGCGCGTGTAGTAGATCCCCCGGCCGTCGGGGGCCCAGGCGGCGCTCCCTCCCGCCGTTGCGCCATGGACCCGGGGGAGCGTCTCCCCGGTGAAGCGCTTGCGCTCCAGGTCCAGGAGCTGAAGAGGGCCCTGCTCGCTCCCGCCCCGGGAGAGGCAGAGCGCCACCCGTCTCCCGTCCGGGGACGGGGAGATCAGATCGATGGAGACCCCGGCGCGACCCCCGATCCGGGAGGGATCGAGGACCAGCTGCCCCCGACGGGGGGAAAGGTCCGGCGGATAGACCCACAGGCAGGGGCGCGGATGCTTCGGGTCGGAGCGCAGGAGGAAGACCCTCGCCGCTCCCGGGCCGTTCTCTCCGGGGGCTCCCGGGGTCCAGATCCCCAGGATGCTTCGGCGCCCGCGCCGGTAGAAGGCGGTGACCTCCCGCCGGACCCTCCGGCGCAGGGGGCTGCTCTCCAACCAGGACCGGGCCCGCCGGTCCTGCGCCCGGGTCCATCGGACCACCTCCGGGTCCGTCCCATCCTCGAGCCAGCGGTACTCGTCCACCACCGCCTGGCCATGGTACTCGTCCGTGACCGGGCGTCGAGGGGTGACCGGTGCCGGGGCCGGCTCGTGCATGAGGCTGCGGGAGCCTTCCCTTCCTATTAGCCTAGGCGCGCGGCCCTCGGTACGGCGGGGCGGAGAGCCGGGGGAGGACGAAGGGGAGCATCCGCCGGGTGGCGGCGGGGAGCGGGAGGCGTTGGAGGGCGCGGGCGGTCACCCAGCGGTACGGCCCCCCCTGGAGGCGGCCTCCGGGCCGTCGCCGGAGCGAAAAGACGTGCAGGCTCACGTGGAAGTGGGAATAGTCATGCTCGATCACCCCCAGGAGCTCGAGGACCCGGACCGGAAGACCGGTCTCCTCGAAGAACTCCCGGCAGACCGCCTGCGCCGCGGACTCCTTCGTCTCGATCTTCCCTCCGGGGAACTCCCAGAGCCCTCCGAGGAGCCCGCCGGGAGCCCGGCGTTGCACCAGGACCCTCCCGTCCCGGACCAACACCCCGACCGCGGCCCGGACCCGGGGACGAGGCGCCCTTCTCCCCCGGCGCGGGACCGCCCCCGGGTCCGGGAGCTCGGCGAGCGCCCCGCAGACGATTCGGACCGGGCAGCGCGGGCAGCGGGGGGACCGGAGGGTGCAGAGGCGCTGCCCGAGCTCCATGAGCCCTTCGTTGAAGGACCGGGGGTCCGCCCGGCCCAGCAGTCGCTCCACCTCCGGCTCGGTGGGCGGGACCGGATAGAGGACCCGGGAGAGGACCCGCAGCCCGTTCGCGTCCAGCGCCACCACGGGACGACGGAACGCGATGGCCGCGAGCGCGCGCGAGGTGTACTCTCCCACGCCGGGGAGCTCTCGGAGCTCCTCCACCCGGTCCGGGAGCTTCCCTTCATGCTCGTCGACGACGATCCGGGCGAGCTTCCGAAGGTTCCTCGCCCGGGCGTAGTAGCCCGCCCCCTCCCAGGCCTTGAGGACGGAACCCTCCCTCGCCCGGGCCAGGCTCGCCAGGTCCGGGAAGCGGGCGAGGAACCGCTGGTAGTAGGGCCGCGCCTGCTCGACCCGGGTCTGCTGGAGGAGGAACTCCGCCACGAGGAGGCGGTAGGGGTCGTTCGTCCGCCGCCACGGGAGGTCGCGCCGGGTCCGCCTAAACCAACGCGTCAGGAACCGCCGGAACCGCTCGCCCACGCGGGGGTCTCCGCCCGCGACCCGCGCCCCGTCCCTCAGTGCCGGAAGACCCTCCATCCGCAGAAGTACATGGCCAGGTCCAGCCGGTCGGCCGCCGCAACGACCTCCGCGTCGCGGATGGATCCCCCCGGCTGGAGGATGACCCGGACCCCGGCCCTCCCGGCCTCCTCGAGCCCGTCAGCGAAAGGAAAGTACGCGTCCGAGGCGAGGACGGACCCCCGGGCCCGGTCCCCGGCCACCTCCAGCGCGACGCGGACGGCCCCCACCCGGCTGGTCTGCCCGGAGCCGATGCCCACCGTCGCCTCGCGCCGTACCAACGCCACCGCGTTGCTGCGGGCGTGCCGGACCACCTTCCAAGCGAACGGCAGGGAGCCAAGCTCCCCGTCCGTGGCGGCCCGCCGGGTGACGAGCTTGAGCTCCGAGGACAATAGCTCCCGCCGGTCCGCCTCCTGGAGCAGAAGGCGCCCCGTGGCGGTCCGGGCCTCCCACCGGGGAGCCTCCCGGGAAGGCGCCGACCCCTGGACGAGCTTGAGCTTCGGGCGGCGGGAGAGCCGCTCGATCACCTCGGCCGGGAAGGAAGGCCCCGCCAGGAGGTCCACGAAGGTCCCCTTCAACGCGTCGACCCCCTCCATCGTCAGGGGCCGGTTGACGGCCACCGCGCTCCCGTACCGGGCCACCGGGTCGGTGGCCAGCGCCTGCTCCAGCGCCGCCGGGAGCCCGTCGGAGGTGGCCGCCCCGCAGGGAGTGGCGTGCTTCACCACCACCGCCGCGGGCCGATCGAACTCCGAGACCAGCGCCAGCGCCCGCTCCAGGTCCAGGTAGTTGTTGTAGGAGAGCGCCTCCCCCTTGAGGCGGACCAGGGGCCAGGGGTCGAGGGGCACCCCCGGCGGGGCCACCTCCGACAGGACCTCTGCCCGCTGGTGAGGGTTCTCCCCGTAACGGAGCCCTTCCCCCGTCCGGGCGAAGGTGACCAGCTCGGTCAGACGCCCCGTCCCCGGGTCCGCGACCCGGGCGAGCCAGGCGTTCACCGCGGTGTCGTAGAGGGCCGTCCGCCGGAAGGCGCGGGCGGCGAGCCGGGCGCGGGTGGCCGGGCTCACCCTCCCGCCGCTATGGTCCATCTCCGAGAGCAGCCCCTCCGTGTCCGCCGGGTCGGAGAACGGGACCACGTAGCGGTGGTTCTTGGCGGCGGCCCGCAGCAGGCTCGGGCCCCCCACGTCGATGCGCTCCAGCAGTTCCTCCGCGCCCTCCTTCCCGCCGGAGAAGGCCTCCTCGAACGGGTAGAAGAGGACCGCCACGAGATCGAAGGCGATGAGCCCGAGCGCCTCGAGCTCGCGCGATCCCGCCTCGTCCCGGGGGGCCAGGATGCCTCCGAAGAGCTTCGGATGGAGCGTCTTCACCCGGCCGCCGAACCAGGCGGTGATGCCGGTGATCTCCTCCGTCCCGTGGCAGGGGATGCCGAGCCCCTCCAGATGGCGCCGGGTCCCGTCGGTGGCGTAGAGCTCCACCCCCCGGGTCGAAAGTCCCCGGGCCAGGGGGACGATGGGATCCTTCCGGTCGGCCGCGAGCAGGGCCCTCTTCAGCAGGGGTCCTTCGCTACGGTCCTGCGAACCCACGTCCCTTACCCCTGGGGAGGACGGGTGAGGAAAGATAAGCGCTCCGGGCCGGGGCCCCTCTCCTTCAGAGGTGGTAGCTCGCGGAGATCCGGGCGAAGATCGGGTCATCCTCCCGGAACGAGTCTGGGTCCGTCCCCCGGCGCTCGGCGGTAAAGCAGGCCAAGAGCTGCAGGGGGAGCGTCGTGACGAACGGGCTCAGCTCCTCCCGCCCGGGGGGAACCTCGAACCGGAGGGTCCCCGGCGGGTGGCCGGCGAACCCCTCCACGGCGTCTAGCGCCTCCCGGTCGCCGATGAGCCAGGGGGTGGCCGGGACCAAGGCGAGGGCGCGGAGCGCGTCCCCGAAGCGGTCCAGGGCCGGGCCCTTAGGGGCGAGGAGCACCGCAAGGTCCCCGGCCTGAAGGGCCTGGAGCCCTCCGTGCAGCATCGTCTCCAGCTCGAACCCCTCGGAGACCAGGTAGGACGATTCCTTCACCTTGAGGGCCCCCTCCCGCGCCGTGGGGAAGTTCACCCCGGCCCCGGCGAAGACCACCCGTCCCTGGCGGGCCAGCCTCTCCGCCACGGGAAGGATCTCCCCCTCCCGTCCAAGGACCTCCTCCATCCGCCCGGGCAGGGTGGGGAGGAGCTCCCCCAGGCCCCCTGGCCCCGAGGGCCCCTCCCGTCCCAGCTCCGCGGCGAGGAGGGCGAGCGCCAGGAGGTTCCCCGTGTAGCTGGCCGTGTGGGTGGAGGACCGCTCCTGGGGTGCGGTGGGGATGAGCACCTGGGGGCCGGCCATGGGCGAGTCGAGCCCCGTGAGCCCCACCACGGGCATCCCAGATCCCTGGGCCCTCTCCAGGCTCGCCATCCCGTAGCGCTTGTTCCCCCGGTGGCTGATGGTGATGAGGGCATCGTCCCGGGAGAGCGGGGGAGGGTAGAGCGCGAAGTCCTGGTGGGTGAGCGCCCAGGCGTCCACCCCCGCCGTCCGGAGCAGGTGCTGGCCGACCAGGGCCGCGTGGTGGCTGGTACCGGTCCCCGTCAGGAAGACGTGCCGCCGCCCCCGGAGCAGCCCGGCCGCCCTTTCGACGAGGGGAGGGCACCGGCCCAGAACGTCCCGAAGGACCGCCGGCTGGGCGTGGATGGTCCGGTACAGCTCGGAGGGATGGCTCTCCGCTCCCATGGGGTCCTGCCGACCCCCGCGAGCCCTGGCATCAGATAAGACGTCGGGCGTCCCGGGACCCTTGCGCGTCGGCCCGGGGCCCCCTTCAGTTCCAGTCCACCGCCACGGTCACCATGGTCACCGTGAGCCCGGCAGCGAAGACGGGGGCCACCACCGTGTAGGTTCCCGCGGGATTTCCCAGGGAGCAGGAGTGGCAGACGTACGCCTGCCCGGACCCGAAGAGGCCGGGCTCGGTGGCGAAGAAGTTCAACCAGGCCCCCGGGTAGGGGGTGACGATCTTGAAAAGGGCCGGGAAGGCCAGGTACTGGCCGTTCCCCGGGAGGACGGAGAAGCTCGAGAGGCCCTGGAGCTTCAGGCTCACCCCCACCACCCCTCCCCCGCTCTGGGTGGACAGCCCGGAGACGATCGGCTGGACCAGGGTGAGGTTCAGCAGCGGACCGAGGGAGGAGGGGGTGAGGCTGAACTGGGGAGGGGCGACCATGACGGAGGTGTTGCCGGGCCCCCCGGCGATCACGGCCCCCTCCTCGAAGGTCACGGTCAGCGCAGGGAAATACCGGTTGTACAGGTGGGCGGCGAAGCCTCCCACGGCCGTCTGGTTGACCGACCGGGTCAGGGCGGAGGTGAACGGGCAGGCGTCGAAGGCCGAGGCGTTCTGGAAGGTGAGGGAGTTGCCCGCGAACCCGTCGAGGGCCGTGGTTGCGGTGTGGGAGTTCACCACGCCCTGGGCGTTCTCCCAGCGGACCGTGGCGTTTACCCCGGTCTCTCCCGGGGTGACGAGGGTGATCCCGCGGAACTGGGTCACCGGGTAGGCGTTCCCGGCGGGGCAGAAGTTCCCCTGGGCCAGGGAGAAGGTGGTGCCCAGGGAGACCTCCGTCTGGGGCGCCGGCGCGGTGGTGGCACTGGTGGTGACGTTCGCGGAGAAGCTGTTGCCGGGGCCGACCAACCGGCTGGTCACGGCCACGTTGTCCGTGGGCCCCACCCCGTTGCCGAGGAAGAGCACGGTGACGTGGTCGTGGATCCCCACCACCTGGAGGTCGACCGCCCCCGGCTGGTCGAACTTCACGGTGAGGGTCAGCTGGTCGTAGTTCCCCGTGAGGTTGTAGTCGAGCTGGCAGAAGACCAGGGAGAGGCAGTCCTCATAGCTCGGGCCCAGTGTGGCATTGCTCACGCTGGCGTTGTACACGGTGAACGCCCCGCTCGCCGCACAGCTCCCGTTGCCCGTACTACCGAAGCAGGCCGAGCCGTGGTTCCAGTCCACCGCCACCGGGCTCACCAGGGTGTCGTTGTACGTCAGGTTGAACCGGCTGTCCGGCGCGGGGAGGGCGTAGAGCTCCGTGGAGGCCGGGAGGCCCAGCGGAGGCACCCCCTGGCTGGCCATCTGGACGGGGGCGGTCACCGTCACGGGGAGGGCCGGGTTGGCGGCCTCGGCCAGGACGTCCGCCTGGATCTGGGCGATCTCGTTCTCCACCTGGAGGGTGTGCTGGTACTCGGCCGTCTCCAGCTGCTGGGGGAGCACGTTCGCCGTGTACTCCCCGATCATCAGGGCCAGGATGAGGAGGCTGAAGGTGACCGCGATGGCGCTGGCCACCGCGCGCCGACCGTGGATCCGCCGGCGACCACGGGCGGGAGACCTATGCGGGGGTAGGGTCCGGGGGGACAAAGGACTGGACCTGAGGACTACTCAGGGGGTCGGTCGGTATATAGTCCTGACGCGGGAGACGCCCTTCCCCGTCGCCGGTCAAAGGAGAAGTCGAGCCACTCCTTCCCCTTCTTGAGCGTCCCCCAGGTCCGTACGGTACGGACCGAGGGGAGCCGTCCTCCCCGGGAAAGTTCCTCGGAGGGCCGGTTGAGGCGCCGCCGGGCCTCGGCGACCTCCGGCTGGGGGATCGCCAGGAGGACCCGGCGACCCCGGACCCGGATGATGCGCGGGGGCGGTCCCGGGGTGGGGCCGGAGAGAAGGCCGGCCAAGAGCCGGCCGACCTCCCGGGGCGGGAGGAAGGCCTCCTCCCGCAGCTCCACTCCCAGGTAACGGGGTCGGAAGGGGCGATCAGCTGACCTGGTCGATGCCCCCCGAGGTTTCGCCGGTGGCGTAGCCGCCTCCCCGGGAGCCCAGGAGGTTCGCGGCCTTCACCCCGGTGATGATGAGGAGCACCTTGATGGTGTTCTCCATCTCGGGCGAAGGGTCCACGGTGCACCCCCAGATGATCCGGGCGCGCTTGGAGATCTTGCTGCCCACCAGGGCCGCCGCCTTCTCCGCCTCGGAGACCGTCATGCTGGGACCGCCGACCACCCGGACCAAGGCCCCGGTGGCGTCCTTCATGTCCACGTCCCCCAGCAGCGGGGAGGTCAACGCCTCGGTGACCGCTTCCGTGACCCGGTCGGTGGCGGACTCGCTCTCCCCCAGCCCGATCAGGGCCACGCCCCCATCCTTCATGATGGTGAGCAGGTCGGCGTAGTCCAGGTTCACCAGCCCCGGCTTCGTCACGATCTCGGTGATCCCCTTGATGGCGGTCATGAGGACGGCGTCGGCGAGCTTGAACGCGGCGTCCAACGGCATCCGGGGAACGAGCTCCAGGAGCTTGTCGTTCTGGATCACGATGGTGGTGTCGCAGACCCGGCGGAGGCGCTCCAGCCCGTCCCGGGCCTGCTCCATCCGGACCGCTCCCTCCGCGGCGAAGGGGAGGGTCACCACGCCCATGGTCAGGGCGCCGGCCTCCTTGGAGACCCGGCCCACCACGTGCGCCGAGCCGGTGCCGGTCCCTCCGCCCATCCCGGCGGTGACGAAGACGATGTGCGCCCCCTGGACAAAGCCGCGGAGGTCCTCCTCGTTCTCCCGGGCGGCCTCCTCCCCCACCTCGGGGCGGGCCCCTGCGCCGAGGCCCTTGGTGGCCCGGCGGCCGATGAGGACCTTCCGGGGCGCATGGATGGTGAGCAGGTGCTTGGCATCCGTGTTGATGGCGCACATCTCGGCGCCCGAGATGCCCTCCTCCACGCACCGGTTGATGGTGTTGGAGCCTCCGCCACCGCATCCGACGATCCGGATGTTCACCTTCAACTGTTCTGCGAGCTTGGTCAACTCCTCGTCATCGGCGCTGATCGGCGAGGCGACCTTCTTGGCCTCCAACGCCTGGTTCTCTTGGTGCTTCGAGATGGCTTCCTGGATGATGGACTTCATGCTTATCGCCCCGTACTCCTCGGTCCGTTTGTCTGCTGAGCGTCAGACGCTCACCGATGTCATCCTCCGCCTTGGTATTTAAACGCTACGTTCCAGCGGGAGGGTCTCTATCGGTGCCGGTCCCTTCACCGCCACGGGCCGGAGCGTCCGACAAGGTCCCCGGGCCCGCCTCCGGCGTGGGAGCGGCCCTCCTCAAGCGGCCCGCGTACAGGAGGACGGCCCCGGCCACCAGGAGCGGGATCCCCGTGGCCCCGAAGCTCACCGAGACGGCGGCCAGGGCCACCCCCCAGGCCGGGACCGTGGCCAACGTGAAGTTCACCTCCGCCGAGCCCGGGCTTCCCCCGGTCCCGACCGGGAAGCTCACCCAGAGCTGGTACACTCCCGGATGGTCCTGGACCGAGACGTAGAACGCCTGTGGGTCCGCCAGGCTCCCCACCGGGGCACTTCCCAGGCTGGCATTCCCCGGGGAGACGAACTCGGCGGTAAGGCCGAGCCCGGGAGTGGGGGTGGCGACCAGGGCGTAGACCTCCTCCCCCGGGGAGACCGGGAGGGTCTTCCGCAAGGTCTCGCCCCGGGCCAGGGAGGCAGACTCCGACAGGGAGAGGTGGGCCAAGGGCTGCACTGGGGGGAGGGCGGCGTAGACAAAGTAGAGGACCACGGCGAGGAAGAGCACCGTGGCCCCGAGGAGCAGGCTCTGCCGGCCCAGGCGGCGGGCCCGCATCCGTTGGGCCGCCCGACCTTCCCCGCGCGGGTCACCGACACCGAAGACCACCAGGGGCAGGACGGCGGCGAGGAGGACCACCGGGGTGCTCGGGCCCACGGCCCCGCCGACCAGCAGGCTTCCGACCGCGGCCGCGGAGGAGAGGAGGAGCAGGACCGAGAGGCGTCCCAGGGGGCGGTGGGGGGCCAGGACGAGAAGGGCAAAGGGGGGCAGGAGCAGGACCCCGGAGAGCAGCGCGAGCCCTCCGGCGACGGGGAGGGAGTTCGGGAGGGGAAGGAGGGCGGCCGCCGATCCCAGCGCCGCCAGCACCGAGAGGGCCAGCCCGAAGAGGAGCGCCACCCGCCGGGTCGCTCCGACGAGAGGAGGTTCCCCTCCCTCCGGCGAGAGCGGTCCTTCTGGTCCTGACCCGGGTCCGGTCACGGTCCTCCTTCCGCCCAGGGTCCCCCGGGCGGTTATCCCTTCTCCCCCGCACGGGAGCGCTGCCCGAGCCGGATGGCTTATCTGACCGACCTCCCGTTCCCCACCGTGGAGGAGTACTTCTCGCTCCTCAAGCGCGAGGTGGACCGGGCCTACTCGGTGGCGGAGGAGGCGCGCTCCCGGAAGCTCGACCCCAGCGTCCACGTGGAGATCCCCCAGGCCGAGGACCTGGCGAGCCGGGTGGAGAAGCTCTTGCTCACCCGCTGGCCGGTGGAGGGGATCGCTCCCCGGATCCGGGCCCTCTCCAAGGAGATGGCCCGGGAGGAGGTGGCCCTCGCCCTCACCCAGGAGATCGCCCGGGACCCGGGGCGAGGCACCCTCGCCGAGCGGTTGGAGGTCGCCCTCCGGGTGGGGCTCGCCATCCTCACCGAGGGGATCCTGGTGGCCCCCCTGGAGGGCCTCGCCAAGGTGGAGCTAAGGCCCGCCGCCGAGGGCGGGTACGTGGACCTCTACTACGCCGGGCCCATCCGCGCCGCCGGCGGGACCGCCCAGGCGCTCTCGGTGCTCATGGCCGATGTGGTCCGCCGGGAGCTCGGGCTGCCCGCCTACGCCCCCACCCCGGCCGAGGTGGAGCGCTACTGCGAGGAGATCCCGCTCTACAAGCACTGCCAGCACCTGCAGTACGTCCCCTCCAAGGAGGAGATCCGCTCGGTGGTCAGCCGCCTCCCGGTCTGCGTGAACGGGGAGTCCACCGAGGGGGACGTGGAGGTGAGCGCCTACCGCAACCTGCCCCGGGTGGAGACCAACGGCCTTCGGGGGGGAGCCTGCCTGGTCCTGGCGGAGGGCATCTGCCAGAAGGCCCCCAAGCTCCGCAAGACGGTGGAGCGGCTCCACCTCACGGGCTGGGACTTCCTCGCGGACCTGGGGAAGGGGAAGGCCGTGGATCCCGGGGCCGAGGAGGAGGGCCCCCGGTACCTGGCCGAGGCGGTCGGCGGCCGCCCCGTGCTCGCTCACCCGAACCGCCCGGGGGGCTTCCGCCTCGTGTACGGCCGGTGCCGGACCACGGGGCTGGCGGCCGCCGGGATGAACCCGGCGACCATGGTCCTCCTCCGGCACTTCGTGGCGGTCGGGACGCAGGTGAAGACGGAACTGCCTGGGAAGGCCGCCGCCATGGCCCTGTGCGATACGGTGGAGGGCCCGCTGGTGGTCCTCGACGACGGCTCCTTCGTGGCCGTGAACGACCGCCCCACCGCCGAGGAGCTCCTCCCCCGGGTCCGCCGGGTGGTGGACGTGGGGGAGATCCTGGTCTCCTTCGGCGAGTTCCTGGAGAACAACAAGCCCCTCTCCCCGGGGGCCTACAGCCTGGCCTGGCACCTGGAGGAGTGCCGGGCCCGGGGGCTTCTCCCCGGCCCCCGGACCCTGGCCCCCACCTTCGAGGAGGCGCTGGAGGACTCCCGGACCTACGGCCTACCCCTGCACCCCCGCTTCAATCTCTTCTGGCACGACCTCACCGGCCCGGAGGTCGCCTCGCTGGCCGACCGGGTCCGAAAGGAGGGACGAGGGGAGGACGGGCTCTCCCTCCCCGCCGACCCCGGGCTCAAGGAGCGGCTCCTCGTCCTCGGTGCCTTGCACTCGGAGCGGGAGGGGCAACTCATCCTCGCCCCGGCCACGGCCTCGGCGCTGCTCCTCGGCCTCGGGTTGGAGCATAAGGACGGTTCCCTCGTGGACCGGGCCCCGGCCGGCGGGGTGGCGGCGGACGGGTTGGGCGAGGCCTGCCGGCGCTCCGGCCTCCTCCTCAAGGCCCGGGCCCCGACCCGGATCGGGGCGAGGGTGGGCCGGCCGGAGAAGGCCAACCGGCGGATGCTCAAGCCCAACGTGCATGCCCTGTACCCGGTGGGCGAGGCCGGCGGTCCCCAGCGCTCGCTTCGCCTGGCGGCCCGGCCGGAGGTCCCGGAAGAGGTCACCCCCTCCTCCCCGGTGAGGACCTCGGTGACCCTGGGGGTCCGGCGCTGCGAGGTCTGCGGCCGGGAGACGGTGGACAACCAATGCCCATGCGGCGGGCACACCGCCCCGACCCCCCGGACGGTCCAGCAACGCCTCCCCTACCCCGAACGGCTCGACCAGGCGCTCCGGCACCTTAGGCTCCCCGGGCTCTCCCAGGACGTGAAAGGGGTCAAGGGGCTCCTCTCGGAGACGCGGACCCCCGAGCCCCTGGAGAAGGGGATCCTCCGCGCCCTCCACCAGGTCTCGGTCTACCAGGACGGCACCGCCCGCTTCGACCTCACGGACCTGCCCCTGACCCACTTCCGGCCCCGGGAGGCCGGGCTCTCCGTGGAGGAGGCGCACCGCCTGGGGTACGGGACCGACTGGCGGGGACACCCGCTCACCGAGGCCGAACAGCTGGTGGAGCTCAGGCCGCACGACCTGATCCTCTCCCGGCGGGCGGGGACCTATCTCCTCTCCCTCTCCCGGTTCGTGGACGACGAACTGACCCTCCTCTACGGGGGGAGGCCGTACTACGGGGCCCGACAGATGGAGGACCTGCTCGGTTCCCTCCTCATCGCCCTCGCCCCCCACACCTCCGGCGGGGTCCTGGGCCGGCTGGTGGGATTCACCGACGCCGAGGCCTGCCTCGCCCACCCGGTCTTCCATGCGGCCAAGCGCCGGAACTGCGACGGGGATGAGGACTCCGTCACCCTGCTCATGGACGGGTTATTGAACTTCTCCCACGCCTACCTGCCCGTCCGGCGCGGGGCCCTCATGGACAAGCCCCTCGTGCTCACCACCCGCCTGGACACCCGGGAGGTGGACAAGGAGGCGCACAACCTGGACGTGGCGCTCCGCTACCCCCGGGAGCTCTATCAGGCGGCGGAGGAGCGCCGCTCGCCCAAGGAGGTGGAGCGCCTGGTGGACACCCTGGGGAAGCGACTGGAGGACCCGGAGCGCCAGTGCCGGGACCTGGGGTTCACCCACGATACCTGGGACGTGGCCGGCGGCCCTCTCCAGTCGGCGTACCGGGAGGCGCAGGGAATGGAGCGGGCGGTGGAGTCCACGCTGGAACTGGCCGCCCAGATCCGGGCCGTGGACCTGGAGGACGCCGTCAGCCGGGTCCTCAACCATCACTTCCTGCCGGATATCATGGGGAACCTCAAGGGCTACGCCACCCAGCGCTTCCGCTGCAAGGTCTGCAACGAGAGCTACCGTCGGCCCCCGCTCGGGGTGCGCTGCACCGCCCGCCGGGGCCGCCGGCCCTGCGGAGGGGAGCTCCTGCCTACCGTCTACCCCCCCAGCGTGACGAAGTACCTCCCCCTGGCCCGGCGGCTCACCGAACGCTACGGGATCTCCCCCTACCTCAAGCAGCGCCTGGACGTCCTGGAGAGCTCGCTGCGCTCCCTCTTCCCCCCCGAACCCCTCCGCCCTCCGCCGCTGGAGGAGTACCATCGCCCGGCTCCCCCGGAGCGGGCGCCGGGGGAGAGCGGCAGCTAGAAGAGTCCAGACCCCTCCCCCCGGATGGGCTCGTGGGGTAGTTTGGACTATCCTGATGGCCTTCGGAGCCATCGACCCGGGTTCGAATCCCAGAGGCGTCCGGGCCTCTCGGGCGGAACTCCCGGCGAGCCCGCCAATCCTTTGGCCCAGGGACCCCGGGCCCGGTCCCTCGCCCTAGGGGGGAGGAGCGGTCCGTCCGGGACCGTCCCGCTCCGATGGGAGCGGGGAGCCCCGGCCCGGCCCGGGGGGGGAGGCCCCGGGCGGGGTCTTGAGCACCTCCGCGTAGCGGAGCTCGATCCCCGCCAGCCGGCCCAGGAGGAACCCGGTGCTCAGGGAGAGGAGGGTGTCCACCACGAGGAGGATGCCCTCCGTGAGCGGGCTCAGCGACGGGGCCGCGCTGACCGGCCCGAAGGACAGGAAGGAGGGGAAGTAGACGAACTCCAGGGCGATCCGGACCGCGTAGAGGGCCACGTAGAGCACCGCCGCCTGCATCCCGATCCGGAACATCCAGGTCCCCGTCGGGCCCTGGTAGATCTCCACCCGCTCCCGGGTGAACCCGGTGAAGACCACGGCCCCCACGACCACCACCCCCAGGTCCAGCGGGACCGTCCAGAAGGGGAGGATCAGGTAGGTGAGCAGGAGTTGGACGAGCAGGAGGACCACGTAGAGGCCGGCGGAGGCCCAGAGCCGGCCCCGGGAGAGGCGGGTACCGTGGGCCGTGCGGTACGCCCGGCGCAGGACCAGGCCCAGGAAGATCACCAGGACCAGGAGCGTGGAGGTGAGCCCGGAGGGGGCGGACACAGGGGCGGCACCAGGGTCCGGTAGTTAAGCCCGTGTGCGGGCGGAGCCACCGGGTCCCGATGCCTACCCGAAGTAGATGGGGTTGGCCTCCGGGGCCTTCTTCTCTTCCTCAGGCGTGGCGTGGTGGAGGATCTCCACCGAGAGGAGCACGGCGGAGGGGATGAGCCGGATGCGGCCCTTCGCCTCGGAGCCGGCGGAATCGTCGAGCTCGATGGCCATGGCCTGGTCTCCGCCTCCGAGGCTCACGTAGCCCCGGAACGTCCCCCGGGTCACCAGGGGGTCCTCCCCCTTGTCCCCGGACCGGAGGACCACCGTGGAGCCCGTCGTGAGGGAGATGCCGGTGCGTTTCTTGTCCTCCGCCATGGTGGGGTGCCTTTCCTTCCCGCCAGCACGCCGGACCCTATAGCCTTCGCCCCGGAGCGGCGCTCCCCCCTCACCGGGGGGGCGGCGGCGCGGAGGCCCCCCGCGGCTCGGGGTCCTTGGGCGATCGCCCCGACCGGCGCTCCTCCTCCAGCAGCCCCTGGAGATGGTCCACCGTCTCCCGGTAGCGTTTGAGCGCGTTCTGGGCGTTTGCCTCCACGAAGTCCCACGCCCGGGACAGGTTGCCGTAGCGCAACCGGTAGCCCTTGCGGCCCCGCGCCGACTCCCGGGCCTCGGAGACCTCCTCGAGCAGGTCCAGCGTCTTCAGCTTGTTCAGGTGTCGGTAGAGCGTGGGCTTGCTGGTCTTCAAGACGGCGAGGAGCTCCTCCGCGTACCACAGCCGCTCCGGGTTGCGCAGCAGGCAGTGACGGACCAGCCGGTAGGCCACGGAGCGCTCCGGTGGCTCTCCTTCGGGAAGGTACCCCAACTGGACCAGGAACTCCTTGAGCACCGGGTCCACCTCGCGTAACGGGGTCAGCGGCGTGCTGTAGCGGACCTGGAGCTCGAAAGGCACGGACCGGGCCGGGCACCACCGGCACGCTCTTGAGCCCTTCCTGCGGGGCCTCCTCCCCCGGCCCGGTCCCCTCCCCTCGCCCCGCCTCGGCCCGACCGGCGCTCCGACCCCGGGAAGGGACCTCCTCACCGGGGGAGACCGGGACCGGGAGGGCCACGCCCTGCGCACCCGAAAGGGGGTTGTATGCCCCCGGTCTTGCGGCCCCTCTCATGGCCTATGCGCTCCACTTCCCCCGATCCTTCGAGGAGGCCTTCCGGCTGTTGGACCCGCAGGGTCAGCCGCCGGCGCTCCCCCTCGCCGGCGGGACGGACCTTCTCCCCGCCGTGGAGGCCGGCCGCTGGCACCCCGGCGCCCTGGTGAGCCTCTCCCGCCTCCCCTTGGCCACCTTCGAGCGGGCCGGGGACGAGGTGCTCATCGGTGGGACCCTTCCCCTCCGCCGACTGGAGCGGGAACCGGCCATCGGTGAGCTTTTGCCCGGGTTCGCCGAAGCCCTCCGGGAGGTGGGGAGCGTCCCCCTCCGGCACCGGGCGACCCTGGGCGGGAACGTGGTCCGGGCCTCCCCCGCCTCCGACCTCCTCCCTCCTCTTCTCGCCCTGGAGGCCTCGCTGGACCTCCGCTCCCAGCACGGGCGGCGCCGCGTCGCCCTGGTGGACTTCCTTCGGGGCTCCTGGGAGACCACCCTTCAGCGGGGAGAGCTGGTGGAGCGGATCCGGGTCCCGGTCCCCCGGCCGGGCAGCTACCGCTGGCAGCGGGTGCGGCCCGCCAACGACATCTCCCAGGTCGGGGTGGCCACCGCGCTGGTGACCTCGGACGCTCGGTCCCCCTGGAGGATCGCGGCCGGAGGGATGGAGTCCCATCCCCAGCGGCTCTCCGGGGCGGAGGCCGCCCTTCCCCAGGAGGACCCGTCCCCGGGGGAGATCGAGGAGGCCGTCCATCGCGCCAGGGAAGGGACCCGCTTGAAGGACGACCGCCGGGCCGGGGAGGAGTACCGGCGCCACCTCTTGGGCGTGCTCCTGCGCCGGTCCATCACCAGCACCGTCGAACGCGCCCGGTCCATGAAGGGGAGGAGGACATGACCGGGGAGCCCCCCCTGACGCTCCGGGTGAACGGGGAGGAGCGGACCGTGCCGGAGGTCGCGGCCGACACCCGCCTCCTCGACCTCTTGCGCTGGCGCTTGGGGCTCAAAGGAACGAAGGAGGGGTGCCGGACCGGGGGATGCGGGGCCTGCACCGTCCTGGTGAACGGGGAGAGCGTCCTCAGTTGCCTCACCCTCGCGCGGGAGATGGAGCGCCAGGAGGTCACCACCGTGGAAGGCCTCACCGGAACGCCCGAGGCGGAGGCGGTCCAGCAGGCCTTCGCCGAGGCCGGTGCGGTCCAGTGCGGCTACTGCACCCCCGGGTTCGTCCTCGCCCTGGTGAGCCTGCGGAGGGAGCACGGGGCGAGCCCACCGGACCTGCCCACCCTGGCCAACGAGCTGGGGGGGAACCTCTGCCGTTGCACGGGCTACTACGCCATCGTCCGGGCCCTCGCGGACCTGCTCGGGGTCCCGGTGACGTCGGAGCTGCCGAAGAGCACCTTCACGGTGGAACCGGGGGGCTCCCCGTGATCCGGACCGACGCCCTCCCCAAGGCCCGGGGGGCGCTCCCCTACGCGCCGGACGTGGAGCTGCCGGGGATGCTATGGGCGGTGTACGTCACCTCCCCCCACCCCCACGCGGAGATCCGGCGCGTGGACACCGCCGGGGCGCGGGAGGTGCCGGGGGTGGTCGACGTGCTCACGGCGGAGGACCTTCCCGGCCTTCTCCCGAGGGAGCCGGAACCCACCCGCCCGTTGCTCGCCACGAAGGTCACCCGGTTCGTCGGGGAACCGGTGGCCCTGGTCGCCGCCGAGAACCTACCGGCGGCCCGGGCGGGGGCCTCCCGGGTCCAGGTGGACTACCGGGTCCTCCCCGCCTTCACGGACCTGGAGCGGGAGTTCCCGCACTGGCCCACCCCTGAGGAGATGCGAAGCCATCCCCAGGTGAACGCCCACGTCCACGCCCGGCGGGGGGACTTCGATCAGGTGGCGCACCGGGCCGATCACGTCCACCGGGAGCGCTACCAGACCGCCATGGTCGCCCAGGTCCCCCTGGAGCCCCATGCCTGCCTCGCCCGGGTCCAGGGGGACGACTGGTACGTCCTCACCACCACCCAGGCCCCCTTCGGCATCCGGGAGGACCTGGCGGACAAGCTGGGGCTCCCCCAGGAGAAGGTCCGGGTGGAGGGAACGTGGGTGGGAGGGGGGTTCGGGGGAAAGAACGAGGCGTTGCTGGAACCGCACGCCCTGCTGCTCTCCCGGCGGACCGGCCGCCCCGTCCGGATCGCGCTCACCTTCCAAGAGGAGTTCCTCTTCTCCCGGACGACCCAGCCGGCGATCTTCTGGATGGAGAGCTGTCTCAAGGACGGGAAGCTGGTGGCCCGGAGGACCCGGCTCCTCCTGGACACCGGGGCCTCCCTGCCCGGCCGGGACTTCGCCTTGGGCTACAGCTTGGGGTTCACGCTGGGCCCGTACCGGCTGGAATCCTTCGAGCTCGAGGGGTACGCCTTACGGACCCACCGTCCCCCCTTCGGCCCCCACCGGGCCCCCCTGGCCCCCCAGTGCACCTTCGCCTCCGAAGGCCACCTGGACTCCCTGGCCCGGGACCGGGGGGAAGACCCGGTCGAGTTCCGGCTCCGGCACGTCTGGAGACCGGGGGACCGCACGGCCCTGGGCCAGCCGGTCGGCCCGTTCGCGGCCGAGGCCGGGCTCCGACGGGCCCGGGAGACGGCCCGGGCCTGGAAGGCCTCCGCTCCGCCCGGCCACGGCGTGGGCGTGGCGTTGGGGTTCTGGTCCACCGGCACCGGGGCCGGCGGGGAGGCCCGGTTGACCCTCTCCCCCGAGGGCCTGGTGCTGCTCCAGGGGGAGCGGGAGATCGGCAACGGGTCCATCTGGCAGGGCCTCCCGGAAGTGGTGGCCGCGACGCTGGGGGTCCCTCCTGCGATCGTGTCGGTCCGCTACGGGGACACCGCGCACGCCCCCTTCGACAGCGGGGTCTGGGGGAGCCGGACCACGGCCGCCCTCGGCTATGCCGTGGCGAAGGCGGCCGAGGGGCTCCGCCGGGAGCTCGAGCGGCGGGCGCCCGGGTCCGGCCCGGTGAGCTTCACCGCCCGGGACGGGGCGCTCACGGTGGCCCGGGAGGGCCGCTCCTACCCGGCCACCGACCTTATGACCCCGGAGGAAAGGGCGGAAGGGGGCCTCCGCGTGGAAGCGAAGCACTACGGGAAGAACGAGGGTACCCTGGAGGAGGGTCTGGTGCTGGAGGGAGAGATGTTCCCGTACTCGGACCTCATCGCCAGCGTGCACGTGGCCGAGGTCTCGGTGGACCGGGAGACCGGCGCGGTCAAGGTCCTGCGCTACGCCGCCTTCCAGGACGCCGGGAAGGTGGTGAACCCCCCGGGCTACCGGGGCCAGGTGGAGGGCGCCATCGTCATGGGGCTGGGGACGGCCCTCACCGAGGAGGGCCTGCTCGATCCCGAGGGCCACCTGGCGAACCCGGGGCTGTTGGACTACCGGATCCCGACCCTCTCCGACCCGCCCCCGGAGCTCACCATCGTGGCCTTGGAGGGCTCCTTGGGCTCGGGCGTCTGGGGGAGCAAGGGGGTGGGGGAACCCCCCATCATCCCGGTGCCGGCGGCCGTGGCCAACGCCGTGGCGGACGCCACGGGGGCCCGGGTCACGGTCCTCCCGTTGACGCCGGAGCGGGTCTCCCAGGCGCTGCGAGGCGGGGCCCGGGACCCGGGAGGAGGGCGTCGTTGATCGCCCCGTCGGAAGCGGCCGCCTGGGCCCGGGAGTACCCCCGACCGGTCCGGGTGGCGGCCGTGGCCTCCCACTCCGCGCTGGACACCTTCGACGGGGCCGTGACGGAGGGGTTCCCCACCCTGGCGCTCTGCCAGCAGGGCCGGGAGCGCACCTACACCCAGTACTTCCGGACCCTCCGCGACGGGCAGGGCCGGCGGGTGCGGGGATGCGTGGACGACTCCCGGGTCTTCCCCCAGTTCCGGGAGCTGTTGCAGGAGGGGACGCTCCACGCGCTCCGGGCGGAGGGGGCGCTTATCGTCCCGAACCGGGCCCTGACCTCCTACCTCGACGTTTCCGACGTGGAGGAACGGCTCCGGCTGCCGTTGCTCGGCTCCCGGGGGCTGCTCCGGATCGAGGAGCGCACCGAGCGCGAGAACTACTACACGCTCCTGGCCCGGGCCGGCATCCCCACCCCGGAGGAGGTCAAGGACCCCCGGGAGATCGACGGCCTCACCCTGGTGAAGCTCCCCCACGCCCGGAAGCGGCTGGAGCGAGGGTTCTTCACCTGCGCCTCCTTCGAGGAGTACCAGCGGAAGTCCGAGACGTTGACCCGGATGGGTGTGACCCGGCCGGAGGACCTCGCCCGGGCCCGGAGGGAGCGCTACGTGATCGGACCGGTGTTCAACCTGAACTTCTTTCACAGCCCCCTCGCCCCCCGCGAGGAGGCGCTGGAGCTCCTGGGGATCGACGAACGGCGGGAGAGCTCCCTGGACGGGCTGGTCCGGCTCCCGGCGGAGGAGCAGATGGAGCTCCCGCCCTCCGAGCGCATCCCGGAGTACACCGTGGTCGGCCACGGGAGCCTCACCCTGCGGGAGTCGCTCCTGGAGGAGGCGTTCCGCCTGGGCGAGAAGTTCGTGGCCGCGGCCCGGGAGAGCCACCCCCCCGGGGTGGTGGGCCCCTTCTGCCTGCAGACCTGCGTGGACAAGGACCAGCGCTTCTTCGTCTTCGACGTGGCCGTCCGCCTGGGGGGAGGCACCAACATCCACATGGCGCTGGGACACCCGTACGGCAACACCCTGTGGCGGGAGCCCATGTCCTCGGCCCGACGCCTGGCCCGGGAGCTCTCCCGGGCCCTTGAGGAAGGTCGGCTCGACGAGGTGGTCACGTGATCGGGGTCACGGAGCCGCCCCCCACCCCGGCGGGGCCGTTGTCCCGGACCCCGCTGTTCTCCCTCCATCAGGCGCGGGGCGGGCACCTGGTCCCCTTTCACGGGTGGGAGCTGCCCCTCTACTACGCCGGGACCGGGATCCTCCGCGAGCACGAGGCGGTCCGCCGGGACGTGGGGGTCTTTGACGTCTCGCACATGGGGATCCTCACCCTGGAGGGACCCGGGAGCGCGGAGCTCCTTACCCGCCGGACGCCTTCCAACGCCACCCATGCGAGGCCGGGCCAGGCCCGGTACACCTGCCTTTTGGACCCGGAGGCGCACCTGGTGGACGACGCCCTCTGGTCGCGCACCGACGACCTCGCAGGGCCGACGAACTTCCTCTTCGTGCCCAACGCCGGTCCGGCGCCCCGGGTCTTCGAGGTCCTTCGGCAGCACCGGGGACGGAACTGCGAGCTTACGCGACACAACGGCTCGGCCGGGATCCTGGCCGTGCAGGGCCCCCGGTCCCGGGAGCTGTTGGAATCCCTCTTCCCCTGGGACCTCTCCCCTCTGGCGCCGTACACCGGCGCCTTCTTCCCCCTCGCGGGAGCCCGGTCGGCCGGTTCCCTGGGCGGGAGCTTCGCCGCCCGGCTGCGCGAGCACGCCTGGGTCAGCCGGACCGGCTACACCGGGGAGCTCGGCTACGAGCTCTTCCTGGAGGCCTCGCGGTTGCCTCCGGCCTTCACCGCCCTGCTCGACGGCGGCGCCACGGCCTGCGGCCTGGGCGCGAGGGACACCCTGAGGATGGAGAAGGGCTACCTGCTCTCCGGAGTGGACTTTAACGG
>JAKAVY010000006.1 GCA_021827405.1 Thermoplasmata archaeon
CGGCCCCCGCCCCCCTCCCGTCGTCCGTAGCCACCCCCGCCACGACCGTAGCCTCCCCGACCCCCAGCCCCCTCTCCCCGGGACTCCCGAGGGGGTAGGGTGAACTGGTTGCCACAGGAGGTGCACGTCCCGGTCACCGACCCATCCTCGTTCGGGGTGAACCGTAGGGGGGCGCCGCACTCCCGGCATCCCCGCCGGGGTGCGGCCTCTTCGCGACCCCAGCCGCCCCGCCCCTGGGGACGCGGGCGCTCCCATCCTCCGGCCCGGCGAGGCGGGGCCGGGCGGTTGAGCTGGAAGGTGAACTGGGTTGAGCATTGGGAGCAGGTACCGATCACCTTCCCTTCCTCGTTCTCTTCGAACGTGAGCGCCTCCCCGCACTTCCGGCATCCTCGGGTGAAGCCGCGCTCCCCCTCACCGGGCCCTTCCGGCCCGCGCGTGCGGAAGCGGGGCCGGGGGGGCCTGGGCCGCTCCTCCTCCTCGTCGCTCCCCTCGTCCCCTTCCGGGGCCTCCGGGCGCGACCCGGCGTCCGGTCCAGCCCCTTCCGACGCGGGCGGGGCCCCGGCCGCCGTCACGTCAAAGGAGTTGCCGCAGACCTGGCAGACGGCGGATTGGCTCCCGTCCTCGTTCTCTCGAATGGCCAGGTCTCCGCCACAGTCCGGGCAGGTCTTCGTCATGGGTGACCGAGCGGCAGACATCTGCCCTACTTCATGACCACCCAACGGCCCGGAACGGGCCGGTGGGTGGGATTCCACTAGAAAGGCGCCCGGGACCGCCCATCCCCCCGGGGGCCCGGCGCGATCAAGCCCCTAGACCCGAAGGGGCCCTGCCCGAAGGGGCCCTCGTCCCCCTCCTCCTCCCCTTCGTCGGCGGGGAAGGGTTGCGGGTAAGGATGGGGGGCCGGGATCGGAGGGCGCGGGGGCAAGCTCCTCGACCAGGGTATCCGGGGAGGCGTTCGGTTCGCGGTCACTAGGCCCGCCGGACGCCCCCCAGGTCTTAACCTTGTGCTCGCCGGCAAGGCCCGCCCGGATACGAGGGCTGAAGCCCTCGCCGGTTCTCGGCCGCCCGTGCTGGCCACCGAGGACATCCTCCTCCTGGTGGCCCTCGCCGGGGGTTTCGCGCTGGGCCATTGGCATCGCATGCCCCGCCGGGGACTCTGGGCCACCCGGGCCAGCATCCTCCTCCTGGTGGGCTCCCTGGGGGTCTATCTCTCCGGAGAGGGGCCCATCAGCCCCCTGGGGGTCCTCCTCCCGTCCTTGGCGGTGGCCGCCACCCTGGTGGGAGGGACCGTCCTCTTGGTCCGCGTCCTGGCGCGGAAACGCTCCCGGGGCTCCCGTCCGGCCCGGGGGAAGCTCACCCGCTCCAGCTGGCTGTTCCCTCCCGCCATCCTCACTTCCCTCCTCCTCGGCTACGCCCTCGGCTCTTTCGTGCCCTCCCTCCGGCCGGGGGGACCTCCCGGGATCGAGGTCTTCCTCTTCGTCCTGCTCTTCCTCGTGGGGTGGGATGCCCATGTGGACCTGCACGGCCTCAAGCAGGTGCCCCTCCCGCTGGCCGGCGCCATTCTCGGGTCGCTCCTCGCCACTCCCCTCTTGTTCCTCTTGACCGGGGAGGCGTGGAACGTCTCGCTCGCCACCACCTTCGCCTTCAGCTGGTACACCCTGGCGGGACCGGCGGTCTCCCAGGCCGTTTCCCCCACCGCCGGGCTCATCGCGTTCCTCGTGAACTTCCTGCGGGAGGACCTGACCATGCTCTCCGCCCCCTGGCTGGGGGCCTTTGCCGGGGCGGAGGGGATCGCCGCCTGCGGCGGGGCCGCCTCCATGGACACGACCCTCTACTTCGTCACCACCTACGGCCGGAGGGACGCGGCCACGTTAGGCCTGGCCGTGGGTACGGTGCTCACCCTCCTCGCCCCGGTCCTCTTGAGCCTGTTGCTTTCCGGGATCTGACGTGCCCTCGGGGAGCCGGGGGCCCGGGAGGGGCATCGTTCCCGCTTGACCGAAGCCTTTTAGCCCGGACACCGGGTGCCGTCCACCGAGGCGAACATGGTGACTTCCACCGCCCGGACGAGCCCCCCTGAGACACCCCGACCGGCGCCGAAAGCCTCCCGGGGCGTGGAGATCCACACGGAGATCCCCGGGCCGAAGGGGAAGGCCATCGTGGAGAAGGACCAGCGCTACCTGATGACCTCGACGAAGACGGCCCCCATCGTCGCGGACCATGCCCAAGGGGTCTGGGTGACGGACGTCGACGGGAACCGGTTCTTGGATTTCGCGGCCGGGGTGGGCGTGATCAACACCGGCCATTGCCATCCGACGGTGGTGAAAGCGGTCCAGGACCAGGCGTCCCGGCTCATGCACTTCGCCGGCACCGACTATTACTACGAGGTGCAGGCGCTTCTGGCCGAGAAGCTCTCCCGCTCGGCCCCCGGCAAGGCCGAGCGCAAGGTGTTCTTCGTCAACTCGGGTACCGAGAGCGTGGAGGCCGCCCTCAAGCTCGCCCGGTGGAACACCGGCCGCCCGCTCTTCTTGGGCCTCATCGGGGCCTTCCATGGACGGACCATGGGCTCGCTCACGATGACCGCCAGCAAGGCCACCCAGCGCCGTCGGTTCAACCCCCAGGCCGGCGGAGGCTTCCACATCCCGCCTCCGAACTGCTACCGCTGCCCGTACAAGCTCGAGTACCCGAGCTGCGGGCTCTACTGCCTGAAGATCCTGGACGAGCTCTACTTCCCCAGCGTGCTCCCCCCGGAGGACGTGGCCGCCTTCGTGACGGAACCCGTCATGGGGGAGGGGGGATACATCGTCCCCCCCAAGGACTACTTCACCACCGCCGAGAAGATCCTCAAGCCCCACGGGATCCTCCACGTGGACGACGAGGTGCAGGCCGGCATGGGCCGGACGGGGAAGCTCTGGGCCATCGAGCACTTCGGTGTCGCCCCGGAGATCCTCACCTCGGCCAAGGCGTTGGGAGGCGGACTGCCCTTGGGCGCGACGGTCTTCAACAAGGAGCTCGATTACTCCTACCCCGGGGCCCACTCCAACACGTTCGGGGGGAACCCGGTCTCCTGCGCGGCCGCACTTGCCACCTTTGACGTCTATGAGCACGAACACCTGCTGGAGAATGCCCGGCGCCAGGGCGAGTACCTGAAGAAGCGCCTGGAGGAGCTCCAGACCCGCTACGAGGTCATGGGCGATGTCCGGGGCCTCGGGCTCATGGTCGCCACCGAGTTCGTGAAGGACCGGCGGACGAAGGAGCCGGCCGCGAAGCTCAGGGACCGGGTGGAGACGGAGGCCTACCGCCGGGGATTGATCCTCCTCGGCTGCGGGACCTCGGCGCTGAGGTTCATCCCGCCCCTGGTGGTCCAGGAGGCCCACCTCGACGAGGCGGTGGAGATCCTGGAGGCTTCCCTGAAGGCGGCCCTCGCCTCCAAGGCCGCCTGAGGTCCCCTTCCGTCCAGGGAGTCCGGTGCGTAGCGCGCTCTTGAGCTCCGGGGGCCTCGCCCTCTCCACCCTCCCGGACCCCTCCCCCCCGCCGGGAGGCCTCCTCATCGCGCTGCGCGCCTGCGGGGTCTGCGGGACCGACCTGGAGAAGGTGCGGGGAGGGTACCGCGCCACCGGGCGCATCGGTCACGAGCCCGCCGGGGTGGTCCGGCAGGTGGGCGAGGGGGTCGAGGGCTTCCGCCCTGGGGACCGCGTCTTCGCCCATCACCACGTCCCGTGCTATGCCTGTGACGTCTGCCGGGCCGGGGCGTACACCTTCTGCCCCACGTTCCAGTCCACGAACCTGGACCCGGGGGGGTTCTCCGAGCTGTTCACCGTCTCCCGCGCCCACCTGGACCGGGGAGCGGTCCTCCCGCTGCCGGGAACGGTCTCGGACGAGGAAGGCACGTTCGTCGAACCGCTGGGGTGCTGCTTGGAGGCCATCGCCGAGGTGGGCCCGGTGGAGGGAAGGCGCGTCCTGATCGTGGGGCTGGGTCCCATCGGGCAGATGTACCTCCGGCTCCTGAGGGCCTTCGGGGCGAGCTGGATCGGCGCGGCGGACCTTTCCCCCCGCCGACGGGCCCTCGGGGAGCGGGGGGGCGCGGACGAGACCTTCGATCCCCGGGACCCGGCGAACCTCCGCGAGCGGACCCTCCGGGCCACCCGGGGACTCGGACCCGACCTGGTGGTGGTGGCCACGGGGGCTCCCGCGGCCATCGCCGACGCCTGCCGGATCGTCCGGCGGGGGGGGACGGTGAATCTCTTTGGCCTTCCCGAGAAGGACCGGGTCCTGGACGTGGAGCTTCAGGACCTCTACCTTCGGGGCGTCCGGCTCCTCCCCACCTATGCCACCACCGAGACCGGGACCTCCCGGGCCCTGGGCCTCCTCGCCGCCGGGCGCGTGAAGGTCTCGGACCTGGTGACCCACCGCTTCCCGCTGGAGCAGGTCACGGAGGCCTTCGCCGTGGCGGCCCGGACCGAGGAGGCCGTGAAGGTGCTCGTGACGGCCTCCCGCTGAGGACCCCTCCCGGGCAGCAAGCCATAAGAAACGCTCCGCCTCTGGCCCCCCCGGGGAGCAGGACCATGGATTGGGGCTGGCAGAACCGGATGGCGAGGATGTTCCCGGCGCCCACGGGCCGGACCGTCATGCTGGCAGTGGACCACGGCTACTTCATGGGACCGACCCACGGCCTGGAGGTGCCCCGTCAGACCCTGGCCCCGCTCCTTGGGCTCTGCGACGCGGTGGCGCTCACCCGAGGTGTGCTGAGGACCAGCGTCCCTCCCTCCACGAACACCCCGGTCGTCCTCCGGGTCTCCGGGGGAGCCAGCGTGGTGGGGGCCGACCTCTCCCACGAGGCCCTGACCACTTCCGTGGAGGACGCCCTCCGTCTCAACGTCTCGGCGGTGGCCATGAGCGTCTTCGTGGGCTCGGCCCACGAGCACGAGAGCCTGGTGAACCTGGGCACCCTGGTGAACCAGGGGGAGGCCGTGGGTCTCCCGGTCATGGGCATCACCGCGGTGGGGAAGGAACTGGACAAGCGGGACGCCCGCTACCTCTCCCTCGCCTCCCGGATCGCGGCCGAGCAGGGGGCGCATGTGGTGAAGACCTACTATTGCGAGGACGGCTTCTCCCGGGTGGTGGAAGGTTGCCCGGTGCCCATCGTGGTGGCGGGAGGCCCCCGCCTCGAGAGCGACCGGGCCGTCCTGGAACTCGTCCACGCCTCCATCGCGGCCGGCGCCCGGGGGGTGGACATGGGCCGGAACATCTGGCAGTCCGACCATCCGGTGGCGATGCTCAAGGCGATCCGGTCCGTCGTCCACGAGGACCTCACCGTGAAGGAGGCCCTCCAGGCGCTGGAGGAGTCCCGTCGGGCCCCGGAGGCCCGGGCGGCCCGTGCCGACGCCTCCGCCGTCCGGGCCTGAAGGGGCGGACCCTCCCCCGGGCCGGATCCGGGTGGAGGACCGTCCCGCCGGCAGCGTCCTCACGCGTTCCCGCCGGGGCGCCCTTCGCTATGGGTTTGCCTACTCCGTGAACCCCTACCGCGGGTGCCCACACGCCTGTGCCTATTGCTATGCCGACTCGGTGACGCGGGACGGTCGGCCCTGGGGATCGGCCCTGGACCGGAAGGTGGGCGCCCCCCAGGTTCTGTCCCGGGAGCTCCAGACGGCTCCCAAGGGCCTGGTCATGCTCTCCTCGGCGACCGACCCGTATCCCCCCGAGGAGGTGCGCTCCCGCCTCACGGAAGGCTGCCTCCGCGCCCTGCGGGAGGCCCGCTTCCCGGTGAGCATCCTCACTCGAAGCCCGTTGGTCCTGCGGGACCTTCCGCTCCTCCAAGGGTTTCCCGGGGTGGAGGTGGGCTTCTCCTTCACTTCCTCCCGGGACCGGCCCGACCTCGAGCCCCGGGTGCCCCCGGTGGCCTCCCGGCTGCGGGCGATACGCCAGCTCTCTCGATCCGGCGTCCCGACCTTCGCTTCCGTGGCCCCGCTGCTCCCCGGTACCTCGGGGGAGGACCTCCGCACCCTGGTGGAAGCCCTGTGGGGGGCGGGGGTGCGCGCCGCCTTCGCCGACCCCCTCTCGCTTTCCTCCTACCCCGCCGCAGCGCGGCGGATGCGAGCGCTGGGGGCCCGGCCGTTCGGCCCGGGGGAGGCGGAGCACCTCTTGTCCGGCCTGGAGCTCGAGGCTGGAAAGGTGGGACTGCCGGTCTACCGCAGGCTCTTCGCCTGGAGGCCTGACGCCGTCCCTCCCCGGAGGGGCGGATCCCCTGCCTTCCGAACCGGGGCCCGATTCGACCTGCTCTCAAGACCCGAGGAGGGGCTTCCGGGTCGAGCTCAGTAGGGACGTAGCCCGGGGGTCCCCCGGCCCGGTCGCGACACCGCTCAGGCCTTCTGGCCCGGGTCCTCCAGGGCCCGGCAGACGCCCACCAGCCTCTCGTCGGGCGCGACCACCACCCCCGGCCCGAGGACGGAGTCCTTGACGAGGGCCCCGGGCCCGATCTCCGCGGCGTCCAAGACCACCGAGTTCTCCACCCGGGCCCCCCGGCGCAGCTTGACGTTCCTCCCGAGCGTCACGTAGCGGCCCACCGTGGCCCCCTCCCCGGAGGAACCGGCTCCCACGGCGATCGGGGGGAGGACCCGGGCCCCGTCGAGGCGGCTGGGGGCGGGCAACCGGTCCGTCCGGGGGTGGTCGAAGAGGAGGGCCTGGGCATTCAGGAGCCGCGCGGGGGTCCCCGCATCTTCCCACCACGCGCGATAGCGCATTCCGAGCACCTTGCGCGGCAGAAGGCCCGGAAGGATCTCCCGCTCGAAGCTGACGGCGACCCCGGGCGGGATCGCCTCCAGCACCTCCCGCCGCCAGAGCGAGACCCCGGCATTGATCCACCGGCTGGGGGCGGCCTCCCGGGAAGGCTTCTCCACGAACTCCACCACCCGGCCGGCGGGGTCGAACCGAGCCACCCCGTACGGGGACGGGTCCTCTACCTCCACGAACCCGAGGATCCCAAGCCCCCCCTCCTCCGTGAGGGTCCGGGAGAGCGGCTCTAAGTCGAAGCCGGCGATCACGTCGCCGTTCAGGAGGTAGAAGGGGTCGGTGGCCTCCGACGCCACGTTCTTGAGCCCGCCGCCGGTGCCCAGCGGCGTCGTCTCCCGCACGAGCTTCACCGGCCGGGGGTAGGGGTTCGCCTGAAGGTAGGCCTCGAACACCTCGGCCTTGTAGCCGCAGGCCAGCACGATCCGGTCCACCTCCGGGGGCAAGAGGTCCAGCGCGTGGTAGAGGATCGGTCGCCCGGCGACGGGGATGAGCTGCTTGGGGACGGTGTAGGTCACCGGCCGTAGCCGCGTCCCAAAACCCCCGACCAGGACCAACCCGGTGACCCCGCCCATGATCGGATGGCCCCTCTCCGCGGGAGGAGGCCTCCCGCCTCTTGACCCTTCACCGAGGGTGGGTCGGGGCTCCATAGCCATCCTTAAGAATCGACCATCGCCTCGCGGGGAGCATGAGCGAAAGGTCCTCCGGTCATCCCCGCGGCGACACCGGGCACTCGGGCTCCACGCTGAAGGGGGCGGCCACCCCCGTGGGCTGCGGCATGGAGGGGTGTCACGAGACGACCCAGTTACGGTTCGTCGGCCCCTCCCCCTTCGAGGCCTTCCGCTTCGATGAGGAGGGCTGGACCGTCGTCGAGGACATGGACGATGGGCGAACCGTCTTCCTCTGCCCCAACTGCACCGAGGCCTTCGAAGAGGAGATGGAGGGGGAGGAGGAGGACGAGGACGACGAAGATGAGGAGGACGACGAGGCGGAGCTGGAGGGGCCCGCCGGGAAGGGCCCCTAGCCCTCCCCCGTCCGGCCGGGCCCCCTTCCCCTCCCTCCCCTTCTCCCCGGGCCTCCTCTTGTCCTTGGGGGGCCCGCCACCGTGCTGATCTCCCCCGAGCTCAGGTTCCTGCTCCTTCGGGAGGACCGGGCGCTGGCACTGCTCTTCGGTGGTTACGCCGTGGAGTGGCCCGGGGGCACCCTGGTGGTCAACGAGCGGGTGCCGGCCGGGCGCTTCAACTTCGTCCAGGACGTGCGCCTCGGCCCGGGACGCATCCTGGCCTTCGTGGAGAAGGCCCTGGAGCACTACTACCAACGGGCCCTGAGGCCCACCTTCGAGCTTCCCCCTGATCCGCCCCAGCCCGGGACGGTCCGGGCCCTGGCCGAGGCCGGCTACCTTCCCCTGGGACCGCACCGGTCCCGGACGCTGCTGCTCCGGGAGGGCGGGGAGCTGCCGCCGTCCGACGCCCGCTACCGTGTCCGCCCCGCCTCGGAGGAGGAGCATGGGACCTTTCTCGGTTTCCTGGCCGAGCCGCGCTACCAGATGGAACTGAACCGGTATCTCGAGGAGGATGTCTTCCACCCCCATCCGGGGGAGAGGACGGTGCCCTACCTGGCCTGGCGGGGGACGGACCCGGTGGCGGTGGCCCTCTTCCACGAGGCCGGCCCGGTCCGGGGGATCCACATCGTGGCCACCGATCCCCGGTACCGGGGCCAGAGGGCGGCCTCCACGCTGGTCACGGAGGTCCTCCGGGCCGAGGCCGGCTCTTCCCCGGGCCCCTGCGCCCTCTTCCGGGAGGGCCCGGGCGTCCCGCGTCCCCTCCGGGAACTGGGCTTCCGCGATGTCCTGTCGTTCGAGACCTACGGGTTGCCGGATCGACGCCCCTCCCCGGGGAAGGCACCGTAGCGAGGGGCCACTCCCCGAGGCCTCAAGGGAGGGGGACGGGGCGGTCCCGCCCCGTGGGGCTCTTGGACCAGCCGAAGAAGTGCACGTACAGGAAGACATTCCCGAAGACCGCGGCGGCGTACCCCAGGAAAGGGACCGAGAGGGCCAGATTGTCCACCGCCCAACCGGAGAAGGCGGTGGCCCCGCCGGCCGAGGCGACCCGGGCCGCCTGGTTGGCCCCGCTCCCCTCGGCCCGGTCCTCTGGTGGAAGCATGCCCATCATGGCCGAGGTCTGGGTGGGGAGGGCCACCACCCGGAGCGCCGGGAGGGTCAGGTAGATGGCCACCGAGACCGGGAAGACCCTCAGGAAGGGGAGGAGGACGGCCAGGACGGCCCCGGTCCCCCGGGTGTAGGACAGGCTGGGGACGAACCCCCAATGCCGTTCCAGCAGGGGGGAGAAGAGCAGCGCCACGGTCGCCGAGGCCCCGCTCGCCGCCGTGTAGATGGACATCTCCCCCGCGGGGAGGTGATAGACCAGGACGAAGAAGGGCACCAAAAACGGGGTGATAAGCCCCTGGGACACCCCATTGAGGATCCCCGTGGCGCTGAACTTCCGGATCACCCGTCGGGAACCGGTGGTGGGGCGATGTCCCCGTCGGATCCGTCGGATCTCCACCGGGACGGTGATGACCAGGGCCGCCACCGAGAGCACCAGGCCGAGGGGGAAGAGCTCCCTCAACGCGACCACCGCCACCAGGAGGGCCCCCAGCGCCGCGCTCAGGCCGTTCACGAAGGAGAGGAGGCTCAGCCACCGGGTGCGTTCGGCGGGGGGTACCAGGTCCGCCACCAGGGCCGTCTGGAAGGGCTGGACGGCGCCCCCCACGCCCCCGCCGGCGAGCGAGCCGGTCGCGCTGAAGCCCCCCAAGGCCGCCCCGAGGGCCACCAAGGGGAAGCTCCCCGGGAAGGAGAGGAGGAGGCAGGAGACGGGGAGGAGGGAGAGGGCGAGGAAGTACCCCCACCGCTGATGGTAGCGGCTCCCGAAGCGCCCCAGGCTGAAGGCGAGCAACGCGGTGGAGAGCCCTCCGCCGGCGTAGAGGAGCCCCAGGACGGTGACGCTCTGGTGAAGCTGGGTGAGGATGAGGTAGGGAAAGGCGAGGTTGAGGAAACCGGCCGCCAGGCTCCGGACGACCCGGCTGGAGGTGAGGAGGGCCAGGGAGCGCTTCCAGTGGGGGAAGGGGGAGACGGTGGGGTCGAGGAGGACGGCGGGAGGGACCGGGGACCGCTCGGGTTCTGGGGTGGCCGTGCTCTTGCCTCCTTTGCTCGTTCACCGGATCGGCGCGGGATCTTCGGTCGGAGCGCCAGCGCCCGGCCCTTTAAGACCCGGCGGACCGAGCTCAGAACGAGAACCAGGGTAGCCGGGCGGCCGGGGATTGGGGCTGGGCGATGAGCTCGTGGAGCGAGCCCCCCTGGTCTCCCGGGGCGTAGCCGTGTCGCTGGGCCAGTTGGTAGAGGAGGAAGAGGGCGTCCTCGGTGCTCTCCACGCCGAGGGACCCTTCCAGGTCCACGAGGAGCGTCCCCTTGAGCTCCCGGACCATCCCCGGCAGGTCCACGGTGAACCCCTCCTCGCCGCCCTCGGCCCGGGAGCGCTGGGCGAGGCCCAAGAGGGTCCCGGTGGCGAGGGTGAGCAGTTCCGCGCCACGGACCTTGTGGTGCTCCCACCGCCAGTGGGCTCGGGAGTCTTCCGGGGAGCCCGGGGAGCGGACCAGGATCCGGACGAAGAAGCGCTCGAACCGGTCGACCGGGGCGGGGCCCTCGGTGAGCCCTTCCACCACGTGCCGGGCGGCCTCGTCGCCGTCGACGACCAGGATCGAGCCCCACGGTGTGGGGGCCCCGGCGGACCGGAGCCCCCGGGACCAGCGGGCCAGGAGGGCAGCGGGCCCCTCCGGCGCGGTGGCCCGGTCCTTGAGGGAGGAGAAGACCGGCAGTTTCCGGCCGGGGGTGCCGGGGGCGCGGACCCAGAAGTCCGCTTCCGCCGCGGGACGGCCGGCCCGGGGAGACTCTGGGCGGAAGCCCATCCCCTCGAGAACGCGTTGCACGCCGGGAGGATCGCTCGGGGAGGACGATGTCTCGGGGGCGTTCCGGGGCATGGGGGCCCGGAACCCTCCCGATGGCTTAAGGTTCCGGGGAAGCGGGCCGTCGGCCGGGCGCCGCGGCGGGGCTCAGAGCCCGGGCCAGCGGTACACGAGCCAGTTCACGAGCATGGCGAGAGCGACCCCGGTCAGGTAGAGCCCCGAGAAGATGAAGCTCCGGAGGGCGACCGGGCGCTCCACGCTGCGGAGGAGCCCGGTCAAGAGATAGGTGAACCCGAGCCCCAGGGCCAGGGCCAGGGCGAGGAAGACCGCGTAGTCCCGGAAGAGGAGCCCGAAGGCGACCGTGGGGAGGAGCAGGAGGGCCCCGGAGTAGAAGGTGATCCGCCCGGAGCGGAGGGGCTCCCCCGGGGCGGGGAGCATGGGCAGTTGCGCGCGTTCGTAGTCGTCCTTCAAGGCGAGCGCGAGGGACCAGAAGTGCGGTGGGGTCCAGAGGAAGACGAGGAGGGCGAGCAGCAACCCGGCGGGGTTGAAGGTCCCCAGGACGGCGGCGCAGCCGGCGAGGACCGGGGCGCTGCCCGCGTAGCCCCCGATGACGATGTTCCAGCGGGTCCGGCGCTTCAACCAGACGGTGTAGACCCCCACGTACACCAGCGTCCCCGAGGCCAGGGCGAGGAAGGAGAGCCACGGGAGCCACCACGCGGCCAGGGCCCACCCGAGCGCGGTGAGCCCCAGCCCGAAGGAGAGTACGGCCCCGGCGGAGAGCCGGTCGGAGGGGAGCGGCCGGAACCGGGTCCGGCGCATCACCAGGTCGAGGTCCCGGTCGTACCAGTGGTTGAGCGCGGCGGCCCCGCCGGAGGCGAGTCCCCCGGCGACCAGGAGCTCGGCCAGGCGCCACCACGGCGGCGGGTAGGCGGGGTCCCCGGCGAAGAAGCCGGCCACGGCCATGAGCAGGATGAGCCCGGTGATCCCCGGCTTGGTCAGGGCGAGATAGGCCGAGCCCAGGGAGGGGCGCTTCCGCTCCGGGGCTCCCGTGAGGCCCGGGCCGGCCGGCTCAGGGGCCGGTGGCGCGGATGGCATCATCCTCCCCGAAGAGGCTCACGCGCCAGCGGGGGGGAAGGTGGGGGATGTTCACCAGGAGGGCCACCACCAGGATCACGGCGAAGATGAGGATGGCCACGGCGAGGTGGAGGATCACCACGATCGGGTCCGCCTGGGTGAAGATGATCACCCCTCCGAGGGCCGCCTGGAGGACCACCAGGCCCAGGGACAGGGCTCCCAGGCGCCGGACGGCCCGCCCGTTCGGCTCGTAGGCCAGCACCAGGGCCAGGAGGGCGAGGATGAGCACGGAGAGGGTGAGGGCGGCCAGCCGGTGGGAGAACTCCGCGAGCACGGCGTTGGTCAGGGCATCCGGGAAGAGCCCGTTGCCGTTGCAGGTGGGCCAGCTTGGGCAAGCGAGGCTGGAGTTCGACGCCGTCACGTCGGCCCCGATGACGATGGTCACGTACGTCCAGACGGCGGTGACCACGCTGACCACGCGGACCCACCGGTGCCCCCGGGGGTGCGGGGCCCGGGGCGGAGAGGGCCCCTCGGTCAGGCCCATGGGTCCTCCGAGGCGGGGGTCCCCCGGTACCGGCTCACCACCATGTTGAAGATGAAGATGAGCTGAGCGATGCCGAAGATCCCGGCCCCGATGGTGGAGAGCAGGTTCAGCTGAGCGAAGTTCAGCCCGATGGGGGTGGAGAGCCCGGGGATGTAGGAGTACACCCGGCGAGGCATCCCGCCCATCCCCAGGAAGAACATGGGGAACAGGAGCATGTTCGCCCCCACGTAGCTCAGGACGAAATGCCAGTTGGCCAGTTCCTGGTTGTACCAGCGCTTGGTCACGATGGGATAGAGGAAGTAGATGGCCGCGAAGGAGGCCATGAGGGTCCCGCCGAGGAGGGTGTAGTGGAAGTGGGCCACCACGAAGTAGGTGGCGTGGACGAGGTAGTCGATGGGGATGGACCCGAGCATGACGCCGGAAAGCCCCCCGATGAGGAACATGGTGAAGAAGGCGATCAAGAACCAGGTGGGGGTCTCCAGCCGGACGGACCCGCCCCAGAGGGTCCCCAGCCAGTTGAACATCTTGACCCCGGTGGGGACCGCGATGGCCATGGTGGTGAGCATGAAGGTGAACCGGACGTCGGTGGCCTCCCCGGTGGTGAACATGTGGTGCTGCCAGACCACGAAGCCCAGGATCCCGATGGCCGCAATGGACAGGGCCATGGCGGTGTAGCCGAAGATGTGCCGGCGGACCATCTTGGGGAGGACGGTGGAGACGAGCCCGAAGGCCGGAAGGATGAGGATGTAGACCTCGGGATGGCCGAAGAACCAGAAGAGGTTCTGGTACATGAGCGGACCTCCGAGGGGGGAACCGTTCACCGCGTAGGTGAAGTGGGTCCCGAAGTTGCGGTCCGACAGGATCATGGTGAGGGCCACGGAGAGGGAGGGCATGGCGGCCAGCACCAGGAAGCTGTTGATGAACACCGACCAGACGAAGATGGGCATGTTCCAGAAGGTCACGCCCGGGGCCTTGTGCTTCATCACGGTGACGATGAAGTTCACCGCCCCGAGGATGGAGGAGACGGAGGTGATGTGGAGCGCGGCCACCCAGAGGTCGATCCCGTGCCCGGGCTCCAAGGTGGCGAGGGGGACGTAGCCGGTCCACCCGGCGTTGGCATTCGAGAGCAGAAGGATGATGGCCGCGGGAGGGAGCAGCCAGAAGGCGAGGTTGTTGATCCGGGGCATGGCCATGTCCTTCGAGCCGATCATGGTGGGGAGCAGGTAGTTCCCGAACCCGCTCATCAGCGGCATGATGGCGAAGAAGATCATGACCGTCCCGTGCTCGGTGAAGAGCGTGGAGTACATGTCCGGGGAGATCCCGATCGAGGAGGCGGTGATCCCCAACGCGGGGACCCCCAGGTCGGTCCGGATGAGCATGGCGTAGACACCGCCCACGAAGAACATGAGGAACGCGAAGACGATGTACATCAGGCCGATGTCCTTGTGGTCGGTGGTCACCAGCCAGCGGAGCACATGGCGGCGGAACCAGTACGGGAGCGGCCGGCTCCGCGCGACCTTCTGGTAGGCCAGGTCCCGGGAGCGGTGGAGCACGTCCAGGACGTGGAAGAGGAGTCCCCCTCCCAGGGCCATGAAGGCGATGGCGAAGCCGAAGGTGCTCTCCACCCCGGGCGTGGTCAACGGGGGAAGCGTGAGGATGAAGCCGGCGAGCACCCCTTCGCCGGCGAGGACCAAGACCACCCCGGCGATGTAGTAGTCGAGCTTGCGGCTGAGGCCCTCGGGGACCTCCTCCCCGGCCGGGTAGCTCACCACGCCGGCGTAGGCGATGAAGACCCCGGCGGCGAAGGGGATAAGTCCCACTGCCCCGAGGGTCCCCTGGACATAGCCGGTGACCGTGACCTGGATGGGGGCGGTCAGCGCGCTCGAGCTGTTCACGTAGAAGTACTGTCCGGGCGCGAGGTCGAACTGGAAGCCGTTGGACTCCCCGGCGAGGACCGCGATCCGGGGTCCCAGCGTGCTGCAGCTCGCGTCCGATCCGCAGGAGAAGACCTGGATGACGGAGTTGTTGGTGCTCCCGATCCAGCTGACGTTGTAGACCACGTCCTGGCTTAACCCGTAGGGCGTGCTGTAGCCCACCACCTGGGAGGGGTTCACCGGCTGGGGCCCGCTCCCGCCCGCGGGGGCCCCCGTGATCTGGAAGCTCCAGGAGGGGGTGGCCGGGGAGACCACCAGGGCGCCTCCGATGACGAGGAGGACGAGCCCGAGCACCAAGAGACCTCTGCGCATGTTCCCTCACTCGAACAGCCGGATGCGGCGGGAGAGCGGGTTACGGAGCCGGTCGAGGCGATAGACCACCCCGAGGGTGAGGTAGAGGAAGAAGACGAAGCCGACGCTCCCGAGGACCCCCAGGACGAGCATGAGGGCGACGGACCCTCCGCCGAGCGCCGCGGCGAAGGCCTCGGCGCCGCCGATCCCGCAGGCCATCCCGGCGAGCGCGAGCAGGGTGAGGACGACCCAGATCACCCAGGTCCGGACCCGGGGAGGTCTTTCGAGGGGCTCAGTTCCCACGGGTCGACACCTCCAGGGGAGGCGCCGCCGTCGGACGGGGGGAGGGGAGCGGGCCGGCCGGGGCGGGGGCGCCTCCCGGGGCGGGTCCCTTGGTCTTGAGCTCCCGGGCCAGCATCCGTCGCCGGTAGTTGGCCTTGTAGAGGGGATAGAGGACCAGGAGCGGGAGGGCGTTCGCGGCCACGAGGATCCCCAGGTAGGTCCCGTAGATCGTGGCCGGGATCTGCACCCCGGGCATGATGCCGCCCCAGATGGTCATGAGCACGAAGAAGGAGACCAGGAAGTTTCCCAGGAAGACCATCACGGGCCGGTCCCGGGGGTGCCGGCGCTTGCCCCCATCCAGCCAGGGGAGAATCTGGACGATCCAGGGGAGGAAGAGGATGAAGAGCAGCAACGCCGTGACGGAGCCCACGGCGACCACGGGGGTCACGTACTGGAAGTCCGCCATCTTGTAGAGCCAGAGGAAGTACCAGTCCGGCTCGGGAGAGGCGGCTCCCGCCGTGGAGCCGTAGTAGACCGGGAGCTGCCAGGGCCAGGCGGCCGCGATGAGGAAGAGCAGCCCGACGTAGAAGAGCGCCCACTTGGTCATGTAGAAGAAGACCCGGGGGAAGAAGCGCCCGAGCTTCCGGTCGTCGTGCTCCGTGAACTTGTTCTTCGCCCGGGGGTCGCTGGTGGCCTTCGGCGCGATCCCGTGGCTCTCGAAGAGGGAGAGGTGGGCGTAGAGCAGCCCGGCCAGGGCGAGCGGGATCACCACCACGTGGAGGGCGAACATCCGGGAGAGCAGCCCCTGGGTGGTACCGTCGGAGATGAGGAGACGGGCCGCCAGCGGGCCTAAGGTGGGGACGGAGAGGGTGAGGGAGATCCCCACGTCGGTGGCCCCCACGCTGAGCGCCGTGAAGGGGAGCAGGTAGCCGGTGAAGCCCATGCCGAGCATGGCCACCAAAAGGAGGGTCCCTACCATCCAGGAGAGCTCCCGGGGGGGTTTGTACACCCCGGTGTAGAACCCGCGGAAGAAGTGGACGAAGGCGAGGAAGATGGTGGCGTAGGCCCCGTACAGATGGGAGGAGAGCAAAAGCCAGCCCATGGGGACGCTGGTGATGATGTAGTTGGTGGAGGCCCAGGCCTCGGGGGTCCCCCCGGGGCCGGTGAGGGCCGCGGAGGGGATGTAGTAGAGGAGGAGGAGCAGGCCGGTGACCACCTGGACCAGGAAGGCGGTGGCCACGAAGGCGCCGGTCCAGTACGAGGCGTTGAAGCTGAAGGCGGGTTGGGGGCGAAGGGCCCAGGTCTTGATCCCGGCCCGGTCCTCCACGAAGTCCCAGACCCGGTCCAGGGAGCGGTTCATGGGGGAGCGCCAGGGCGGGGGCGCGCTGCCCGGAGGGGGGGGAGGTCCGGAGGGTTCGTTCGCCATTCGGTTCCTTGCACCTCCTTACGCGGGGCACTGCTGGTTGGACGGGGTGAGGTTGGACGCCTGGGAGCGCCCGGAGACGCCCGTCCCACCGGTGAGGCTCGTGAAGTGGTCCTTCACGGGGGGGCCGATCATGCTGTAGGCGTAGATGTTCCCTTCCGCGTCGGTCTTGAGCAGCGTCTGGGGGATGGGGAGGACGGTGGGGCCGGTGAGGATGGCGGCCCCGCCCCCGTCCGAGGTCTGCGAGACGAACGGGTCGTAGGTGGACCCGTGGCAGATGCAGTGGATGATGGCCCGCCCGTTGTTGAAGTTGCCGCACTTCCCGGCCGGATAGTAGGAGATGAATGGGGGGACGCAGCCCAGGTGCTGGCAGATGGCGCTGTAGGAGACCACCCCATTGTTCGGTCCGATCCCGTTCGGGGCGGCGGACCCCAGGTAGAGCAGGAAGTTCGGCTCGTTGGTGAGCGGATAGTTGTACAGGGTCAACTCGTTGGAGTCCGGGTTGATGTGGTCGGCGATGTTGTCCACCGTGACCGCCGACCCGTCGCTGTAGAAGAGCTGGACCGTGGGGTAGCTCGCCAGCCCCTGCAGCGGCGGTTGGGCATACTGGAGGGCCCCGGCGACGGCCCCCCCGCCGGCCACGGCGGCGAGCCCGCCGATGGCCATCAGTTTCAGGATGTTGCGCTTCGCCTCGTCCACCTGGCCCTGGGTCTTCGGGTTGCTCAGGTCCGCCGGCGCCACGTGGCGGACCACGCCCGGAGGGGTCCGGTCGAAGAGGGCCAGAAAGTCCGCCAGGCGCTGATCGTAGGCTTCCTCGCTGAAGTACGACGGTGCTCCGTTCATGGTTGCCTTCCCTCCGCTTCCCGCTCTCGCTCCTTTCTGAGCCGGAACTGAAGCTCCTCCTCCCCCGTGACCGGGACCTCCTCGGCGTCCCCGGGAAGCTCCGCCTGGTCCGCGTCCTTGTAGACGTAGAGGATCACCATGATCCCGAAGAGGACGAGCACGAGGGTGGTCAGGTTCAGCACGAAGAGGCAGTTGAAGCTCATCCCCCCCACGCTGACCGGGGGGAGCGGGCAGGAGATGGTGGTGGGGAACCCCGGGGTGGACGGGGGGGACGAGCTCCCGTTGAGGGGGCTGGCCGCGGCCGTCGGGGCCACGGACGCGATGCCCGTCCCGCCGAGGCTCCCGCCCGGGAAGGAGAGCGCGGCCACCAACCCTACGAGGAGAACGAGGACCAACGAGACGCGGAAAGCCGTGCTGCCCCTCAAGGTGCGTCCTCCAACGGGTCGTCGGGGGGGAGAGGCTCGACCCTATGAACCTCACCCACCGACCAGACCCCGGGAGAGGAGATCGCGACGGCCGACGGGGGCGGGGGGGCCACGGGGAGCCCGGGGGAGGACCAGGCCGGGGGAGCGGGGGGGCTTCCCATGGGGGCAGAGGGGGCCCGGGTCGGGCTGCCCGGGCCGAGCTCGGTGGCGTCCCGGAGCTCCCGGAGGAACTCGTCCCGCATGCGGAGGACCTTGGCGTAGAGCCGTCCGGCGGTGCGGAAGAGCTCCCGGTTGTCCCCGCCGAGCAGCAGCAGGCCGCCGACCAGGAGAAGGATGGTCCAATCCACGTCCGAAAAGAGGCTCATGCGGTCCCTCCCAGGGGGCCGCCGCGGTAGGGGGCGCTCTCCCGGCGCTCGTGCCGCTCGGCCGCCACCATGCCCCCCACGTAGAGGCCCATCATGGGGATCGCGATGAGCAGCATGGTGATGCCCGAGTTGTCCGGGGTGATGAGCATCCCGAAGATCAGGCAGCCGAGGACCGCGCCCCGCCAGTGCTTCCGCCAGAAGTTCGCCGGCACCAAGCGCAGCCGGCTCAAGGTGTAGATGAAGACCGGGAGCTCGAAGACCACCCCGAAGGCCACGGTGTAGAGGAGGGCGAAGGCGAGGAAGCTCCCGACGCTCAGGACCGGGGCCAGGTTCAGGGCCCCTACGTAGCGGAAGAGGAGCAGGAAGGTGAACGGGGTGAGCCAGAAGAGGGCCAGCAGGAAGCCCACGGCGAAGAGGAGCGTGGCGGGGGCGGCCACGCTTCGGATCAGGGCCCGCTCGTTGGTCCTGAGCGCGGGGACGAGGAAGGCCCCCACCTCATGGGCGATCCAGGGGGTGGAGAGGACCAGGGAGAGGAGAAGCCCGATCTCCATCTGGGCGACCACGGAGTCCCCGACCCCGATGTTGAGCAGGGTGACGCCCGGCGGGAGCATGTCGTGGACGAACCAGAGGAAGACCTGGGCCGTGATGTTGTAGAAGGGGCTCGGGATGGGGAGCACCAGGGGGAAGGGGAGCCCGGCCACCGGGAAGGTCTGAAGCTTGAAGAAGAGCACGAAGCCGAAGATCGGGACCACCACCCAGAGGATGCGGACGACCCGGCGTCGGAGCTCGTCCAGCACGCTGAAGAACTGGTGGAGCTCGCTCATGCCCTCTATCGGGACCCGGGCGGCTGGAGGACGACGCGTTGCGGGTCCTCGTGCCGGTTAAGGAAGAAGGTGACCAGGGGCTTCTCCGCGGGTCCCTCGAGCACCCGCCCGTCCCGTCCCGCGAACCGGCTGCCGCAGCGGGGGCAGGACCAGCGGTCCTCCCGGGGCTCGTAGAGCAGCGGCCCGGCGTCCCGGGGGCACAGGGTGCTGGCGCAACGGAGCCGGTCGGTGGCGGTGAGGATCGCCTCCCCCGGGGAGAGCCCGGGGCCCCGGGAGAAGAGCCCAGGCCCTCGTTGGTCCCCGAGCCAGTGGAAGGGCAGCGGGCCCTCCCTGAGCTGGCGGCGGAACTCGAAGAGGCTCAGGTAGCGCCCTCCCTGGACCAAGCGCCACTCGGCGTCCAGGAGGGGGCGGGCATCGACACCGGCGGAAGGGGGAACGAAACCGGGGGCCGGGTCGGGGGACGGGGAGGGAGGGGGTTCCAAGAACTGTCGGACGGGCCGGGGGAGCCCGAGGGCCCCGGCGGCGAGGGCCGCCCCCGCCAGGAGACCGAGGTCCGGGCGGGTCAGGGGGGCCGGCGCGTCCGTCGGGGCCTTCCGGTCAGGGCGTCCGCTCATCGGTCCGTCCGTTACGGTCCCGGGTTTCAGCGAAGTTGGGCCTGGTCCCGGGCCACGCGGGCGTTGTTCTGGGACTGGGCGAGCTCGAGCTCGGACTCAGCCTTCCCCTTCTTGAACTCCCCCACGGCCCGGCCCAGGCTGTGGGCGAGCTGGGGGATCTTGGCCGAGCCCCAGAACAGAATGGCGAAGACCACGGCAATGATGATCCAGTCGTCGATGCTGTCGAACATGGGAGGGGACCTGCAGGGCCACGGTGACCACGCGCCTTATGGCGTTCGTACCGGAGGTACGAGTCAGTACGGACTGTTCGTACTCGCCGAGGGCAAGTCCGGCTCAGGGACCCGGGGGTGTGCGGGACTCCCGGGGGTCTCCCGTGACCGCACGGTCCATGGCCACCTCCACCAACCCCTCGAGGTTCTTGGCCCCTTGGCGGAGGGCCGTGTTGAAGGAGAGCGGGGTACGCCCCGAGACCCTCCGGGACCGCTCGGGACGGGCGGACTCGAGCTTCCGCTGCAGGGTATGGACCTGGTCCCGGGCCGCACAAGCGCGGGTGAGGGACGGGTGGACCAGGGCGTCCACCACCGTCTCCAACCCGGCCTGGTAGGCCTGGAGGATCTCCGCCCGGGCCGGGTTGGGGGTCCCCCGCCCCCGGGAGAGCGTGGGGAGGAGGTCCACCAGGATCCGTCCGCTCTCCCCCAGGGACTGGACCACCACGCGCCAGGAGAGGAGGTGACGGGGATCGGGGCTCCCGATCTCCCGGGCCAGGGACCAGTCCCGGCTCGCCAGCTGGAGCTGCCGGACGAGGAGGGCGTGGACCTTCCCGAGCTCCTCGGAGAGCGCCGGGGCGCGCTTGGAGCGAGAGGGGCCCTCCCGTCGGACCAGCCCCTCGGCCTCCTCCACCAGCGCGCTCAGGATCATCCGCATCCGCTGGATCATCTGGGGGAGGGAGTACTTCGACGGGTCGAGGAAGCTCTGGACCACCAGGCGGTTCGGTTCGTGGGCCACCACGCTGACGCCGAGGAGGCGGCGGGCCGCGGCCTGTACCTCCTCCACCGCCTCCAGGGTCAGGGGGACATCGGAGAGGATCTCGATGGAGTCATGGCCGGCCCGGTAGGCGCCGGCCACCAGGAACTCCAGCTCCCCGGGAGAGGCGAAGAGGGTGGCCTCCACCTGGAAGGGCGCGAGCGACCTTCCCCCGGACTTTCCCTGGGCCGGCCGGAGGTAGAGCGTACCGTCATCGTTCTGGTCGAAGACCACCATGTCCCCCGGGCGAAGGTGGAGGGCCTGGGCCCAAGGTTTCGGGAGGGTCACCGCGATGGAGGAATGCCCGGCCTTGAGGACCCGGCGTTCCCTCGACGGTCCCCCCCACGGCATGGTCTCCCCCGCGGAAGATGTCTCCCGCGCTGGGCGCTGACCCGGGCGGGGTATTAAAGGCCCTTGCGTGACGGGACCCGGGGGTCTTTCCCGGATCTACTGACGGTGCGGGGTCATCTGCGGGCGCGGGCAGAGCCGGGGTCCTTCCGAAACGAGTTCGTATACGTACGAACCGTTCGCATGAGCGCCCGGGAGGGTCACGGGCTCCCCGGCTTCGCCGGGGGCTCCTCCTCGTCGTCCGGCGGCTCCTCCCGGGCCTCGGCGAGGTCCAGGGGATACGGGCGGGAGTCGTTGTAGTACTCCACCCGGCTCGTCAGGGGGGTGCCCTCCCGGGGGACCACCCCCTCCTCGGGGCTCCCTCGCTTCCCGTAGACCACGCCTAAGACGAGCGCCAGGAAGGCCAGGACGACCACGGCGATCACCACGTACCAGAACGCGGCGAAGGACGGGGCCGCTGCCGGGGCGATGCTCTCGTCCACGTAGACCAAGCCCTGCATCCCGAGGGGATAATGGGGCCGGCAGATGAACTGGTAGGCGCCCGGCGCTCCGAACGTGACGTTCACGTAGACCACCTGGGAGGCGTTCACCGTCCGGTCCGCGTACACGTCCCCGGGGACAAAGAAGCTCGGCCAGTTCGAATCGGTCGCCGGAGGGGCGGTCTTGTTCACCTGGTTGGACAGGGTGAACGTGTGGGCCAGGTCGCCTCCCACATTCGAGATGATGAACTCCACCGCCTTCGTCGTCACCTGGACGTCGTCCGGGACGAAGGTGAAGGAGTTCGTCGTGGTGATGTTCACCACCGTCACCCCGTTGTGGGCGGCCGGGTGCACCAAGGTCCCGTTGGGACCCGTGGGGCCCGTCTGCGCCGCCCAGCCCAGCGCCGAGAGGGCCACCGCCACCGCGAAGAGCACTGCTGCCCAGCGTAATGCACCCATCGATTCCGCGCTCCCGGGGACTTCGGACCGGCTATCGCGCCTTGCTTAAGGCCGTTGCGTATGAACCGGCCGAAGGGAGGACCGCCCCGCTCCCCCGGTCGCAGTTCGTACGCCGGGATTAAGAACCTCCGCCGGGTTCCCACCGGCCGATGGAGGTCATCGCTTGCCTCTGACCGGGGAAGGCGTAGCGGCCTGGCTCCTCCCGGCCCTCCAGACCCCGTTCCAACTGACCTACTGGCTCCTCCTCACCATCTTCTTCATGGCGCTCGCCGTGGGTCTGGTCTTCGTGGGGCTCCTGGTCTACGGGCTCATCCACTTCCATGGTCGGGAGGTCCCCGCCCACCTGAAGAACGTCGCCCGGCCCCCTCGGTCCCCCCCTTCGCACCCATGACCGCTCCCGCTCCCTCCCGGCCCCCGCTCACCCCCCGCGAACGGGCCCGCCGGAACAAGCGGATCGAGTGGATCTGGACCCTCATCCCGATCGTCCTGGTCATGATCGTGGCGGGGATCTCCACCCCGCTGTTGTTCAACCTCGATACCGGTCCCGCCGGGTTCGGCTCCAACCCGAACATGAACGTCGACGTGACGGGCTACCAGTGGTTCTGGGAGTTCCACTACACCGACCCCTTCGGCAAGGAACTGACCAACGGGACCGGGCAGGTCTTCTCCAACGGCACCCTCTGGGTCCCCCAGAACGCCATCGTCTGGATCAACGTCACCTCCGGCGATGTGGTCCACTCCTTCAACATCCCCCAGCTCGGGGTGCGCATCGACGCGATCCCCGGGCGGATCAACCATTACTGGTTCTCGATCCCCGCCGGTACCGCCGTGGGCACGCAGTTCCTCGCCCAATGCACGGAATTCTGTGGGGCCGGCCATTACGACATGCGGGCGGAGATCGTGGTCACCCCGGCCTCTCCCCTCCTGCATCCGATGTCGATCTGACCCGTAGCGGGGGCTCCCGGGGAAGGACCAGAAGCCGCCCTCCGGCCCCTGTCTTTGGCGTTCCCCGTGCCCTAACGCTCGCGATCCCGATCAGGGGGAGGCGGGGGCCGCTACCGGATCCGCCCCGGGCGAGAGCACCTGGGCGGTCGCCCGGGCGATCTCCAGGTCCTCCCGGGCCCGAAGGACGAAGGCCCGGACCGGGGCGGACGCCGACCCGACCTCCCGGTCCGGCTCCCCGGAACGGTTCTTCGCCGGGTCGAGCGCGAGGCCCAGGAAACCCAGCCCCTCCAGCGCCCGGGACCGGATGACCTCCGAGTTCTCCCCCACCCCTCCCGTGAAGGCGATCGCGTCCAGGCCCCCGAGCGCCGCGGCCATGCTGGCGATGCCGGCGCGCAGCCGGTGGAGGTAGACCCCCACCGCGAGCCCGGCGTCCGCGTCGCCCCGCGCCTCGGCCTCCAGCACCTCCCTGAGGTCGGCGGAGCCGGCCAGGCCCGCGAGCCCCGAGCGATGCTCGAGGGTCGCCGCCAGTTCGGAGGGGGGCATCCCGGTGTGCTCCTCGAGCCAGAGCACCAGACCGGGGTCGACGCTCCCGGATCGGGTGCCCATCACCAGCCCCTCCAGGGGGGTGAAGCCCATGGTGGTGTCCACCGAGGTCCCCCGGTCCACCGCGGCGAGGGAGGCCCCGGAGCCCAGGTGGCAGGTCACGAGACGGAGCGTGGCGAGGTCCCTCCCGAGGAGCTCTCCGACCCGCCGGGAGGCGTAGGCATGGGAGAGGCCGTGGAAGCCGAAGCGCCGGAGCCCCCAGCGTTGCCGCCACTCCCGGGGGAGGGCGTAGGTGGAGGCGGCCGGCGGCAGATGGGCGTGGAAGGAGGTGTCGAATACCGCCACCGCGGGGACCCCCGGGAGGAGGCGTGTGACCAGGTCCAGGGCGTTCAGGGACTTGGGCTGGTGCAACGGGGCGAGATCGGTGAGGGCCCCCAGGCGCTGCCGGACGGCCTCGTTCAGGCGGACCGGTCCCAGGAACTCCGTCCCCCCGTGGACGATCCGGTGGCCCACGGCGTCCACGGGCCCGTGGTCCGAGAGGAACTGCCGGACGGCCCCCTCCTCGGTCCGCCCCCCGGGGGTAGGGAGGGTCTGGTCGGCCCCTAGTTGCCCGTCCTTTAGGACGGAGAGCTTGAGGCTGCTGGAACCAGCGTTGACCGTGAGGATCCGCATGGGTCCGACCGCTCAGTACGGCCAGGACCAGCCCCGGATCTCGGGCGGGTCCTCCCCGTGGGCGCGGGTGTACGCCCGGCAGCGTACCCGCGCGTCCTCCATGTCCTGGCGCAGCCGGGCCGCGTGGGAGGCCAGGCCGGGCACCCGGTCGATCACGTCCATCACCAGGTGGAAGCGGTCCAGGTCGTTCAGCATGACCATGTCGAAGGGGGTGGTGGTGGTCCCCTCCTCGTTGTACCCCCGGACATGGAAGTTCGCGTGGTTGTTCCGTCGGTAGGTGAGGCGGTGGATGAGGGCGGGGTACCCGTGATAGGCGAAGAGCACCGGGCGGTCCCGGGTGAACAGGGAGTCGAACTCGGCATCCGAGAGCCCGTGGGGGTGCACCGAGGCCGGCTCCAGCCGCATCAGGTCCACCACGTTCACCACCCGGATCTTCAGGGTCGGGAGCTTCTGCCTGAGGAGGTCCACCGCCGCCAGGGTCTCCAGGGTGGGGATGTCCCCGCAGCAGGCCATCACCACGTCCGGGTCCCCTGCGTCGTTGGAGGCCCACTCCCAGATACCGAGACCCCGGGTGCAATGGAGCACGGCCTGGTCCATGGGCAGGTAGTTCAGCGAGGGCTGCTTCCCCGCGACGATCACGTTCACGTAGTTGCGGCTCCGCAGGCAGTGGTGGGCCACCGAGAGCAGGCAGTTGGCGTCCGGGGGGAGGTACACCCGGATCACCTCGGCCTTCTTGTTCACCACATGGTCGATGAACCCGGGGTCCTGGTGGGAGAAGCCGTTGTGGTCCTGCCGCCACACGTGGGAGGAGAGCAGGTAGTTCAGGGAGGCGATGGGCCGGCGCCAGGGGATCTCCCGGGTGGTCTTCAGCCACTTGGCGTGCTGGTTGAACATGGAGTCGACGATGTGGATGAACGCCTCGTAGCAGTTGAACAGCCCGTGGCGCCCGGTCAGCAAGTAGCCCTCCAGCCATCCCTGGCACTGGTGCTCGGAGAGCACCTCCATCACCCGGCCCTCCCGGGCCAGGTGGTCGTCGGTGGGAAGCCGCTCCGCCTCCCATTGCCGGTCCGTCACCTCGAACACCGCCTCGAGCCGGTTGGAGACGGTCTCGTCGGGTCCGAAGAGGCGGAAGTGCGTGGGGTTCTGCCGGATCACGTCCCGGAGATACCCCCCCAGGACCCGGGTGGCCTCGGCGAACGTGGTCCCGGGCCGGGGGACCTCCACCCGGTACTCCGTAAAGTCGGGGAGGGAGAGCTCCTGGAGGAGCAGCCCGCCGTTGGCGTGGGGGTTCGCGCTCATCCGCCGATGGGCCCTGGGAGGCAGGGAGGCCAGTTCCGCCACGAGCGCCCCTTGCCTGTCGAAGAGCTCCTCGGGCCGGTAGCTCCTCATCCAGGCCTCCAGTTGGGTGAGGTGCTCCGGGTTCGTCCTTACCTCGGGAAGCGGGACCTGGTGGGCCCGCCACGTTCCCTCCACCGGGAGGCCATCCACCACCTTCGGTCCGGTCCAGCCCTTGGGGGTCCGTAGCACGATGAGCGGCCAGCGGGGCCGGCCGGTGTCCGACCCGGAACGGGCGGCCCGCTGGACCCGGAGGATCTCGCCCACCGCCGCGTCCAGCGCCTCCGCCATGGCCCGGTGCATCTCCCCCGGGACCTCCCCGGAGACCCAGGTGACCGCGTACCCGTACCCCTCCAGGAGGGAGGTGAGCTCCCGGTCGCCGATCCGGGCCAGGACGCTGGGGTTCGCGATCTTGTACCCGTTCAGATGGAGGATGGGCAGGACCGCCCCGTCCTTGGCGGGGTCGAGGAACTTGTTCGAGTGCCAGCCGGTGGCCAAGGGCCCCGTCTCCGCCTCCCCATCGCCCACGATGCAGCAGACCAGAAGGTCCGGGTTGTCGAAGGCCGCCCCGTAGGCGTGGGCGAGCGAGTAGCCCAGTTCCCCTCCTTCGTTGATCGATCCCGGGGTCTCCGGGGCCACGTGGGAGGGCACCCCGCCCGGGAACGAGAACTGGCGGAAGAGCCGTCGGAGCCCGTCTTCGTTCCGGCCGATGAGCGGGTAGACCTCCGAGTAGGTCCCCTCCAGGTAGGCGTTGGCCACCGCGGCCGGGCCGCCGTGGCCCGGGCCGATGACCAGGAGCGTGTTGAGGTCCCAGTTCCGGATGACCCGGTTCATGTGGGCGCAGATGAAGTTGATCCCCGGGGTCGTCCCCCAATGTCCCAGGAGCCGGGGCTTCACGTGCTCGGGCTTGAGGGGTTGGCGGAGCAGCGGGTTGTCCATGAGGTAGATCTGCCCCACCGACAGGTAGTTCGCGGCCCTCCAGTACGCGTGGATCCGCGAGACCTCGTCGTCGCTGAGGGGCCGTTGCGCGGACACCGGCGAGGCGCTCACGGCCCGGTCCCGGCCGGGCCCGGCGGCGGGGCCCCCCGCCTGCTTCGAGGTGGGGCAGAGCCCGGTCGATCCGGCCCCTCCCCGCGGGGGCCTGGTGAAGGGAAGCCTGGCATCGGCGCAGGGGAGCGGTGTTCGCTTAAAAGTCCGTAGAAGAACGCTCCGGCGCTCGGGCGCGCCCCTCTCCGGGCTCAAGCCGACCTGAGGATACCTCTTCATAGGGCCGGGATTTTCCTCCTCGACATGCCGAGGAAGAAGCGGGCCCCCCCGCGAAGGAAACGGTCCCCTTCCCGGGACCGCCCTGCTGGCACCTCCCCCCGTCGCCGGCCGGTCCCCCGGGCCCCCGTCTCCTCCCACCTCTCCCGGGACCTCTTCGAGACCTTGGAGCTCCTGGGGGATGCCTTCGAAGAGGCGGTGGAACACGTCCTGAGCCGGCCGGCGGCTCCCGCGCTCCGCGCCGGACCCCGTCTCCCCCTTCCGCTCTCCCGCCTTCTCTCCGGATACGTCGGATGGCAGATCGAGCTGAGGGGAGAACCCAAGGGGGCTCCCTCCCCTCCCTGGGGCGTCCTCTACCTGTTGGCGAGCCCGGCCCCCGTCGGGAGGCCCGCTCCCCGGACCGGGGAGACCCCGGTGCAAGGGGTGCGTTGGAAGGAGGTCCACGCCCTGGAACTGGCCTCCGCCGGGGCCCGGCTCCTCCTTCTCGCCTGGCCGAAGGACCCGAGCGACCTCCCGCGCTTCCGGGATCTAGCCGAGGAGGTCCGGGCGGAGTTCCGCCCGGACCAGGACTGAGGCCCTCCCCCGGTTCAAGGGTGGGCCGGCGGGGAGGTCCCCGGGTCCCCTCCCGGAGGGGTCTCCCGCTTGCGGCGGGCGGTGTTGCTCTCGCTCATCCCCATGAGGACCAGGAAACCGGCCCCGGCGAGCACCACCGCCGCCACCACGAAGAGCCCCACCTGGACGACCTGGCCGACCACCGGCACGTTGTTCGGGGGTTGTGGCGTGACCCCCACGTAGATGTGTCCCTGCATCCCTGGGAAGTGACCGGGGACCGTGCAGACGTACTCGTACACCCCGTGGCTGGCCGGCATGGGGATGGGGGGGGTCACCACCGGCGGAGCGCTGGGGCTCAGCGGGTCGTTCACCAGCGGAGGGTGGGCGACGAAGTAGGCGAGCAGTTGGCTGTTGGAGAAGCTGTTGGACAGGCCGGTGTCGTTGGGGATGGAGTCCAGGGTGAAGGTGTGGGAGAGCGCTCCCTGGACCCCCACCTCAAAGACGATGGGAAGCCCCGGGGAGGCGATGAGGATCGCGGGGACGAAGGTGATGGAGCCGGTGGCGTTCAGGAAGACCACCTGGTGGGGGCCGACCACGCCCGAGCCCACGTTCAGGAAGCCGAAGAGCCCGGCCTTGAACTGATACCCGCCGGAGGCGAGGGAGAGGAACTCGTAGCTGTCCCCCGACGGGCCCTTCAGGGTGTGGAAGGTGTAGTTCCAGTACCCGACCTGCCCGGGGGCCAGGGTCAGGTTGACCAGGGAGGCGTTGGGGGGGGCGAAGAGGGCGAGGAGCTTCGCGGGGGTGATGTTCGCCGGGATCACCTGGTTGGGCGTGGCGTCCACGGTGAACGTGTGCTCCACGCTTCCCACGTTGACCAGGCGGAGGGAGAGCGTGGTGTTCGTCGAGACGTTCAGGGTGGACGGCTCGTAGCCGTTGTCGGTGACGTTGACCGTCAGGTTCTCCTGGGAGGCGGGAGAGCCTCCCGGCACGTACCGGGCGTAGCCGATGCTCTGGGGGCTGACATACCCGTCGAGATGGAGGAGGTAGGGGACGGAAAAGGCGCTCGCCACCATGGCGAGCACCACCACCAGGGAGAGGACTCCCCGGCGGGAACGCCCGGGCCCGCGCCTCCAGGGGGATCTCATGGGGAAAAGCCCACGGGGCCGGCGTACATATCCCTGCGGTACTAACCGGCCCGGTTCAGCCCCCGGCCCGGTGTTCCTCCCGGGGGACGGGCGGACCGTGGCGGGGGAGGACCCGGGGGGCCTCCTCCCCCTCGAACCGACGGATGAGCTGGGTGGTGACCTCGATGAGGGGGTGGTGGCCCGACCGGTCGACCTCGATGTCCTCCAGGCCGACCAGGTGGTGCTCCCGGGCCAGACGTTCGAGCCCGATCTCCACCTTGTCGAAGTCCTCCGGCGTGTCGCAGACGAGCACGAAGGCCTGGAGCTGGCGGAGCCCCATCTCCCGGGCCGCGAGCGCCCGGTGGTGGCCGTCCACCAGCAGGTAGTCCTCCCCCTTGCGGATGGCCAGGACCGGCTCGGCGAACCCCCGCTCCAGTTCGTAGCGCCGTCCCTCCAGCTCGTCCTGGTAGACCTTCCACTGGGTGGGGTGCATCCGGCCCAGCGGGATGGTCATCCTCCGTAGGGAGAAGGTGAAACCGTAGCGGTCGTTCAGCAGCCGCCTGAGCGTCTCCGCCTTGAGGGGGCTCGCCCGTTCGAAGTGGCTCCGGACCACGTCCAGGTTGCTGAGGATCCCCACCAGCCGGCCGTCCTTGTCGACGACCGGGAGGTCCCGGAGCCCGTAGCGGAAGAGCACCCGGGCCGCGTCCTCCAGGTCCATCTCCGGGGTCGCCGTGTACGTCCCCGGGCGGGTGATCTGGGAGAGCGGGCGGTCCCGGTCCCCGGCGTTCCGGAGGAGCTCCTTGGCCGAGACGAACCCCACCAGCCTTCCCTGCCCATCGGTCACCGGCAAGCCGTGGTGCCGGCTCTGGGTCAGCTGGTCGATGGCCTCCCCGACCGTGGCCTCCCGGGTCACATGCTCCACCCGGAGCACCATGTAATCGCGGACCTTGTCGGCCATGCTGTTCCGCCGGGGAGCGGCCCCGGGGGGGCTACCGGCTCCGTTCGTCCCGGAAGTACGAGCAGAGCAGGTGGCCCAGGATCAGGTGGGCGTCCTCGATGTGCTGCATGTTCTGGGAGGGGACCACCACGGCCCGGTCGCAGAGGGCCTTCTGCTTCCCTCCCCCCATGCCGATGAGCCCCACCGTCACCATCCCCAACTTCCGGGCCTCCTCCAGGCCCCGGAGCACGTTGGGGGAGTTCCCGCTCCCCGAGATCCCGACGGCCACGTCCCCGGGGCGGCCCAGGTTCTTCAGCTGCTCGGCGTACACCTCGGCGTAGGCCAGGTCGTTCGCCCAGGCCAGGAGGGTGGGGACGGGGTCGGAGAGCGAGAGGCACCGGAACCTCGGCTGCCCCGGGGCGATGGTGAGCTTGGCCAGGTCGTTGGCCAGGTGGCTACCGGTGGAGGCGCTGCCACCGTTCCCGAAGAAGAAGATCGTGGACCCGTCCTTGCGGGCGCGGGAGAAGAGCTCCGTGAGCTCCCCCAGCCCCTCGAGCAGGTAGGGGGCGGTGACGGAGGCCACGGTCTCGGCCACATATCCATGGACGTATTCCTCGAGGCTCTTCCCCATCGGGCCTTCCTCCTTCACCGTCCCACGAAGACGATCCGCGACCCCTCGTTGGAGATGTGGACCGGCAAGTGGCGATGTCCTGAGAGAGCCTCGGCTACTTGAGGGCTCTTCCCGGGGGGGACCACCAGGAGGAGGAACCCTCCCCCCCCCGCCCCCGTGACCTTCCCTCCGAGAGCCCCGGCCTTCCGGGCCTTCGCGTACATGGCATCGATGTCCCCGTTGCTGATCCCGTGGCTCAGGGTCTTCTTCAGCTCCCAGCCCTCGTCGAGGAGGCGGCCGACCCCTTCGTAATCGCCGGCGAGGACGGCCTCCCGGGTCCGGACGGCCAGGTCCCGGAGCCGGTCCAGGGCCGGGGCGTTCTCCGCCGAACGGCGGTTCTGCTCCCCCAGGATCTGTCCGGAGCGCCGGGTGGTGCCCGTGTAGTACAGGGACAGGTACGCCTCGAAGCGTTCCGTCTCCGCCCGGGAGAGGGGAAGCGGCTCCACCGAGACGCTATCGTCGGGGAGGAAGGTGTAGTGCCGGACCCCGCCGAAGGCGGCGGCGTACTGGTCTTGCTTCCCGCTGGGCTCTCCCAGCCGCTCGATCTCGATCCGGCAGGCCTCCTCGGCGAGCTCCCGGGGGCTCTTCAATTGCCCCCGGAAGGCCCAGAGCGCGTTGAGGATGCCCACCGCGAAGGAGCTCGACGAGCCGAGGCCGGTGCCCTCGGCGGGGATGTCCGAGACCGTGACGATCTCCACCGCGCCGGTGACGCCCGTGGTCTGCATCGCCTCCCGGATCATGGGGTGGTTAACGTCCTCCACCCGGCGGACGTACTCGGCCGTCCGGGAGTAGCTCACCCGGATGTCCTGGTCGAACTTCTCGTTCACCAGGACGTAGACGTAGCGGTCCAAGGCCGCCGAGACCACCTCCCCACCCCCCCGGGCCCGGTAGTACGAGGCGAGGTCGGTCCCCCCGCCGGCGAGGGAGACCCTGAGGGGGGTCCGGCTGATGATCACGAGGGCCCGGGAGGGAGGGGAGCATTAAGGGTCTTCGGGGACCGGGGACCCCCCCGAGGCCGGTTCCGGGCGGTGGCGAGGGCGTGCCCCCTTCGGGATGGCCTCCGCCGGGTGGCGCCGGCCTTTGAAGATCCGCTCCACCTCGTCCCGGACCGAGACCAACGGTTTGAGGCCCGGGAGCGCGTCCGCGAACTGGACCGCCCGCCGGTCGAGGAGGATGCCCAGGCCCCGGTCGTCCTCGGAGCGGATCATCCGGCCGAGGGCCTGGAGCACGGCCCGCCGGGCGGGCGCCACCATGCCATACTCCCATCCCCGGCCGGTCAGGTGGTCCAGGTATCGGATGAGCGCTTCCCGCCGGGCGGTGGGGCGGGGGAAGGGGATGCCCACGAGGATCACGCACTCGAGCTCTTCGTCCGGGAAGTCGATCCCTTCGGCCACGCGTCCCCCGCACACGCCGAGGAGGATCCCCGCCCCGGGGGAGCGTTTGAACCCCTCCACCAGGTTCCAGAGCTGTTCGGAAGGCATCCTACGGCTCTCCATGACCGCCCCCCGGGGGAGCTCGGAGGAGAGCCCCTGGGCCAGGAACCGGTCCAAGAGGGCGAAGCTGGGGAAGAAGGCGGCCGTCTTCACCGGCAGCTCCCTCAGGGTCCCCACGAGGGCCCGGTAGAGCCGGGGGAGCGCCTCGGGGTCCCCCTGGAGGTCCTCGTGGCGGCTGGTCACGTCGGGAACGTAGCGCAGGACCCGATGGGAGACCGGGAACGGGGAAGGCACGGTCAGCCGGGCGCTGTCCACGGGGAGCCCCAGAGTGTCCCGATATTCCTCCAGGGGCGCGAGGGTGCCGGAGAGATGGACGGAGAGGTGCGTCCCCAGGATAGGGCTCGCCGGCTCCCGGGCGTCCAGCGCGTAGGCCTCCACCGCCCGGTGGGGGCTCGCGACGGCGGCCTTCACGTATTCCGGGGGGTCCACGCCGCCCCACGAAAGGAGGTTCTCGGCGACCGTGGCCGCGTAGGAACGGGGGAGCCGACGGGCCTGCCTCCGGCGGTCCCGGAGGCGTTCCCCCCACTCGGCAAGGGACAGGAGCATCTGGCGGAGGTCGTGGCTGGTCCCCCCCACCTCGGACAGGAGCCGGTCTTCCAGCCCGCCGGGGGGAAGGAGCCCGTCCTCCTCACCGGCGTACTCCTCCACGACCTCGGAAAGGACCTCCTCCACCTGGGTGAGGAAGGCCACGGCCGGCCGTTGGGGAAGCGGGCCCCCCGGGGCGGAGCCCACCGCCAGGAGGGGGAAGTCGCCGTGCTCCTCCACCTCCTCCCGGGCCCGGTGCACCGTCTCGAGTCCGAGCCTCAAGGTGATGCTCTCCCGGAGGTACTCGGGGAGGTTGTGGGCCTCGTCGATGACCAGGTCCACCTGGTCCAGGGAGACCCCCAACCAAGTGAGGAGCGAGGGCCGGATCCTCGGGTGGAAGAAGAACACGTAGGGGGCGACCACCACCGTCGCGTCCCGGCAGAGCCGTTTGGCGAGCTCGTAGGGGCAGAGGTTCTCCGCCGAGGCCAGGGCCTTGAACCGGTTGGAATCCGGCGCCTCCTGGGCGATCCGCTCGGCCATCCGGGGGAGGTCGGCGGCGATGAGCTGGGCGTAGTACGGGCACCCTTCCAGGTCGGTCAGTTCGAGGGTGGACTTCTTCCGGCCCCGGGCCGGCGGGCCCGCCGGGGTCGGTCCGGTCCGGTCCGGGGCGGCGGGCCGCTCGGTGGCCCGCTTGCGGTCCGCGCAGAGCTTCCCGATCTCCTCCGCGCTGGCCCCCTCCATCTCCGGCAACGCCTCGAAGAGGAGACAGCGTGCCTGTCGCCCCTCCAAGGCCAAGGCGAGCACCGGGTGCCCGGTCCGACGGGCGATGGCCCGGGTCTCGGCCAGGACCTGGGCGCTCTGGGAGTGGGTCCGGACCAGGTAGAGGACCTTGTGCCCGCTCTCCCGGGCATGGGGGATGAGCGGGGCGAGCACGGCCACCGTCTTGCCGCTGCCCGTGGGGGCATCCAGAAGGAGCGCCCCTCCGCGATGGGTCCGTTCCGTGACGGCCCGGAGGATCCCTTCCTGGGAGGGGCGGACCCGGTACGGGAAGGCCCCTCCGGCCGGCCGGGCCTTCTTTTCGGGGGGCCGGGGGAAGGAGGCGGGAGGGGGCATCAGACCTCGCCGTGGGGGGCCCCGCCGGACGATAAAGCCCCCCGCCGGCCGCGGGGCGGGCCCCCGCGGGCCGGGCCATGAACGGAGAGGGACCGTCCGAAGTCCCGGAACCCTCCCCGCGCAGGGGAGAGCCCCCCGAAGCGCGCGGGGGGGGTCTGGCCGGTCCCGGGGACCCGCGTCCGTGGCGGGCCGGGCTCAGCGGAGCGCGCCCTTCCACGCCCCCGGGACCCGGGAAGGGTAGGTCACCCGGTCCGCTCCCACGGCCGAGGCCAGGCGGGCCACGGCGGCCCGGATCCTCTCCCCGGTGTGCCGGTCTTGAGGGGCACCGGGTTCGGCGTGGACCGCCTGGATGTGGAGGACACCGGATTCCCGGTCGAGGCGCGGATCGATCCGGCCCAGGAACCGGTCTCCCCAGAGGATGGGGAGCACGTAGGTCCCGAACCGGCGCTTCTCTGGAGGGAGGAACTGCTCCCGGACGTAGTCGAAGTCGAAGAGGCGCCGGGTCCGGGGGATCTCGTAGAGCATGTTGTCGAACGGGGGTAACAGGGAGAGTCGGGGTTCCCAGCTCCCATCGCCCAGGGTCTGGAGGAGAGGCCGGTCCTCCGCGTGGAGGTAGCGCTCTTCCCGGCGCCGGGAGCCTTCGACGTTCACGGGGACGATGGTCCCCTCCTTCCGGAGAGACTCGAGCGCCCGCGGAAGGTCCTGGTAGCGGCCTCGTGGGAAGTAGCGGTGGATCTCCCGGGGCGTGGCGATGCCGAGGGCCCGGAGGGCGCGTTGGGCCGCTTCCCGTTCGAGCTCCTCTTCCGGCAGCTCCTTCCTCTGGACCGAACCCGGCAGGAACGTATCCGTCAGTCCCCAGACGTTCTGGCCCCCCTGGTGCGCGACCACCATCACCTTACCCTGCATGTGCAGGTGGTAGAGCATCTGGGCGACATCGCTGCTCGGGCTCCAGTCCCCGTCGCGGCGCTTCGTGGTGGGATGGTCCCGGAATCCGCTGAGCGGGAGGGGGCCGTTCCGGAGCTCGGCGAGCATCCTCCTCCTAAGGTCGGAGCGCTCGCTCAGGAAACGCTGGTACCGGGCCCGCTGCGCCCCCCACGACCGGGTCAGCGAATACGGGTATCTTCGCATCAGGGAGTAGTACAGGGGGTAATCCTCGGTGAGGACGAGGGAGGCGATGGGGGTCCAGTGGAGCATGAGGCTCTTCTCCTTCCAGAGCATCCGTTCGAGCCCCGCGGGATCGAACCTCTCCAGGCGGGCCCACAGGGAAAGGAGGTGCGAGGGGGCCACGATGGGGACGGGGTCCCATTGTACGTAGGCCAGGTCCCGGATCACGGAGAGCGCGTCCGCGCGGGTCCCCCTCAAGAGGGGCGCACCCCCAAGGTGCTGCTTCGTCACGACCAGCCGCCGGGCGGTCTCCGCGCTGATGGACAGCGGGGTCTCGCTCATGGACGGCGCCGCCGGGGCCCGCCGGCGGAGGGCTTCCCCCATTGGAGCGGCCCTCTCGAGGCGTTCGAGACGAGCCGGCCAGCCCGAACGGCGGGCACGTCCGGGAAGCGGGAGGGCCTCCGGCTCCGGGAATCCCGAAGGCAGATCACCGGGACCCCCGCCCCGCAGATGGGGGTACGGTCCTCGGCCGCCATCCTCAGGGTCCGCGTGAGCATGCCCGGGAGAGGTCTCGCCTCCCGATAAACGGCGCGGACGGGCCGCTGGGGAGCCGGTCCCTCAGCTCCCCGGGGGCTTGCGGTAGGGATGGAATTCGTCGGCGAGCAACCCGAAGCGCTCCCCCCTCCGGTACTCCCCATCGATGAGCCATTGGTCCCGGTCGAACCCCTCGGACCGGAAGCCGAGCCGGGTCAGGACCGCCCGGGACCGTGCGTTGCCCTCGACGATCCCCGTTTCCAGGCGGTGGAGCCGCAGGGTCCCGAAGGCCTCCTCGCAGAGGCGGGAGGCGGCCTCACTGGCGTAACCGTGCCCCCAGTGCTCTCGTTCGACCCAGTATCCCAGGTGCCCGCGACGGTCGCGCAAGGACCGCACCTCGAGCCCCGCCCCGCCCACCAGCTCCCCGGTGTCGGAGAGGGTGCAGTGAAGGGGATAGCGTTCCCCCGAGGCGATACCCTTTCGCGCCCGGGCGATGAACTGGCGGGCATCGGCGAGGGTGTACCGGGGCCAGAGAGGAAGGGTCCGGGTGATCTCCCGGTTGGAGAAGGCCTTCGCGAGGACACGGGCGTCGGAGGGGCGCGGGGCTCTCAGGAGCAACCGGGCCGTCCGAAGCGGCAACCGGATCCGGCGCAGACGGACGGGCTCGGGAGGCATAGGCGGGAAGTCTCCAGACGGGAGATTATGCTTTTGCCGGTCCCCAGGGGGCCCGGTCTGCGCCCACAGGACCGGTCCCCCCCCAACCGAGGGTCCAGCCTCTTCCTTCCGGGGTCGATGGGGTCCTCGGTGGGGATCACCTCTTGTGCGCCTCGCTCCAGCGCGTCCGGATCTCCCGGATCCGGTCCTGGTTCAGACCGAGAAGGGGATTCAGCGAGGGAAAGAGTACCGGAAGGGTCCCGACGGCCCAGACCAGCGCTAGGCCTACCAAGAGAGCCCCCAGAGCCTCGGCGGCCCCGCGGAAGGCAGGACCGCCCGCTCCTCCCGACAAGGCAAAGCCCGCGACCCCGCTGATCAGCACCGCCGAGAGGGTCCACAACATCCGTTTGGTCCACTGGTGGGAGACGCGCTGGAAAGGCGCGATCATTCCGAACCACATCAGTAGGATGGTCAGGCCAAAGAACCCCAGAAGACCAAGCATCGCGTGGACCGGGATCTGGGTGAACCGGCCGGTGGAGAGCATCCAGAGCGCGACTGTTCCCCCGCCGATGAAGAAGGCTGCCGCCGTAACGTGGAGGACCGCTTGGGGTCGGGGGGTCTTCGCCCGTCCCGCGAGGTCGACAAGGATGACCAGGAAGGTCACCGCAAAGATCATCTCGGGAATGGCAAGAAGGGAAAGTAGACCTTCGGGGTCAGAGGAGGGGATGAGCATCCCGGCGGGGACGAGGATGGCCCCCAGGGGCCCGGTGACGGTCATCAGGCCGGTCGCGAAGGGAGGCGGATCGGCCGCGAGGGAGCGCGGGACCATCCGAAGCGAGACCGCTCCGATCAGCAAGACGACGTGCCCTAGTACGAACAGATGGACCCCCGCGATCCACCACCCGAACCCGGGGCCGGTCTGAAAGGCAGAGACCGTGAACAACAACCCCGCCCCCGCGGCAGCCACCCAGGAGGACAGGAAGAGCGGAATGGTGGAAAAGTCGGCGGGCCTTGCCGGAGGACCAGCCCCGGCAACGGGAGGGGTGCGGAAGGCGCCAGCGAACCGGAGAGAGATCACCAGGAAAGTGACGGTCAGCAGTCCAGCGGCTAACGCGAAGCCGGTGGCGGCAAAGGTCGCGGGGAGAAGCCCCGATAGCGCGATGAATCCTAGGAGGGTGCCGGTCTCGGCCACGCCCGCCATTACCGGGTCCCCGGTCCGGGGATGAAGCGGCCGCCTGGCCACGGCCGGGAAGAGATGGAGGGCGAATCCGAGGGTCGAAAAGGCGAGGAATCCCATCAGAAGGAGCCAGAGGAAGGCGTCCCATCGAGCTCCCAGTACCCCGGTGTAGGCGATGAACGCCAGCAATCCCCCGGCGAGCGCCAGGTGTGCCAGCGCGCCGGTCAGGAAAATGCGTGAGGACGTGTGCAAGGGCATAGGATAGGCCCGTCCACTCTAGTTCAGGCCCCTACCAGGAGGCGTGGGGCCTTTTGAGCTCCGGGGGTCATGGACCGGGGAGGATCGGAACCCAGGACCAGCCGCCCCCGGTCTTGGCCGGGTCTGCTTGGGGACCGTAGGGTTGGGTCGGGAGCGGGGCAGCGCCCGGGTCCGCCTGCCGTTAAGGGGTCCCGAGGGTGTGTCAGGCCGCTTTCGCTTCGACAGCGTTCGCTCCCCTTTCCAGCCAAGCCCGGTACCACGCGACCCGGGCATTCAGTTCTTGGGCAAGGCGAGAAGGGTCCTCGTCCTCTGCCTCGTGCCGGCGGGCCATTCCCGGACCGTCCGTCTCCCGGGTCTTGTCCGTCTCGCGGAGCGCTCGGAAAGCCTCCATCGGTACTCCTTTCCCCCTCTCGTTCGGGGCATCTCCATGAACGCCCCGGTCGGGATAGGGGTCCCGTCGAAACCTTTCGGAGGGAGGCCGCACTGAGGAAGTCCCGGGGACCCGAGGCTAGGCCCGTCCTTCGAGGATCTTCTTCTCGATGACCGCAAGGGTCACGGAGAGGGTGGAGATGGCCACCCCTATCCGTTGGGCCAGGTCTGTCAGGGAAATGCGCCGGGGGACGTCAAAGTACCCCTCGACCATCGCGCGGTGGAGGATCTCCTGCTGTCGCGGCGTGAGCAGGGGGGACCCTCTGGGTACGGGACCGTGATGGACCGCCTCCACTCGGACCCCGCTCGCCTGACGTTGCAGCTTCTTCAGCAGCTCGCGGACCCTTCCCTCCGGTCCGACCACGGTCCATGTCGCCACGCCCTCCTGGACCGGAAAGGGGAAGTGCCGAAGCAGTTTCAGCTCCTTCAGAAGCGGGAGGAACGTCCTTCCTCGGAAGGTGACCCGAAAGATCTGTGCCCCCCCGGCGGCATCGATAAGCTCCAGGTCGTGGACGCCGGGCAGCCCACGGATCTCCTCGCTCCAACCCCGCCCCTGAGAGGGGGGGAGCTGGACCTCGAGCATGGTGAGGCCATTCCCAAGTTCCATGCGGTCCATGACCTCTGCATGGACGTCGGGATGGGCCGCGGTGAGCGCCTGGAGCCAGAGACCTGTCGGAAGGGTAACCCGGACCCGGCAGGCAAGGATCGCCTGCTCCCGGCCCTCGGCGGCAGCTTCCTTCAAGCTTCGCGGGAGGGAGGCCTTCATCGCTCTTCCTCGGTCCCTTCGACGGGTCCCCGGCATGATCTCTCGGAACGTGCACCCGGGGCGGACCCAGCGGGCCCACAGTCGAGGTCGACAGGCCTAATGTAACCACCGGGGCTTCCCCACGAAAGCTCTAGCCCCCTCCTCCAAGGTCTAAGAGGCATTCTTGGGGAGGGAGCCAGAGATCATGACCGCCGGAAGTGAGACCCTTCGAGGGGGGGCAACGATGATCAGAACGAAGCGAGCCTATGAACGCCCTTCCCCCGAGGATGGGAAGCGGGTCTTGGTCGACCGGCTCTGGCCCCGGGGCCTTACCAAGGACCGGGCCAAGATAGACGAATGGCGGAGGGACCTAGCTCCGAGCGAGGACCTCCGCCGTTGGTTCGGGCACGACCCGGCAAAGTTCCCGGAGTTCCGGTCCCGGTACCGGGTGGAACTATTGCGGCAACGCAACGTGTTGGCAGACCTCGTGTGCGCCGCGGAGCGAGGGGTGGTCACGTTGGTGTACGCCGCCAGGGACACCGAGCACTGCAATGCGACGGTCCTGAAGGAGCTGCTCGACGAGAGCCTCAACTGAAGGAGAGCGGACATGGAGGAAGGGCCGGCGCCGGGGGCCGGGGCGGAACCGGTCGCCCCCCTTGGCGAGCGGATGGAGAGGGATCATGACCGCCTGAACGACCTTTGGGACGAGGCGCGCCGCCTCTGGCCGGAGGACCGGGGGAGATCGACCCCGCTCTTCGAAGCCTTTCGGACCGGGCTGCTGCACCACATCCGAGAGGAGGAAGAGTTCATGTTCCCATTGTACGAGAGCCGGAACGCGGCCTCGGCGAAGTACTTGACCGACTTTCTCCGGGAGGAGCACGACCAGATCCGTTCCGAGCTGGAGTCGCTGCTGAGGAAGGTCCTGGCGGGCGTAGCGGACTTGGAGCCGGAGAACACGCGGTTGACGAACGTGCTGTGGGCCCACAACACCCGGGAAGAGGGGCTCCTCTACCCCTGGTTTGACGAAGACCGGACGGAAGGGGAACGGCTCGCCCCCTAGGGGGAAGGCAATGCCCGGGGAGTCCCCAAGCCCCCTGCCGACAACCGGGCCCCTGGTGATCCTAGGGGCCGGTTACGCTGGGGTCACCCTGGCCCAGGGCGTTTGGCACAGGACCAAGGGGAGCCTACCGGTCATCCTGGTAGACCAGAGCCCGTTGCACGTGCTTCGCACGGAGCTCTACGAGATCGGGAAGATGGCCCTGGTCCAGGAGGATTCCCCCTGGGCCCTCCCTCTGGAAACGATCTTTGACCGGACCAACGTGCGCCATCAACTGGGCCGGGTCCAGGCCATCGACCTGGTCCACCGCAAGGTCAAGCTCGACTCCGCCGATGTCCCATTCGGTACGCTCGCGATCTGCCTGGGGAGCCAGCCCGCTTCTTACGGAGTGCCGGGGGCCTTGGTGCACGCGCACCAGGTATACGGGCTGGAGGGGGCCCGGCGTCTCGCGAGGGCGATCCGGGAGGTGGAGACGGCTTCGGTCCAACTCCAGGGAGAGCGGCGCCCCCGCTTCGTGGTCATCGGAGGAGGGGCCACCGGTGCTGAGTTGGCCGCGGACCTGGCCATGACGGACTGGCCCAGCGTTACCCTCCGATCCGCACGCGCTCCTGAGATCCTGTTGGTCCCGGGGGCGCTGCCGTTCCTGCTTGGCCTTCCCCCTTCCGTGCAGCGTCGTGTCCGCGAAATGCTTCAATGCGCGGGAGTCGGCTTCCTCTCAGGGATCAATGCCACCGGTGTCGAGCCGAGGTGCGTCCTCTTGGAGGACGGGACCCGACTCGTGGCGGACCTCGTGGTCTGGGCCGCCGGTGTGGAGGCGCCCGAACTCGTGCGTGCCCTGCCCGTGCCCCATGGGAGGGGAGGGCGGATCTCGGTCAGCAGCACCCTCGAGGTCCCGGGTCACCGGGGGATATTCGCCGTCGGCGACGTGGCCGAGGTCCTCGACCCGGTCACGGGCTTGCCGGTCCCTCAGACCGCGCAGGCCGCCATCGCCGAGGCCCGCACCGCGGCCTACAACGTGGTCGCCCTTCAAAAAGGAACGAGGCCCCGCCGTTTCCGGTATCAAGAGATGGCCTCGATCCTCGCGTTGGGGTCCGGACGTGGAGCGGCGTCGGTGAAAGGGCTCCCGCTCTGGGGACGGCCGGCCTCTTGGCTCAAGAAGCTGGTCCAAACGGAATACGCGCGATCCATCCGACGTGGAGAACCGTCCCCGTACCTGTGAGCGCTCTCTTCGCGGGACCTTCGGTCCGAGCTGCGCGGCCGAGCCTGGAAGGGGTGAGGGGGCCCTTGCGGCAGAACAGTCTGAGCAGGAGCGGGCCTACCAACGGGGTTGCCTGGACGCGCCAACCGAAGGAGGCCTTCGGTGCCGATAGGAGCGGTCACGGAGGGTCTCCCGAGGTCCCGGGTTGCCTTGCGGGTCTCGTTCTTCGGCTCAGAGGGATGGCACCTCCTCGCAGCCGTGGAGGGGAAGAGCCCCGATCGGATGGCTTGGGTTCCGGTGGACCGCCCGCGCCCCCCCACCCGGTCGGCTCGAGGGGGGGTCGACCTTCCGGTCCCCGGGACCCGCGGCGGGCGGGGGGACCCCTACGGCCGCTTCGGTTAGGTTCGGTACGGCTCCTTGACCTCTCCTGTGGTTGCGCAGCCGGGGCCTGAAGCGACCCGCGGGTCGAACCTTCTCCCGGCCACGTCGGAGGGTACGCGGGGGAGCGCCGGACGCCGCTTCACTCCTCCGATTCGCCCCAGCGATCGACAAAGATCCGGTCCCTCCGGCCTTTCAGCTGGAGGGAAAGCGCCTGCATCTGGCTGACCATCGGGTTGGACCCGCAGATGTACACGTCCGCCATGGAGAGGTCCGGGAACCGGCCGCTCACCGCTTCCTCCACATGGCCGACCGCCCCCTTCCAGGATCCGTCTGCCGGCGGCCGGGAGATCACCGGGACAAAGTGGAACGTGGGCCAGGCGGCCGAGAGCGCACGGAGCTCCGTGTGGTAGACCATCTCCGCAGCGTATCGGTTCCCGAGGAACAACCACACGGGCGTTTCCGGGCGGTCACGGCGCAACAGCTCGAGCATGGGAACAAAGGGCGCGAGGCCGACCCCCGTCGCCACGAGCACCACGATCCGACCACCAGGGTCCTGAAGGACGAACCTCCCCAACGGGGCCAGTGCCATCAGAGACGGTCTTGCCGCGGGCGAGAGCCCGCAGAGGTAGGTCGACGCGAAGCCGTGCGGGACCTCCTTAACGAGAAGCGACACCCTCTCATGACGTTCCGCGGAGGAGAAGATGGAATAGGAGCGGGTGACCGACCGACCCTCCCGTTGCAGGTAGAATGTCACGTATTGGCCTGGAAGGAAGTAGAGCGGGTCGGTCGGTGGCAGATCGAACGTCAGCACATGGATCGCCGGCGCAACCTCCTCATTCGATACCAGGGCGAGCGACCGACGATGGGGGGGCTGACCCGAAGGCAGCGGGCCTAGGGCAGGCTGGGGAAGAGGTAGAGCATCAGCCGTCATCGGGATCTACCTCGCGCCCGTCGGTCATGCCCCCACACGGGAGGCGGCCCTTTCCCGAGGGCGGGGAGTGAACGTTCGTCCGCCAGAGTCTCATGGCCCTTCCCTCCCTGGAGAGGCCACGGACTGCCCAAAGCCGATCACCGAAACGTTTCGCAGCGAGGGCATCCCCCCCGTCTGTCCTACGCCCAGGGGAGCGACGGGAGGCCGCGGCCCCCCGGGCGGGACGATGGGTCCTCTGGCCCCTTCGCGTCCGTCTTCTAGCGAAGCTCTGGTGACCCCGCGTCTCCGTCCTCTGTCCCGGCCGGGACCCGGGAAAGGTCACCAGAGCGGGTGAGGTAGATCCCCTGACCTGAGCGCGGAGGCACCCACTAGGTCCGGTAGGTGCCGTCGAGGAACCGTCCAATCCTCACTTCGAGCGCCTTCCGCGTCCCCGCATGGTCTTCGAACCGGCTCTGGAGAAGCCTCTGGGCCCCCTCCGGGATCGCGGACCGGAGACAGGCGAGCGCATACGCCTCCTCGTATTGGACCGCCTCATAGTCCCGGGTCGCGAGCTCGAGGATCCCCCTTCCCACCCGAGCCTGGGCGGCCGCATCGCCGGTGGCCCACAGACGGATGTCGCGCAGAAGCTGCTGGGCCCGGTGGCACATCTCGCTGTGATTGGTGCTCATGTGGCCCAGGTGTATGGCACAATCCCCCCGTGTCATGGGCTCCACATCGGGCCTCAGGTCCCGGTCCTCTTCCCCCACGTGGACCCGGTGCAGATAGGCGTCCAACAGCGAAACCCCGATCAGAGCGCTCCGCGGGTCCACGGGTTGTCCCGAACGGAGGCGATCGCCCATCTCCATCAACCGCTTCAACAGCGGCTGTACGAACGCGTGTTCCTGGCTGAGCTCCGCCAGAGGGCCGCGGGGCTCTGGGATCGCGGTTTCGCCTTGAGCGCTCATGCGGGCAGTCCCCTCGAGACCCTGCGATCTAGAGAGACCAGGGAGACCCTTCTGCCTTCTTCAGCCCCATCCACCCGACCCGCTGGCTCGGCGGTCGCCCTTGGGGGCTGGCCCGCCGGATCCGGACCGTGGGGGTCCCCCTCGGGCCGCCCGACTCCCGGCTCCCCCCGGGTGGCCTCCCGGAACTCCGTGCTCCGTCCCTGCGGTGGTGCGTACGGGAAGGAGGTGCCCGCCAGGCCCGGAAGTGTTTGGGGGGTCACCGTGGCCGCATAACCCCCCTTGGCGCTGGAGGTCTGCGGCTTCGGCCCTCGCTCCCCTGGAGAGGGGGCTAGCACCCGAGCGAGCCCCCCTTCGAGCTCCTCGATCGCAGGCTGGGTCTCCCGGAACCGTTCCGCGACCAGCTCGGCCGAGTCGTCCGGAAGGACGGTCAGCAGGCAGGAGAGTGGATAATCCCCCTCATAGACCGTGGTCTCATGGTCCTTGGTCGCGAGCCCCTCCAGGAGCTCCGCAAGATGCGCCCGGGACCCAGGGGGGTCCCGTCCATAGACTTCCAGCGCCTTGAGCGCCTCGCTGGTCCGCCGCTGTCCTTCCTTGTGGTCCTTCAGGACCTTGTCCAGGTGCGGGAAGCATCCCTCCATGGCAACTCGGCGAGCGTAGGGCATCAGGTCCTGGTCGAGCCTCCGGGCGTGTACGGCGAGGTACTGATCGAGCCAGCGGAGCATCCCGGAGACTTCGTCCGGGGGTACGTCCGCCCCCGCTTTCAGAAGTTCGGCCACCTCGAGGATGCGCGTCAAGACGTTCACCAGGACATCGTTCTCCCGCTGAAGTTCCTCCAGCGGGTCATGGATCTCTTGTGCGGTCATGGTCGTGATTCCCTATCCGGGGCCTCTGGTCCAGGATAGAGGACCCCGGGCATTAGCGACTCTGGCTAGAGGCTTCGCATGCGTCGTGTGGCCCGTTGGGGGAAGGGCGTGTTAGCGGCACATCTGGGGGGATAGGGGGGGCGGCGCCATAGGGGGCGCCAAGCCCGCACGACGCGGGTCGTCTGCCTCCCATCGTTCCCCCCCAGATGGCGCTGGGGGAAAGACCGGTTCCCGAGGCGATGGAGGACGATGTGGTCAAGTTGCCTCAGGAGCCCGTCCGGGCAGGTCTCGGAAGGGTGGAGCGGAGGGAGGTCCGGCTGCGAGGCTGGGTCCGGAAGGTCATCGGAACATCCCGGGGCCAACGAAGGGCGACCGGACGTGGCGGAAGCGTCGGACCTGTCAAGGAGGGTTCCATGAGACCGTCGCCGGTACCACCCTAGCAAGTACGAGGCGGCCGGGGCATCGAGCTATCCAGCCGACCGGGCATGGGAGGACCCGCAGAGCTCGGGGAGGGAGAGGGCCCACGGAAACGGGCCTCGACAGAAACCTCCTGGGGCGGGGCCGTACCGGGCGCCCTCCTCCTGCGCCAGCTGCATTTGGCAACGCGGGCAGGGACCCGGGGCGGGCGCCCCGGGTTGCCCTTCCGGGGCGGGCAGTACAGTTGTCCCTACGAGGAGTTCGCGCAACAGCCGCCTGGCCCGTGCAGGTCCTCAGAGAACGGTGATCGTGCCGGTCATGTAACCGGGAACCCCCATAGGGGGGCCCTCGGGCGTGAGGGTCCCGCAGGGGGCCTCGCACGTCCAAGAGAACGTGCCGGTCTCGTTGAAGTACGTGGTGAAGGTGACCACGCTCATCCCGGGGCTCAGGACGTTCAGACCGAGCGCGGGCACGTCGAAGGTGTGGGCGATGTTCGAGTCGTTCAACGTGTGCAACGGTGTGCCGTTGAGTTGCTCCAGGTTCCCCACGGTACCCGTGACGGCGCACAGGCAACCCGGGAAGTACATGGGAGCGTCGTCGTCCACGATGGTGAGGCTGACCCGGCCCGACGGAACAGAGAAGTTCGCGGGGGTGTACTGGGGCCAGCCGTTCTGGAGGTTTATGGCGATGGTGAGCGTCAAGTTCGTGGAGAGGGAGGGGGCGCCGATCAGGGGGCCCGGGGCCTGCGCGCTGACGACGGAATAGGCCCCCACGCCCGCCACGGCCAACCCCAGGGCCAGCCCCAGCGCAAGAAAGCTGAGCTTGGTGTGGGCGGAGGGGTAGAGCACGCTGTAGACCGGATCGGCTCCGGGCCCTCCGGGGCCTGCTCCGGCCAGAAAGGTCGCCCCATCTCGGCCGGCCGGTCTCTCCGTCCTCAGGACCCCCCTGGGCGACGCGATCCAACGGGAGAGACGAGGGAAGCGTGCGTGTCCCGAGGCCCAGACCCAATGATCGAAAGCGAAGTACTGTCCCGCCCCTCCCAGGAACAGGATGAGGTAAATGAGGATGTAGAGCGGGTGGGGCCCTACGTCGGTCCCCGTACCATCCAAGGCGAAGGTGGAGTAGAATTGGGTGACGATGAAGAGGGAGGAGGCGATGCCTCCCACGATACAGGCCAGACGGGTAGTGGTCCCACTGAGGAAAGCGACCGCCAGGTATCCCGTGAGGAGCGCGACACCCCAGGCAAAGACGGCGGGGTACGAGGCGGCGAGGTTGGCCAGGCCCGGACCCCCGAGCGAGCTGTTGGCGAACCCGCTCGCCGTCTGCCGGAACCCAGAGAAGAACTGATTGGAGGGGGCGAGGATAAAGATCAGGTTCAGCGCCCAGACGATGCCGATCCCCACGCGCAGCAAGTCCACCGCCACGCCCTTGGGGTTGCTCCGCCAAGTCGCGCTGGACCGAAGGGAACGGGCCGCCCTTGCTACCGGGTCTGGGCTGACCCGCGGCTCCGAGACCCTTCTCGTTGAGGAGGAAGAGGCGTCGGCTGGTCGGGCTCGAGCCGAGTCACCGGCGTGGGTCGATCCCCCCCGCCCAGGGGTCCCTCCCTCCCCCCCGTCTGTAGGGGGGCCTCCCTGGCGAGCGAGAGGCGGTGCTTCCGGGCCGCGTGTTGGCTCCATGGTCCTCCCCCCCCCAGGGGACGCGACCCTCTTACCAACTGGACCTAAACGGTTCGACCGGCCCTCTCCCCGAGGGTAGGTCATGTGTGGTCCTCCCATGAGATCGCTCGAGGAGAGACCTGGCGCCGCTAGGCAAGGGAGGAGACGCCCGGCCGCAGCCAGAAGCGTGCAAGACATTTCTTCGACGGAGGAAGGGGTGGGGTAGGAAAGCCCCTTTGGGGATCTCCCGGGCTTCCCCCGCTCAGATCCCTCGGTCGACGGTTGTCGGGAGGCGGAACGGCTCGGTATTCTCCGGGCTCAGGACCCGGATCCGGCGTTCGGGCGGGAGGGTTCCCGGGAATCTCCACCCCACTCGAGGGAACCCGGTCCTTCGCCGGATGCGGCGGACCTGGGCCGCGGCCAGAAACCCCCCGGACGACCAGGGCGGAGCCCGGGCACCCCTGGTCAGGAAGGAGGGTTGGCGGGGCCCCGGGCCTCGCCGGTTGGGGGATCGAGGGTAAGACGACCTCGGTGTCGGGGGCATCGCGCGACGCAGGTCCCTCCGGCTTGGGGAGCCGGCGCTAAGGGAGCCCCAAGCTCCTTCCCCCATCGACCCCGGAGATTGCCGGGTAGCCGTAGAGGCCAAGGGCGCCCCGTCGCTCGGGTCTCTCGGAAGGCCTCGAGGGAGGCTTCCCTCAGGGCGCCTTCTTCACGGCCTGGACCAGCTCGGCCACCACGTGCTGGGCGTCGCCGTAGAGCATCCGGCAGTTGTCCTTGTAGAACAGGTCGTTCTCGATCCCGGCGAAGCCCTTCCCCTGGCCCCGCTTGATGACGATGACGTTCTTCGCCTGGTCCACGTCCAGGATCGGCATCCCCTGCAGCGCGCTCCCCGTCCGCCGGGCCGCCGGGTTCACCACGTCGTTGGCCCCGATGACCAGGGCCACGTCGGTGTGCGCGAACTCGGGGTTGATCTCGTCCCGGTCGAACAGCTTGTCGTAGGAGACGCCCGCCTCGGCCAGGAGCACGTTCATGTGCCCGGGCATCCGCCCGGCGACCGGGTGGATCGCGAACTTCACCGTGACCCCCCGGGCCTCGAGGGCGTCGGCCAGCTCCTTGACCTTCTGCTGCGCCTGGGCCACGGCCATCCCGTACCCGGGGGCGATCACCACCTGTCCGGAGTACTCCATCAGGACGGCGGCATCGGCCACGTCGATGGGCTTGAGGGACCCCGCGACCGGGCCCCCGGTGTCCGCCCCGCTCCCGAAGGCCCCGAAGAGCACGTTCCCCAGGGAACGGTTCATGGCCCGGGCCATGAGGAGGGTGAGGAGCGACCCGGCCGCCCCCACCAGGGTCCCGGCGATGACCATAGCGTAGCCCGCGTCCCCCAGGGGCCCGTTGACCAGGGCAAACCCGTCGAGCGCGACCGCGACCCCCGTGAGCGCGTTGAACAGGCTGATCACCACCGGCATGTCGGCTCCCCCGATCGGCAGCGTGAGGAGGATCCCGTAGAGCAAGAGGAGCCCGAAGAAGGGGAGGAGATAGAACGACTGCGTCACCAGCACGGCCACGCCGCCGAAGCCCACCCCCACGACGAGGACCGCGAAGTTCACCACCTGGCGGGCGGGCAGGACGATGGGCTTGCCGGGCAGCCAGCCCTGAAGCTTGGAGAAGGCGATGAAGCTCCCCGCGATGGAGATGCTGCCGATGATGCCTCCCGCCAGGCTGAGCCCGGTGGTGGCGCCGGCCGAGAGGCTGGTGAGCAGTTCCACGGCCGCGATGGCCGCGGCGGCTCCCCCCCCCATCCCGTTGAAGATGGCGACCATCTGGGGCATGTCGGTCATCTTGACCACCCGCGCCCAGTACCAGCCGGCCCCTCCGCCGATGAACACCCCGAGGGCGATGAGGGCGAAGTTCCCGAGGCCTCCCGTGGCGAAGGTGACCAGGACCGCCACCAGCATGGCCACCCCCGCGTAGAGGATCCCCCGGCGGGCGGTCTCCGGGGAGCTCATCGCCTTGAGCCCCAAGATGAAGGCGATCACCGCAACCACGTAGACCGCGTCGATGACGGTGCCGACCCAGGCGATCATGGGTGGCTCCCCGGTCGCTTGGACCGGTCGAACATGGCCAGGATCCGTTCGGTGACCACGTACCCGCCGGTCACGTTCATGGCCCCCATGATGACCGCCAGGAGGCCAATGGCCTCCTCCAGCGGCGTGGTGGCGAAGCCCAACGCCACGATCCCCCCCACGAGGACGATCCCGTGGATGAAGTTCGAGCCGCTCATCAGGGGGGTGTGGAGCAGCACCGGGACCCGGGAGATGACCTCGTAGCCGGTGAAGGCGGCCAGGATGGCGATGAACAACGCGGTCCAGACGTCGGCGGCCATCCTAGCTCCCTCCGGCAGAGGCCAGGAGGTCCGCCGTCCCCTTGTGGACGACCGCCCCGTCCCGGGTCACCATGCTCGCGGCCAGGATCTCATCGGTGTACTCGGTGACCCGGGCCCCCTCCTTGGTGAGGAGGAGCTCCAGGAAGGCTTGCAGGTTCTTCGCGAACATGAAGCTCGCATGGAAGGGTAGTTGGCTCGGCAGGTTCAGCGGGCCGGCGAGGGTGACCCCGTTGACCACCACCGTCTCCCCCGGTCGGGTGAGCTCGCAGTTCCCGCCCGTCTCCGCCGCCAGGTCCACGATGACGGAGCCCGGTCGCATCCGTTGCACCATCTCCGACCGGACGAGGACGGGCGCCTTCCGGCCCGGGACCGCGGCCGTGGTCACGACAATGTCCGCGTCGGCGACCGCCTTGGCCACCATCTCCGCCTCCTGCTTCTTCTCCTCGGGGGTGAGCTCCCGGGCGTACCCTCCGCTCCCTTCCGCGTTGATGGCGAGCTCGAGGAACTTCGCTCCCAGGCTCCGGACCTGCTCGCCGGCAGCCCGGCGCACGTCGTAGCCTTCCACCACCGCCCCCATCCGGTGGGCCGTGGCGATCGCCATGAGGCCGGCGACCCCGGCCCCCAGGATGAGGACCTTGGCGGGGCGGATGGTGCCGGCCGCTGTGGTCAGCATGGGAAGGAACTTGGGGGTGAGCTCCGCCCCGATGAGCATCGCCCGGTAGCCGGCCACGGTGGCCTGCGAGCTCAGCACGTCCATCCCCTGGGCGCGGGTGATCCGGGGCAGCAGTTCCAGCGCGAAGGAGGTGAAATTCACGTCCCGGAGGCGGGAGACGATGGGCAGGTTCCGGCTGGCGTTCAACTGGCAGACCAGGACCGACCCCGGGGAGAGCCACCCGGTCTCCTCCCCGGTGGGAGGCTGGACCTTGAGCAGGATCTCCGCCGAGGAGAACAGCGCCTTTCGGTCGGTCTCGAGCCGGGCCCCGGCAGCGGAGTACGCCGCGTCCGGATACCCCGCGGAGAGACCCGCGCCGGCTTCCACGGCCAGCGCATGCCCGGCCTTGGTGAGGCGCTGGACCACCTCGGGGACGAGGGCTACCCGCCGCTCCAGGGGCGTCACTTCCCGGGGGACCGCGAACCTCACCGACATGTCCGGCCGCTCGGGACGCGGGAGGGATTATAGGCTTACGGTCTGCTGGACTTGAGCCTGGCCTCCGGCCGGGTCCGGTCGGCAGAAACGGGGACCTGCGGGGCCGGGGCCCCTTCGATCGCCGTACGGCAGGGGAGCGGCCCTTCCCCCACCGCGACCGCAGGCCTACGGCAGGGGGTAAGGGACACCCGGGACGTGCGGGAGCGTGAAGGTGACCAGCACGATGGCGAGGGCGACGGCCATCAGCGCGAAGAGGAACACCCAAGGGGCCAGTTCGCTCGCCCGGCTGTGTCCCGCTCTCGTCATCTTCCCAGGAATGGAGGCTTGTCCTTCATGTGCTTTGCGCTTCCGCTCAAGGCACGGCCCGCGGGTCCCTCTATCCGGTCCCAAGGAGCGGCGGCCGGGGCACGGGGCGGGGACCCGGGCCGGTGTACTGGACCTCCGGCCGCACCAGCCGGTTGTGCTGGGCCTGTTCGGTCAGGTGGGAGACCCACCCGGCGGTCCTGGCCAGGGCAAAGGTCGGAGGGAAGAGCGGGCGGGGGATGCCCGCCGCCTCCAGGACCAGGGCGGCGTAGAACTCCACGTTGAGGCCCCAGGGCCGCTCCGGGTGCTGCCGGGATAGGGCCGCGAGTCCCGCCCGCTCCACGGCCTCCGCCACCGCCATCCGCTCCGGCTTGGCCACCGAGCGGGCCAGCTCCCGGAGCCGCCGGGCCCGGGGGTCCTCGCCCCGGTAGACCCGGTGTCCGAAACCCATGAGCCGTTCCCCCCGGGCAACGGTCGCCTCCACCTCGGGCGCGGCCCTCTCGGGCGTACCGATGCGGTCCAGGAAGTCCGCCACCAAGGACGGCGCCCCTCCATGGAGCGGGCCCTTGAGCGATCCCACGGCGGCGCTCACCGCGGAAGCGGCGTCCGACCAGGTGGAGAGGACGGACCGGGCGACGAACGTGCTCGCGTTCATCCCGTGGTCCGCCACCAGGACGAAGTAGGCCTCCAGGGCCGCCAGGCGGCGGGGATCCGGTACGGCACCGGTCAGCCGCCACAGGTAGGCGGCGGCCTGCCCCAGCCCCTCCGGCTCCGCCAAAGGGGACTGGTGGTTCCGGCGCCGCCACAGGTTGGGAAGGAAGACCGGCGGGAAGGCCAGGAGGGTCTCGAACATCTCCTCCCGGGGCGGGAAGCCGTCCCACCCCCGCCCCAAGAGGGAGAACCCGCTGCGTAGCGCCTCCATGGGGGTCGCCTCGGCCGGGATCGCCCCCACGATGGCCGCCAGGTCCCCCAAAGACCGGCGACGCTCCGCCAGGGTCGCCCGGAGCCGGTGGGCCTCTTCCGGGCCGGGCAGTTCGCCGCGGAGGAGGAGGTAGGCCGTCTCCTCCCAACCCACCGACTCGGAGAGCTCGGGGACGGGGTAGCCCCGATAGTACAGTTTCCCCTCCGCTCCTCGGACATCGGTGATGGAGCTCTCCCCCACCACCACCCCTTCGAGTCCGCCTCGGGGGCGGGGCTCGGGCATGGCGCGGCCTCAGTGCCCGGGGAGCGCGGAGAGCAGCTTCAGGTCCTCGGAGACGGCCCGGGCGCTCAGGTCGAGGGCCGCGCGCTCCTCCGGTGTCAACGTGACCTCATGGATCTTCTCCACCCCGGCACGCCCGACCGTCACCGGGACGGAGAGGAAGAGGTCCCGGTACCCATACTCCCCTTCCAGGAGCACCGAGCAGGAGAGGAGCCGGTGCTCGTTCCGGGCGATGGCCGAGACCATCTCCGCCTGGGCGGCGGCCGGCGCATAGTACGCGCTCCCGGTCTTCAGGAGGTCGACGATCTCCCCTCCCCCCTTCTTGGTCCGCTCCACGATGGACGCGAGCTTCTCCGGGGAAAGGAGCCGGGTGACGGGGATCCCGTTCACCGAACAGTGAGAGAGGACGGGGACCATGGTGTCCCCGTGGGTCCCCAGGGTGAAGCCCACCACGTCCCGGGGGGCCAGACCGAGGGCCTCGGCCACGAACCAGCGGAACCGGGCCGAGTCCAGTGTCCCGCTCTCCGCCAGCACCCGGGCCCGGGGGAACCCGGTGACCTTCCGGACCCAGTAGGCCATCACATCCACCGGGTTGGTCACCACCACGACGACCGCCTTGGGGGCATGGTCCCGGATCGCTTCGGCGTGCCCCTGGACGATCTGGGCGTTCTTCCCCAGCAGGTCCGAGCGGCTCATCCCGGGCTTGCGGGCGAGCCCGGCCGTGAGGACCACCACGTCGCTCCCGGCCACGTCCTTGAGATCCGTGGAGCCCCGGACCCGGGTGGAGAACCCCACCACCGGGGCCGACTCCTGGATGTCGAGGGCCTTTCCCTGGGGGAGGCCTTCCACGATGTCGAGCAGCGCGAGCTCCTCGGCGACGTCCTCCTCGGCCAGGCGCTGAGCGAGCGTTCCACCGATGTTCCCGGCCCCGACCACGGAGACCTTCCCCAACCCTGCCATCTGGACCCATTCCCCCGGAAGACCGGTGCGGCGGGGGAGGCCTCCGGCCCTTTAAGCTGCGCCCCCGGGACCGGCCCGTGACGCCCCTCCAGAGGTGAACTTATTACGTCCCAGGGAAGTTCCCCCTCCTCGTGGACGTGGACGCCATCGTCGCCGGCCTGGCCGAGCGGGACCGCTGGAAGGCCCGGCTGGCCGCGCTCGAGCGGGATTGGAAGGCGCTCAAGGGTCGGCGGGCCCGGCTGGAGGCCCAGTTGGCCCGCCTGCTCCAGGAGCTCCGGGGGCTGGAGGCCATCTCCGGGGAGCTCCTCACGGCCCGAGGGATGCCCGGGGGAGGAGGGACCGGGAGCCATGAAGGTACGAGTACCTTCCGGCCTATCCGATAAGCTCCAGGAGCTCCGGGACGGGGTCCTGGGCCTCCGGGAGGAGGTCAAGCGCCTCCGTCGGCAGGAGCGCTACCTGTTGAACCAGATGGCCCGGGCCCGACGTCAGCTCGCCTACTACGAGACGCTCCTGCGCGACTTGAGGACGCGGAACACCTCGCCCGACCGGCTCATGGAACTCCTCCAGCGGGGGTAGGTCCCGACGGGCGAAACGGGAAATGCCCCGGTGCCTTCCCGGGGCGCTGTGAGGGGGACGTAGGATGCGCCTGGTGGTCTTCGGGGCCGGAGGGGTCGGGAGCCTCTTCGGGGCCTTCCTGGCCCGGGCCGGGCATGACGTCCTGCTCGTGGGCCGCAAGGAGCATGTCCAGTCCATCGAACGGGATGGCCTCCGGGTCGAGGGCGTCACGAACATGGCCGTCCGCCCCCGGGTGGCCACGGCGCTCCGGGCCGGGGAGCGGGCCACCATGGTCATCCTCACGGTGAAGACCTACGATACCGAGGAGGCCTGCCGGACCATCGCCCGGGCCATGTCCTCGCGCCCCATCCTCTCCCTGCAGAACGGGCTGGGGAACCTGGAGGCGATGGAACGGGGGCTCTCCGCCGGGGGATGGACCACCCCCCGGCTGAACATCGCCCTGGGGGTCCTCAGCTGGGGCGTCACCTACCTGGCCCCGGGGCACATCCTCCATGCCGGCACCGGCTCCCTGGTCCTGGGAGACCTTTCCGGGGGCCGGGCCGCCAAGCGCTTCGCCTCTCTCTTCGAGGGGGTGGGGATCCCGACCCAGTACACCGACGACGTGATCCGGGCCATTTGGCGAAAGGTGATCATCAACGCCGCGGCCAACCCGGTCACCGCCGACCACAAGGTGCTCAACGGCGAGCTCCTCACCGACCCGCTCCGCGGCCAGGCCATCTCGCTCATGCGGGAGGCGTTGGAGGTGGCGGCGGCGGAGGGATATCCCTTCCCCGAGCACGAGGTGGAGGACGAGCTCTTCCGGGTGCTCCGCCAGACCGCGCACAACCGCTCCTCGATGCTCCAGGACGTCCTTCGGGGCAAACCCATGGAACTGGAGGCGATCAGCGGGGCGCTGATCGAGCGCGGCCAGCGCCACGGGCTCCGGCTCCCGCACACGGAAAGGATCTACAAGCGGCTCCTAGCCAAGCAGCCGGCCCGGGCCCCAGCGAAAGGCTGAAGGCCCGTTCCCCCTCGGGCCGGCATGCGCAAGCGGTCCCTCCGCGACGTGGAGGTGGAGGGACGGACCGTCCTCCTTAGGGTGGACCACAACGTTCCGCTCGACGCGGAACAGCGCGTCGCCGATGACCGGCGGATGGTGGAGTCCCTCCCCACGATCCAATACCTGAAGGAGCGGGGGGCCCGGGTGGTCCTGCTGAGCCACTTGGGGCGGCCGGAAGGCCGCCCGTCGCCCGGGCTCAGCCTCGCCCCGGTGGCGGAACACCTCTCAGAGCTCCTGGGGGAGGCCGTCCCCCTCGCCCCGGACGCGGTGGGCCCCGGGGCCATGGACGCGGTGCGCCGTCTCGCCCCGGGAGGCGTGCTCTACCTGGAGAACCTCCGTTTCCATCCCGGGGAGGAGTCCAACGACCCGGGGTTCGCCTCAGAACTGGCCCGGCTGGGGGACCTTTTCGTGGAGGAGGCCTTCGGCACGGTCCACCGGGCCCACGCCAGTACGGTGGGCCTCCCCCGGCGGCTCCCGTCCTGCGTGGGGTTCCTGGTGGAGCGGGAGGTCCTCGAGCTCGGGCGCCTCCTGGAGCACCCTCCCGAGCCTTTCGTGGTGGTCCTGGGAGGAGCGAAAGTGAAGGACAAGCTCCCCCTGGTTCGCCACCTCAGGACCTTGGCCGATGAGATCCTGCTGGGCGGCGCCCTAGCGGTGCCTCTGCTCCGACCCCCGGCCCCGGGCGAACCGGAGCGCGACCCGGCGGTCGAGGAGCTCCTTCATCAGCGCCCGGGGGAGGCCCCTGTGGTGCTTCCCCTGGACTTCCTGGTGGAGGGGCCGGCAGGGGCCGGGGTCGCGACGGTCCCGGCCGTCCCGCTCCCCCCGGGGGCCCGACCGCTGGACGTGGGCCCGGAGACGCGGCGCCTCTTCGCGTCGCGTCTGGAGAAGGCGCGGACGGTCTTCTTCAACGGGCCCTTGGGAAAGGTGGAGGACCCGCGCTTCGCGGGGGGGACCCGGGAGGTCCTGTCCGTGCTCCGTTCCCTGTCGGGACCCCGGGTGGCCGCGGGAGGAGACTCCTCCCGGGCCCTGCAGGACCTGGGCCTGGAATCCTGCTTCAGCTACGTCTCCACCGGGGGAGGGGCCGCCCTGGAGCTGTTGGAAGGACGCGACCTCCCCGGGCTCACGGTGCTGCCGGACGCGTAGCGCCCCGGCGAGGGGGCTTCGAAGGGGCTAGGCCGGCGGCCCGGGCGGCCTCGGCGGGGTCGGAGTCCACCCCCTCCAGCACCCAACGCAGGTAGGGCTCGTCGACCCTGGCCGTCTCGGTCTCCACGAGCTCCGGGACCTCGTAAGGATGGAGGCGGCGGATCTCCTCGAAGAGGGCCCCCACCTTCTTCGGCGACGTCTTGAAGAGGACCACCACCTCCGGGTTCTGCTCCACCTTCCCTTTCCACCGGTAGATGGAGTAGGCCGGAAGCTCGGTGGCGCAGGCGGCGAAGCCTCCCTCCACCACCCGGCGGCTCGTCTCCCGGGCGGTGCGGGAATCCGGGAAGGTGCTCCAGACGAACCGTAGCGGGCTCGGGGGTCGGCCCTCCCCCAGCCCCGGGGCCCCCGTCATGGGGTCTCCCCCCCGTCGATGCCCACGGGGGCCGGGTCGACCCGGCCCAGGAAGTCGAGGGTCCTCACCGAGCCCTGGGCCAGATCGACCAGGGTGGCCTTGGCGGGGTCCGGTCGGATGTTCCGCATCCGTTGGTACTCCGTCTCCGCCAGCCAGGTCGACGCGTTGACGAGCAGCGAACCGCGCCAGCGTTCCACGCCGTAGGTGTGGGTGTGGCCGGTGACGAAGAGGTCGGGGAGCGGGTCCAGGAGGAGCCCGTCGACGGCCCGGGGGGTCAGCGGGGTCTTCCCCCCGTAGGTGGGGCCCAGATGCCGCATGGAGAGCATCCGGCGCATGACGGGGAGGGGCTCCTCGTATCGGGCGTTCGGGATCCGGGGGATCATCTCGTCGAAGCTCCGCCCATGGTAGGCGGTCACCACGAGCCCCTCCAGGAGGAAGGTGCTGGGGTTCGGAAGGATGTGGACGTTGGGCGGGAGGGCCCGGGAGAGCTCGGGGGGAAGGGCCGGCTGAGGTTCGGCGGGGCAGACGGCATCGTGATTCCCGGGCACCGCGAGGATGTTCAGGTGGGACGGGAGCTCCCGGAGCCGGCGGCCCAGCTCGGCGTACTGCTCGACCACATCCGGGATGTCGAGGTCGGCCTCCTGGCCCGGATAGACGCCGATCCCGTCGACCAGGTCACCGGCAATGACCACATGCTCCAGTCCCTCCACCAGGTCCGGGGAGGGCCCCCGACCCCGGAGGAACTCCACCAGGTCCTGCCAGGGCTCGGCGAGGAACCCCTTCGAACCGATGTGCAGGTCCGAGAGGAGCAGCACCCGGGAGGGGCGGGCGGCCTTCTTCGCCGTCCGTCGGGGGGGCACGTCGGGCCGGTAGATGGCCCGGGCCACGGCGAGGCCTCCTTCCTTGCGGGGGGGGAGGACCCTAAGACCGAGCACCTCGTCGGGCAGGAACGTGTCCGCGCCCTCGGGAAGGTCCCGGGGGACGAGCACTTCGGCGCTTCCGCTCTCGTCCTCCAGGCTGAGGAGCCGGTGGTGGGACTTGCTGGTGACCCTAAAGTCGGAGAGCATGGCGATGATGGCGACCTCCCCCTCGGCCCGGGCCAGGGCGGAGAGGGGGCGCCGGTCGGCGAGCTCGGGCCGACCTCTCAGGATGCGGGTCAGGCGCTGGAACCGACCTTTGAGGAGCGCTTCCACCCCTTCTAACGGCCCGGAAATGCCCAGCGGGTCCGGGTCGCTCAACAGTTGGTAGGGGCGGGGGCCGTCCTCCCGGGGCCGGGGGGCGGGCGGGGTATCCATCATCCGGCGGACCATGTCCAGGGTGACGAACGGGGAGGGCCCCGGGTCCGAGGAGACCAGCGCCTGGGAGAGGTCCCAGGGCCGGGGACTTCCCAGGATCATCTCCAGGGCAGGCTCCTCCACGAGGCGGTGGTGGGTCTCGAAGTAGGCTAAGAGCTCGTCCCGCACGTTCCTTGTGAGGGGCCCCGGGTCCACCGGGTCCCAGGTGGGGGACGTCCAGGGGGCTCGGGGTCCTCTGGTCCGCCAAGCGATTCCGCGCTATTTCAACCCCCCGGGCGGGGCCCGGCCGCTCACCGGAGGTGAGCACCGCACCACGGGTCCTCCAGTGCGTCCGGGGCATCCCCCCCTGGGGGTTCGGTCCCTTGGTGAAGGCCATGTGGAACCCGACCCATCCGAGGAGCTACGCCCCCGTCAGTGATCTCGCCCTACGTCTCCCGACCCGGGAACCCGGGGACCGGGAGAGTCTCGCTTGGGAGCGTGAGGCCCTCCCGACGCCGCAAGGAGGGCCAGAAGGGGCTGGGAACGGGGGCGACGCCCCGTTCAGGCCCGGTAGCTCTCCTTCGTCTCGGTGGCGCCTTTGGGGTAGTGCGCCTTCAGATGCTCCGTAAGGACGGTGGGGTCCGCCTTGAGGTGGCTGGAGTACCAGGAGACCACGAGGTCCTTCAGGGCCTTGTGCAGGTCCCCCAGGCTCACCTCCTCCAGCGGTTCGTCGTAGAGGACGGCCTGGCGGATCACCCGCATCCACCCGGAGTACTTGTGATAGGTCTCGCCTTCGCACCACTCGAAGATCATCCGGAGGTGGGAGCGGCCCTTGGGGTCCGGATAGTACCAGATCTTGACCGCGCTGCCGAGCCAACTGGGGGCCCGGTCCTTCAGCTCCATCACCTGCACGGCGCCGAAGTCGAACGAGTCCTTGAAGGCCCACTTCTCCGGGAACTCGGTGAAGGTGGCGAAGAGGGTCTGGGAAGGCTCGAGGGTGAGGTGTACGGAGATGTCCTCGAAGATGTTGTGGACCTCCCAGAGGTCCTGAAGGAGACGCCGGTTGAGGCTGGCGCGGCGGGAGGGGTCCTCCTCGGCCCGGGCCACCGTGGCCTGCTGGGTGTGGTTCAGTTCCTCCCTGAGGGATGCGAGGAAATCGTCCTCGGGAAGGGCCACGGCCGTGCTGGTCGCCTCGTCCTCGTCCGGTGGGAGGGGGACCGCCGGGTCCTCCTTCTTGCCGCGTCCTCTGGGCATGAACTCCTCGGGCGCGCGCTACACCCACCGTCTACAAGACCCTTGCCCCGGGTCGGAGGGGGGACCCGGGGCCCGGGGAGGTGGGGGAGCGGGGGACCCGGAGGGGGGGGCGCGCGCACCGGGCGGGTGCGAGGACGGCGCACGAGCCTTTTAATAGCCCGCCTGCGTCAATGCTACCAGGACAGCCAGGTTGAGGGAGGGAGAGATTCCCCTCGTTCCGTTTACGGGAGATGCTTATCTTATGCTCAAAGCTAAGTTGATGCACCGGCTCCGGAAACGGGCCGAAGCGAACTAGTCCTCCTGCCGCCCGTCCGTCCTTGCCGGGGCCCTGTAGGGCAGCCTGGCGCCATGCAACGAGGAAAGAGAACATGAACGTAGACCCCAATGCGACGAAATACATGATCCGCGCCCGGATCTCCGCCGACGGCGTCATCGAGAAGCCCGACGTGGTCGGGGCGGTCTTTGGCCAGACGGAAGGGCTGCTCGGGGACGAACTGGACCTGAGGGACCTCCAGAAGAGCGGCCGCGTGGGCCGGATCGAGGTGGAGATCGACTCCAAGAAGGGAAAGAGCGAGGGCGAGGTGCTCATCCCGTCCTCCCTGGACCAGGTGGAGACCGCCATCCTGGCGAGCGGCCTGGAGACCGTGGACCGCATCGGGCCGTGCAAGGCCCGGATCGAGGTGGTCACGGTGGAGGACGTCCGGACCGCGAAGCGGGCCCGGATCGTGGACCGGGCGAAGGGCATCCTGAACAAGATGATGTCCGAGTCGAAGGACGTGGGGGCCGACCTGGCCGATGAGGTCCGCAAGTCCGTGCAGGTGGAGGAGATCACGTCCTACGGACGGGAGCGCCTCCCGGCGGGACCGAACGTGGACGCCTCCGACGCCATCATCGTGGTGGAGGGTCGCTCCGACGTGTTGAACCTGTTGAGCTGCGGGATCAAGAACGTCATCGCGGTGGAGGGGACCTCGGTCCCCGAGACCGTCCGGGAGCTTTCCCGGGGGAAGACCGTGACCGCCTTCACCGACGGGGACCGATCGGGGGAGCTCATCCTCCGGGAGATGCTCCAGACCATGGACGTGGACTTCGTGGCCCGGGCCCCCCGCGGGACCGAGGTGGAGGACCTGACGCAGAAGCAGATCATGAAGTGCCTCCGGAACAAGATCCCCATCAACCAGTACCTGGAGATGACGGGCTTCGAGGCCACGGGAGCCTCCCGCGGCCCGATGGACGAGCGCGCGGGCCCCGGCGGCCCGCGGGAAGGGGGCGGTGGGGGTCGGCCGGACCGGCAGGGCCCGCCCGGGCCCCGCCGTGAGGCCCCGGAACCCGGGGGACCGGCACCCAACCGGATGCCTCCTCCGGCCCCGAGGCCGGTGGAGGCCCCCCGTCCCGCTCCGGCTCCGACCCCTGTGGACCCCCGGCTGGCCCGGTTCTTCGCGGACCTGAGCGCCTTGGAGAACCCGTCCCGGGCCCGGTTCCTTGGGGAGGAGGGCAACATCCTGACCGAGATCCCCGCGAAGGACGTGGTGGAGAACCTGGTGAAGAGCGAGGGAGGGATCAAGACCCTCATCTTCGACGGGGTCGTGAGCCAGCGGCTCCTCGACGTGGCGCAGGAGAAGGGGATCCAGGAAGTGGTGGCGGTCCGTCTGGGCGCCATCGGCAAGATGCCGGACGGCATCCGGGTCTACACCCGGGCCGACCTGGAAGCCCCGGCCTAGGGCGAAGGCTTACGCCCAGGTCGTTCGCGGGAGGCCAGGACCGTGACGAGCACCCCCACTTCCGGCCGGACGAGGGGAACCCCCCTCTCCCTGGAGGAGATCTCCAGCACGCTGGAGGTGCCGATCCCCTCGGACCCTCTGGAGCGGGTCATCGGCCAGGACCGGGCGGTGGAGCTGGCCCGGATCGCGGCCTACCAGCGGCGGCACCTGCTCCTGGTGGGGCCACCGGGGATCGGGAAGTCGATGACCGCCCAGGCGCTGGCGCTCCACCTCCCCCGACCGAAGCAGGAGATCCGGGTGGTGCACAATCCAGAGAACCCCGAGCGTCCCACGGTGGAGGTGGTGACCCGGGACGACGTCCTCGCGGAACGGGAGCGGGCCCGGGGCCTGGAGGGGGAGCTCCATCGGCCCCAGGACGTCCCGAACTCCGTGGCCGAGCGGCTCGGGTACCGCTGCCCCCGCTGCGGGTTCTATTCCCTTCCCAGCGAGCGGCAGTGTCCGAGCTGCGGGAACGTGAAGCAGGTCCTGCCCAACGCCCCCACCTCGTCGGGGAATCCGTTCCGGGACCTGGTGGGAGGGATCCTGGAGGTCACGGTGGGCGGGGCCGGCGGGCTCTCTGAGGCGGTGCGGACCACCCGGTTGAAGAACGGGGTGGAGGAGGTGGTCGCCTACGAGCGGGCCGGGGAGATGATCAAGCTGTTGGACCAGCCCGCGTTGGAGCGGCGCCGGCAGCTCCAGCGGGAGACCCCGTACAAGGTGCTGGTGAAGATCGACCGGAACCCCTTCGTCATGTCCACGGGGGCCAGTGAGACGGAGCTCTTGGGGGACGTGCGGCACGACCCGTATGGGGGTCACCCCCAGCTGGGGTCGCTCCCGTACGACCGGGTGATCCCGGGGGCGATCCACGAGGCGCACGAGGGGGTGCTCTTCATCGATGAGCTTCCCCACTTAGGTCCGCTCCAGCGCTTCATCCTCACGGCGATGCAGGAGCGGCGGTTCCCGATCTCGGGGCGGAACCCGCAGAGCGGGGGCGCGTCGGTACGCATCGACGCGGTGCCTTGCGACTTCATCCTGGTGGCGGCGTGCAACATCCAGGACGTGGGGCGGATCCTGGCCCCCTTGCGCTCCCGGATCGCCGGGGGAGGGTACGAGACGCTGCTGGAGACGGCGATGCCGGACACCGAGGCGAACCGGCGGAAGCTTTTGCAGTTCTGTGCCCAGGAGATCGCAGTGGACGGGCGGATCCCGCCGGCGTCCCGGGGGGCGCTGGAGGAGTTCATCACCGAGGCGCGTCGGCGGGCGGAGCGGATGGACGGGCAGCGCAACGCGCTCACGCTCCGGTTGCGGGAGATGGGGGGGCTGCTCCGGGCGGCGGGGGACCTCGCCACGGTGGAGCACTCGGAGATGATCGAGGCGGCGCACCTGAAGGAGGCGATCCGCCGGGGAAGGCCCATCGAGGAGCAGATCCGGAGCCGCTACGGGTCGCTGGCCGGAGGGGTCCGTTCGGACTCCACGGAGGCTCAGCGCGAGGGCATGGGCTACTACTACTGGAACCACCAGGAGGAGAC